>JBHACV010000194.1:0-36372 GCA_041854705.1 Corynebacterium sp.
CTGCCGTGCTGGCACATCGGTGATTACGCCTTCAAAAGGTGAGCGCACTTCGGAGGAAGCAATGTCTTTGAGCAATTTCTCATCTTGCGCACCAGCTGCGGCCCGCTGTGCCCGCGCTTGCCGAACTGCGTCATCCACAGCGGCCTGATTATTCGCTAGCTGATTTTCCGCATTTTTCCAAGCGGTTTCCAGATTAACTGACGCTTCCTTTTTCGCCTCAAAAGCATTAGCCACACCTTGCTGAGACGTCACCAATTTATTATCTACCTGCGCAAGGACAGTTTCGTAATCGCGTTGTGCATCTTTTAGGTTGGTGTCAGCCAGCACTGCTTGGTTAACTGCATCCGCGGCATTTAGGCCACCTTCGATTGGCTGCGTTCCTTCACCACCCGCCGCCAAACCGACCCCAGCACGAACCACATTAATGGCAGCAGTAACCGCATTGTGGCGTGCATTATTTAGTGCGGTTTCCTGCTGGGTGATTTCTGGGGTGCGGCCTTGCTCGTGCAGGCTTCGCTCCAGTTCAAAGTCGCGGTTGGCTTGTTCATAGGATGCCTCGGCTTCGCGAAGGGCGGCTTCTGCGGTATTGATCTCTTGATTGTGCCCAGAATCGAGCATCTCCTGGTACTGTGCGGCTTGACGTTCTGCCGTCTCAATTTGAGTGACAGAGTTCGCGTCAGTCGCTGCATTCTGCGCTTGCTGTGCCATAAGGTCAAGCTCTAACTGGCTGACGTCTAGTGTTGCCAGCAATTGGTCGGCTTGGACGCGGTCCCCCACCTTCGCGTTTAAGGTGGCAACAGGAACGGTCAGTCGGGTGGATAGAGTCATAGACTTCTCTGCCTCCACCTTGCCGGAAACTGATACCCGCTGGGCGTTGTCTTTGATTGCTAAGGTACGGTAATCCCCTGCTGTTATGGTCTCCCCTGAGCCACCAGTAAGAAAATATGTCACTCCACCAATAATCGCTAGGAGGGAGATCACCCCTGCACTTATAATCGCAGTTTTTTTAGCCTTCCCTGCAGCCACATTGAACCTTTCCTCGTCTTTCTCCGACTGCCTCACAGCAGCGGTGCGTTCACTTGAAAAACTACCATTTCTTGTGGTGAAAATGTACCCTGAACTTGACTGATTGGTATAGGTGACTTCCCTGATTTCTCATACCTCAGAATGAGCATTAAAACTAAAATCCCTGTTGAAGGCCATTAGTTTCAGCACCAAAAAATCAGGGATGATTTTTGCCTTAGCATGGGCTGGTGAAGTCTCCCGAGGTATTCATAGTCCGTGGATTCCCACCAATCTCTGCAGCTGCAGTACACAGCAAAGGTGTATCAAAACCATAATCTAGAACAATGGCATACACCGCATTTCCATTAACACTAGCGCGGAGGGAGGAGCATGCCCCTGGTGCGAGCATGCGCGCACCTGGGTATTGTGCGATCACCCCACTTGCTTCGGCAGCAATATCTTGGCCAGTATCAATCACGGAGTAGACAATGAGTACACCCCGGCCATCACACGGAATACTGCCGCCGGTGGTCGTCGCTTGCGGGGTCGCGGTCGCTACCACAGTTTCGACAATCGTAACCGTTTCAGTTTCAGGTGCAGGTGTAGAAGTTGCGGTGGGGGTCTGGGGTTTGGTGGAGCTCACTGGCGTCGAAGTTTGGGTGGTTGTGGTTGGGGCTGCTACAGGGGTAGGTTCTTCGTCGCCGTTATTGCTGAGCAGTCTGATTCCCAAAACAGCGCTCACCATGAATACTAAAAGTGCGCAGGCGGCTATAACCGCGATCAGGTTTTTATTGAGGTTAGGTTTTTGGGGTGCGGGTTCGGGGAGTTTCCACTTATCGACAAGCCCGGGATCAACGGGGTCCATGCGACTGCTCTTTCTATGACTAAAAGCATAATCGGCACCGAACTAGGCGAGCTCGGTGCCGATTATGTGATTGTTATGTTGCTGGTACTTCAACCTTCGGGTCGACGGTCATGAGATCCTCACCAGCGCGGATTTGGCTAGGTAGTGCCAATCCTGCGGCTGGGATCACTGGACCAGTCTTGCGGGAGTTGGAAACCACAATCGGGGTGGTCACCTCGTAGCCTGCTTCCTTAATGCCCTCGATATTGAATTCGCACAGCAGGTCACCAGCTTCCACTTCGTCACCTTGTCCCTTGTGGGCGGTGAAGTGTTGGCCTTTGAGATTAACAGTGTCGAAACCAATATGCATGAGGATGTCCACGTTCTTGCCGTCGGCACCTTGGGTGCGCACCGCAAATGCATGGCCTGAGGGGAAGGCCACCACAATCTTGCCGGAAACTGGGGATAGTAGCTTTCCTTCAGTCGGGACAATAGCCACACCAGCACCGAGCTTGCCTTGGGCAAACATTGGATCAGAAACCGAGCTCAGTGGCTTAGCTTCGCCGGTTAGTGGAGCGTAAACCTTCATAGCGTCAGCATCGGCCTTAGCGGTGGTAACTTCGCTTTCGCCTTCAGTGCCGTCTGGTAGTTCGGATGGAACTGCGCCTACGTCATCGGGGTCGATGCTGCCGTTCTTGGTAATCAGGTAACGGCCATAAAGGAAGGCTGCAATGAAGGCAATCAGGAAGGTCAAGCAGGCCAGTGCCATGAACTTGCCCCAGTCACCGGCGCGGATGGATACCACCCCGAGGAAACCAGCGGCACCCAGTGCGGTGGACTTAACATCCAGCAGTGCGATTAGGGCGGAGCCAATAGCTGCGGAGCCGATACCGATGTAGAACGGCCAGCGCAGACGCAGGTTCACACCGAAGATGGCGGGCTCGGTAATGCCACAGACTGCGGAGACACCGGAGGCACCAGCTAGGCCCTTGAGTTTCTCGTTCTTAGCTAGGAAGAACACCGCGAGGGTAACGGCACCTTGGGCGATATTCGCCATCGATGCGGTTGGGAAGATGAAGGA
This sequence comes from Corynebacterium sp., assembly GCA_041854705.1. Lineage (GTDB taxonomy): Bacteria > Actinomycetota > Actinomycetes > Mycobacteriales > Mycobacteriaceae > Corynebacterium. Next base: position 2,931 of record JBHACV010000194.1, read on the forward strand.
ACCATCTTGGGCGATTAGCTGCAGTTCGATTGGTGGGAAGGACTGGTGCAGACCAGTAATAACGATTGGGGAGTAGACCAGACCAAAGATGAAGCCACCAATTGGGCCGGCAATTTCGTAGCCGTTTTGGATGCCGAGGCCAATCGTGTCGCCAAGCCAGCGCATGACTGGGCCGACAACGATGAAGGTGAGGAAGCCGGTAATCAGCAGGGTCAACACTGGGGTGATCAGGAAGTCTGCGGTACCCTTGAGCTTCTTGTGGAAGAACTTTTCAATGGTAGCGAGAATCCAAGCAACAGCAAGCACAGGCAACACGGTGCCTTGGTAACCGGCTTGGGCAACCTGGAGGCCGAACAGGTCCCAGTACTCCATTGTGCCATCTTTAATGGCTTCTGCCACGTTATAGCCATTGGTCAAAGATGGCATGACCATAGCCATACCAATACCAGCACCGAGGAATTCATTACCACCGAATCGTTTGGTGGCTGTGAAGCCTACCAGGATTGGCAGGAAGGCAAATGGTGCCGCAGCCAGCAGGTTGACCATACCTGCTAGGCCAGCAATCTGGGGATACATTTCGACTAGCGACAGTTCGGCGTCGAAGATCTTGGGCGCTTGGAGCACATTGTCTAGCGCCATCAGCAAACCGCCACCAACCAGAATTGGGATCAGTGGAACGAAGATGTCAGCCAGTACCTTGATGGCACGGGTGAAACGGCTACCCGATTGGGCGGCGACGTCTTTGAGTTCTTCAGCAGTAACCGCAATGTTCTTGGAGGTAAGGTTATTAATCTCTTTGAACACGACGTTGACATCACCAGGGCCAACAATGATCTGGAACATGCCACCAGTTTCAAAGGTGCCTTTGAGGTCGGGGTCATTATCAAGTGCCGCTTGGTCTACTTTTTTGGAGTCTTTCAACACCATACGCAGTCGGGTCGCGCAGTGAGCGGCAGCAACGATATTTTCTTCGCCGCCTACCGCCTTGATTACGCGCTCAGCTACTTCTCTATGTTGCATAGTAACTTCTGCTCTCTAACGGAAATGGACAAATGCGAGCAAAGTTTTCGTTATTAGGGCCTCAGAACGTACAGCTTGCCCTTTCCCTATCCGTTTCTGATTGAAAACTTTTCTGCTTATGTCTATTCAAGCCCGAACGGAAGCAAAAGTCAACGAGTCGTCACACTACTTTATGTTTGTGCCCCAAGTCTCAAAAGGCTACCAGCGAAAACGCCACCGCACCGTCACCCCCGGTGATTTCCACCGCACAACCATCAACGTAAATTACCAGCTCACCGGGGCCACACACCGCTTGTCGACGCTCTCCGCCAACCGTGACCGCCAAGGCACCAGGTTCATACTCCACCCGGACACCCCCATTTGCGATATCCCATCCTTTTGGATTGTCCGCAACCTTTTTTCGAATAATGGATGCCTCACTTGGTAGCGAAAGCTCTGTATATAGGGCATGATTGCGTAGTGTCAGCACGCGCGGCGTCGTCAAGCAATGCACCCAACCTTCAGCCACAACCGAAGGAGTATCGTCTTGCGCTGGCAGACCCATCCAACCCAGCATGATTGCAGCGCCATCCTGAGTGCCAACCAATTGTGGAGCGTAGAACTGGTGCCCATAATCGATTTCGCTAAAACCGCGCAGCACCTTGAAAGTGGTGCCCTCCAGCTTGCCCACTAGGTAGCCGCACTGATCGCTGGATGCGTAGTGAGTAGTACCATCAGCATCCGTAATTGGCGCTAACCCTTGTGGACAAATGACCAATACCTCAAGGTCCTCGCCGGTTTCCTGATCCTTCAATGTGAGCAGATTAGGGCATTCCCACATATAGCCACCCGGCACAAGGTCTGGCGAGGTCCCCGGTTTCGCCTCAGAGGTATCGAATTCTAACTCACCTACGAAATCCCATGTTCCAAGATCTACACCCCGATAGAGGACTACAGTTCCGGTTTCGTTTTCGCGCTGGGCGCCAAGCACCATACGCCAGCCCTGAGCATCCTTTGTAATCATAGGGTCCCGGTAGTGCGGGGTATATCCCGGCGCGGGACCATCAATCAGCGGGTTGTGGGCGTCACGACGATAAATGCCTCCCATTGGTTCGTCGTAAGCTTCAGCGCGGACGCGGTTTTGGGTGGCGCGACGCACCATCTCGCCGGTTTCGGGATCTGTGGTTTTCAGGTTGCCGGTGTAGAAAAGGTAGATGCTGCCATCGTCGTCGCGCACTGCACCACCGGAATAGCAACCATGAAGATCATAGGAGGCATCTGGGTAGAGTGCGTCGGGGTGATGCTGCCACACGAGGGAATCGAGCGTGGTGGAGGCGTGTCCCCAACCGGTGCGTTTTGTGCCGAAGGGGAATGCTGGATCGTGTTGGTAGAAAACGTGGAGGGTGTCACCGTCGAAGAAGATGCCATTGGGATCATTCAATCGGCCTTGCGGCGGGGTGATGTGGTACTTAGGGCGATATTGACTCATATAGCCCATCCTATAGCTGACGGGGATTTTGGATCAGTGCGCAGAAACTAGCGGCAGGGTACTTGTGATTCCTCTCACCGAGCCGCAGAATTTAGCTGCCACCCATAAATGTGCGAATAGACCTAATAGATCTGGAAGAAAACTGCTGAGAAGCTGTTGCTTTGGCATGGCCGAGTCCTTCCAATATGAGGAGAATCTGGGTAAATTTAGGCTCTATTTATTAGCGATTATTATTGTGAATGATTTGATTCTACCGGAATCACTTTTTACCGGCATTGGAGCCAACCCTTCGCAAGTACTCAAGAGGCATTCAGCCCACCATCCATCTCACTGAACTTCAAGATTTCTGCCATCAACCCATACGCCTCTGGCACCACGCGGTAGTAGGCCCATTTACCGCGTTGACTGCGGTGGACAATGCCAGCATCAACTAGTTTTTTCATATGATGCGACACGGTTGGTTGCGCCAACCCGACCGACTCGGTTAGCTCACAAATGCATGCTTCTTGGTGGGGACTACTTGCGATTAATTCCAAAAATCGTACCCGGATCGGGTCCCCCAGTGCTTTACATATAAAGGCGACTCTTTCTACCTCTTCTGCGGTTAGTCGATGCATCATTTTCATAGCACTAGTGTGCCATACCCATTGAAAAATTTCGATCCATCGAATATTGTCGATGGATGAAGGGAGCGCATCATGAATCCAGAGCAATTACGCAAACAAGTTCAAGATCACTACACACAAGCTGCGACAGCACAAAAGCCATGCTGCGATGAACCAGGTTTTGGTTCCCAGCTTTACAGCACCACCGACATTGCACACCTACCGATCAAGGCGGTGGAAACCAGCCTTGGCTGCGGGAATCCCATCGCCGTAGCAGAACTTAAGGAAGGTGATACCGTCCTAGATCTTGGTTCTGGTGGCGGGATTGACGTTTTATTATCGGCCCAACGTGTAGGCAAATCCGGCTTTGTCTATGGAGTGGATATGACTGATGAGATGCTAAATCTCGCTCGTCGCAATGCAGCAGAAGTGGGTGCGACTAATGTTGAGTTTCTGAAAGGAACCATCGAAGACATTCCCCTAGCCAACTCGCTGGTTAATGTCATTATCTCTAATTGTGTGATTAATCTATCAGGAGATAAACCTGCTGTTTTAGCAGAAATGTTCCGGGTCCTGCGCCCTGGTGGTCGCATAGGCATAACCGATGTAGTAGCCGAGGATCATCTCACCCCCGAACAACGGGCAGAGCGTGGATCCCAGGTAGGGTGCATTGCTGGCGCACTTTCAACCACCGAGTACCTCGACGGCCTCACCAAAGCAGGATTTATTAATGTCACGGTAACCTTTACACATGAGGTTGCCGATGGCATGCACTCAGCAATTATTCAGGCGACCAAACCTTCATAGCCCTTCTCCACCACTGATCCCCTATCCCCCAGTCAAGGATCTCGACTCAATTGGGCCTTGTGCAGCAACCCCCATAAATTTCTGGCAAGCACGCATAGTAAAAATCAATATGGCCGAATTGCGTCAGGTCGCACATTGCTTTTCCGCACCCAACCACCATCATTTTCTAAAGTCAGTGGTGCTGATCCACCTCTGGCCTTAAAACGACACAAACCCCTGCTATCTGGCATAAAGCCAAGTAGCGGGGGTCGTCAAAAAGCTAGTACTAGCTGTTCTGCTTGAATGGGAAACCAAGTTCACGCAGTAGCACACGGCCTTCGTCATTGTTCACAGCGGAGGTCACAACAGTGATGTCCATACCGCGGGGACGATCAACCTTGTCCACATCGATTTCGTAGAACATGGTCTGTTCGGTCAAGCCGAAGGTGTAGTTGCCATGTCCGTCGAACTGCTGGTCCGAAAGACCACGGAAGTCACGGATACGCGGCAACGCCACGGTCAGCAGGCGGTCGAGGAATTCCCACATGCGGTCACCGCGCAGGGTAACGCGCGCACCAATTGGCATGCCTTCACGCAGTTTGAAGTTAGCGATGGACTTCTTGGCCCGACGCAGTTCCGGCTTCTGACCGGTGATGGCAGCGAGGTCTTCTAGTGCACCATTGATGAGCTTAGAGTCGCGGGCAGCGTCACCCACACCCATGTTGACAACAACCTTGACTACACCAGGGATCTGCATGACGTTCTTGTACTGGAACTCATCCTGCAGTTTGCCGCGGATTTCCTCACGGTAGCGGGTCTTGAGACGGGGAGTATAGTTCTCGCTCATTAGATGTCCTTCCCATTGCGACGGGAGATACGGACCTTCTTGCCGTTCTCATCAAAACGGTAGCCAACACGGGTTGGGTTACCGTCGGAGTCCAGAATCATGACGTTAGAAACATGAATTGGAGCTTCTTGGGTGACAATGCCGCCTGAAGAGGCACCGCGCTCACCAGAGGAGTCGGCGACGTGCTTCTTAATGCGGTTGACGCCTTCAACCAAAACTTTGTTTTTCTTGGGGAAAGCCTTAATGACCTTGCCCTGTGCACCTTTATCGGGCCCAGAGATCACTTGGACCATATCGCCCTTGTGGATCTTCATTATTAGATCACCTCCGGTGCGAGAGAAACGATCTTCATGAAACGCTTGTCACGAAGTTCGCGGGCCACGGGGCCGAAGATACGGGTGCCACGTGGCTCATTGTCGTTTTTGATGATGACAGCGGCATTTTCGTCGAAGCGAATGTAGGAGCCGTCAGCGCGACGGGTTTCCTTCTTAGCGCGAACAATGACAGCCTTGACAATCTCACCGGCTTTAACAGTGCCACCGGGAGTTGCTTCCTTGACAGTGGCAACAATGACGTCACCGATGCCAGCAAAGCGTCGGGTAGAACCGCCGAGGACACGGATGCACAGAATTTCCCGTGCGCCGGTGTTGTCGGCGACCTTTAGACGCGATTCCTGCTGAATCACTATGGGTCTCCTTGACCTGGAATTAATGTGTGGCAGATTTCCGAACTGACACACGCGGTCGTTTTATCCGTTTGCCCATCACATTTCCGCTACTCTTGTAAAAGAATAGAGGAAACTCTATAATTAAGGGTTTCATTGGTATTGGCATCTCGGAAAGCGATGCACAAAACCGACCTATGAAAGGCAACCCGTAGATTCAACCACACTGACAGCAAAGATGCAAACGTGAACAAACGAAGACCCCAATAGTCGCAGGTGTCACATTTATTTCTCCTTAAAATGTGACCATACCCAAAAAGGGTGCACCCATGCCCCACCCCCTGTAACTAATTTAATTTAAGTGTTTTTTCAGTTAGCTAATCTGCCTATTTTTAGCATTTACAGCCCCCAAAATTGCACTTTAACCAACGTGCGCACCACTTAGTAAAACTGACACACTTTCATATTTATGAAAATATCTCAGATTAAAAATATAATATATTAAGCATGTTTGATCTGATTCATTGAGGCCAGTTACAGTTGGATCTAAGCCATCTATTGAAAATAATCTATAAAGAAAGCTCCGCTTGTGTCCACATATTTTCACATGGACGACGTAACGGGGTCTTTATTTAGTAAGACCCTGCGCAGGCAATCGGATTTGACCCCTGCCCTTGTCGTAGCATCAAGTGACTTTGCAGTCATACTTGTTGCTATTACTGTGCCTTGGGCTATTGGCATCAATACCCAAAGCACCATTGAATCCGAAGCTTTGCGAACGACTTTTTTCGTCCCAGCAGGCGCACTATGTGTGACTTGGCTTTTCATGCTTTCAGTCATGGGAACGCATGCCGTGGAATCACGGTTCATCCCGTTTCAGAAGATCACGATGGCAACCTTTTTAACTTTTGGGCTATTTGCCATCGCAGACACCATCTACCTAGATTCTTTGCCGCCATCTTTATTCTTCTGGACTCTCCCCCTTGGACTAGTCCTATTATTAAGTTCCCGTGCGCTGATCCAGCAAGTTCTGCTCAAACTGGCACTTGCCGAGCAACGCACCCGCAATGCTGTGGTATTAACCACAGAAGTGGCCGTCGATTCTGGGGTATCACCACTGGATCAAGACCTGGGGTTGAATCTTGCTAGTTGGATTGATGTGCATGAAGCCATGCGTGCCCCCTCATTAGAGCAGTACATCCTTAATGAGCTAGCCCGTCAAAAAGCGGATACCCTGGTGATTTCCACTTACTCCGGGCTCGATACCACCCAAGCCCAACAATTGAAGTGGGCTCTGGAAAACTCCAATATCAGATTGTTGTTTATGCTGCCTATCAATGGTGGTTCAGTAGGTCGGATGAGTCTGCATTCTGGCATGAAACCCGCTTTGGTAGAGATCAAGAATAGCCGCTATACCGGCCTTTATTTCTATCACAAGCGCTTCTGGGATATTCTGCTGTCTGCCTTGGGTATTATCTTGTTGTCGCCTGTGCTGCTCCTGATCGGAATCATCATTAAGCTTGACGACGGCGGCCCTGTCTTTTTCTCCCAAGAGCGAGTGGGTCATAATCGGCGCACCTTCCGGATGCTGAAGTTCCGCACCATGTGCACCGATGCCGAAGCAGTATTGCCCCCCTTTGATGGCACTGATGCAGGCAATGAAATCTTATTCAAACTCAAAAATGATCCTCGCATCACCAAACCAGGGCGGTTATTACGGCAATACAGCCTTGATGAGCTTCCCCAACTGTTTAACGTTCTACGGGGCGATATGACATTGGTGGGCCCCCGCCCACCGCTACCTCGTGAGGTGGAACAGTTTGAGCCACATGTTTTACGAAAGTTCTTGGTTAAGCCAGGTATCACCGGCATGTGGCAGACCATGGGCCGGTCCAATCTTTCTTGGGAAGACTCAGTTAAATTGGACCTGTACTATGTCGAAAATTGCAATCCGTGGTTGGACTTGACCATCCTAGCCCGAACCTTCCGGGCTGTGATTTCCAAAGAAGGAGCGTACTAAAGCTCCAAGCAACTCGCCGTGGCTGTGGCTCGCAGCCCGGCGAGTTTTGCAATGTACACCCGACGCTGCAATAAAAAGGCCAAAGCATCAATGGTATAGCGGCGAGTCAAGCGACGCGGCTCGTGGGCTATGCGCCATGCCCAACCCAATCGATATTGATGCACCCACTCAGGGAAGTACTGCTCATCTTTGGCTAGCTGGTCAATCCAGCCCCCCGCCGTACAAATAATGGCATGCGGGAATACCTGGTGCATCTCTATTGCCACCTCTTCTTGCAGAGGCGCCCCAAGCCCTAACACGATCACCTCTGGATCAAAGGCTTTTAGCCGACTGGGATTACGCCGAATGGCGGCCAATTCATCGTAGCCATCAAGCGCAAGAGTGCGATGCTGGGTGATACGATTGGCCGCCTGTTTTGCCACGCCCGGCGCGGCCCCGAGGAAAACTATACGGGACCGCGGTGCTAAGACCTCATTAAAAAGCACTGGCAGTACGAGGTCAGCGGAGGTCCGACTGAGGGAATACCCATTGCGATTGAGCACCATCTGTAGCAAGGTGCCGTCCACCCCGATGGTGGTCAGCTGGGCCAGTGCCCGCCAATTCGCTTTCTGGATGGACCAGTGATTCAGCCATGTTACGACGGTGCCCGGCTTGGCTATTTTTCGGGCGAGTTCTGCCACGGCACCGTCTGTCATGATGCAACCAATCGTGCGGTGGCCTCGAAAGTCATCGACGGCGTCGAACGATAGTTAATGTGTGTTTCCACAGCAATCCGGTTGCTGCCATTATTAAGCTCAGAAACCGGAATTTCAACGGTTATGAGATCGGTCTTGGCGTTTTTGGTTCCAACTGCCTGGCTGGCATAGGTGTCATGCGCAATCTCTCCTTCAGGGAGGCGTTTTCGCCCAACTTCGGTGCCATTAACTCGCACAAGTGCTCCATCATCAGCGCGTACTTCTAGGATCAGTTTGGTGTTGTCGGGTACTTGGGACAAGTCTAGGTCGAGATCTTTGACAAAGTAGGCGGTGCGTGCCCGCCCGGTGGCTGGGGTGGTGATTTGGGTTGCTACATCCGCATCACCCCAACCGATGGGGGCGGTTCCCTCCTGCCAGAGAATGACGTCGGCGGTAGTAGCCCAGTCAGCATCAGGTTCTTCCGGGTCGTACCAGTACAGCCACGGGGAGCCTGCAGCGAGGACGGTTCGGTCGAAGGTGGTTGATGGGTTATTAGGTGATGGATCAGAGTTGGTGATCTTGAGGTTACCGTCGAAGGTCATGGATGGGCTGGACCGGTAATTGAGGTGAGTTTCGACCGCAATGGTGTTATCACCAGCAACCAGCATTGATGAGGGGATTTCTACTTTCACTTTTCTTCCATTAGCGGTGCTAGTAGAAACTGCGGTATTAGCTCTGGTGTCAGCAGAGACAGCGCCTTCTGGCATACGTGCCCGACTGATTTCAGTGCCATTGAGATAGACCACTGCCCCATCGTCAGCGACATATTCCAAGGTTGCAGTACTAAAGGCAGCTGGGTCGGCCACCTGGAAGGTCTTGGCAAAGTAAGTAGTAATTGGGCGGCTATTACCCGCTGGTGGGGTGATCTTGGTGCTGACGTTGGCATCTCCATATCCAATAGGCACGGTGCCAGTATCCCAACCAGAGCGATCGAACTCGGTCTTAGTCCAAGTATCGTCTGGGGCGCCTTGGTTATAGGAGTAGTGCCAAGTTGCACCTTGGTCGATCAGTACCGGTGAATTCGGGTCCACGCCACCAGCCTCTGGTGCGAGGAATAGTGGTGTGGTGGCCGAACGGTTACCAGCACCATCGACAGAGCGGATAAAGAAGCGGTTATTGCCACCGCGAGGTACGGTTGCGTTTTCAGTGGTGGCGGTTGCCACGACGCGGTCATCCCGTAGGATCTCGTAGGAAGTCGCATCTGCGGCTTTGTCCCACTGCAGATCCACCGTCTTATCAGTGCTGGTTCCTGCCCAAACCTTTCCAGGGGTTTCGGGTGCAACAACATCTCTTGCTGGGTATTTGACCCAGCCACCATTCCATTGCGATGCGGTAAGTGAGGTGCGGGAACCGGTGAAGTCACCGCCTGCCCACAAAGCGCCATCTGAGTCGAGGAAAAGACTCCAAGCACCAGCGTTGTTGGAGCGCAACATGTAGGGGGCGAATTGCCCAAGTTGTTTACCGGTGCGGGCATCCCACGCGGCGACCCACTGAACGCTGTCAACTTTGGTCCAGTCTGCATTCATCACAGACCAGGTATAAGCATTTTCATAGGAGTTCTGTGAGCAGTGACAACCGGCATAGGTGATATCACCATTAGAGGCAATTGCTTGCATGTCGCCACCGATAGATTTGGTAATTGATCCCGACACTCTTTCTAGCGTACCGGGGTCGTAGCCAAAGAGGCTGTGCTCGGAACCCCCGATAAACACCAGAGATCCAGTATCGTCGATAGCCTGCTGGTAGTTGCCACGTTCCGAGGAGCTGCCTTGGAAGACCCAATTGCTAACAGCGGGGGCAGCCCCAGGTTCGGTAGAAAGAACTGCTGCCTTGACAGCGGTGTTTCCTGCCGACTTGGTGAAGTAACCAGCGGCATAGAACCGGTCACCGTTAGGGGAAGTGTCGATATCCACGACTGAACCATTGAATTCTGGATTCCACGACCGATCAGGGACACCATCAAGCTTCACACGAGCAGCACCCCGAGCATAAACTGGGTTCATCCCATTAGAGGACAGGTGGGTAAAGGATCCGCCAATGTAAATGTAGTCACCACCGAGGGCAAGCGATGATACCCGCAAAACACCATTGGTCAGCCTAGTGGTGATTTCTAGATTCCATGCTGGATCGATCGCTCCAGTAGCTGGATCTAAGACCACGGTCCCAGAATGTGGTTGCCCATTGACGTTTTTGAATTCACCACCCACAAGTAATCTGCCATCAGGCAAAGCCAGTAGCGCTTTGACTTGGTTGTCTAGCTGTACTTGGAAGGATTCACGTAGCGCACCGGTAGCACGGTCAAATGCGGCTAAGGCGGTACGTGGGACTACCTTTCCGGTGGATTTTTCTTCAGCATTAGTGAAGTTACCACCGATATAGATGGTGTCGCCGATTTCGGCAAAGGCCTGAACTGGGGAATTGCCTTCGTTGGTGCGGCCATTGAGGTTGCCGGTCACACCCCAACTGGTTTTTTGGGCGAAGTTGGCAACTAGGGCCCGGCCAGTGATTGGCCCGGCCCCTTCATCGGGGAGTGCTTCAAAGCCATTATCAGAACTGACCTGTGGCCGGATGTACAACTCGGCATAGGGCAAGGGAGCAGAACCATTAGCGCTCCACAAGAAGTTGGTGGCTGAGGTGTCACCAGCCCTAACAGAGCTGCCATAACCGAAGCCCATATTGTATTTTCGGGCAGAGCCGGTGGTTAGGTCCATCCGATTCCAGCCAGTATCGGTGCCGAAAACCGCATTCATAAGACCGGACTGTTGCCATGCACCGTTATTAATCCGGTAAGTGGCGGTGTCTTCTGAAGACAGCGCCCAAGTCCACGACTGCATTTTCTTTGGTCGCATGTCGAAGGTTTGCCAGCTGGTACCTTGGGCGTCGGTAGCACGCACCACTCGCATACCTTCAGCTAGCGCATTGACGCTGACCCCACCAAGCAGACCATCGATAGTAGCGCTAGGCAGCAAAGCAGCAGGGAAACTAGCTGGGGTGCGCTCACGCTTGTGCAAGTCTTCTGGTTTTCCTTTGCCATCTGGGTAGCGATCCCAGCCTTCACGGCCACGACCAATCATGACCCAGCCACCACCATCCATGGTTTGGTCGCAGAAGAATTGCGCTGGTGCAGCCATTTGGGGTGTCAGAAGCCAATAGACCCCATCCGCACTGTTGGGATCTTTTTGTTTGATTTCCCAACAGGAAGCCGCCGCTGTTGCTTCAGTGAGCCCATCTCGTTTAACTGTCGGGGTTTCCTGCGCAGCAGCTGGAACAGCAGAAAAAACACCAAGTTCGCTTACAACAAGAAGAACACTCAAAACAAGTGTTGCAAAAAGACGGATTCGACTCACGTTAACACCTTAAAAACGCTTATTTAAGTCTTAGAAAATTAAATCAGGATTCATCCTGTCACACACACATAAGCAATGGCTAATTGATAGTAAATGAAAAGATGCTACCACCCCCAAAGGTAAGGTCAGCGCCGTGATCGAAACATCGATACTAGCCCGTCAACGTGCAATTGTTGCCGCAACAACGCACAACCACCCAAAAATAGCACTCCCCCCGTTCCTAAGGACACCACAACACTTATGACGCTCTGCCCTAAGAAAGCACTCGCCATAACTGACGGCAAACCGAAACTCATGAGCACCACCAGCAACGGCAACAACACCTCAGTAATGCGAATTTTCACATGAAGGAATACATACACCTCTATCGCCGCAAGCAGAGCGTCGATAAGCATGCTTACCGTCCAAACAGCGGCTGCTGCAACAATGCCAAAACTTGGCAGAAACAGCAGATTACCAACAACATTGATCGCTAACACCACAGCTTTATTCACCGCTGCCCAACCACTGCGCCCACTCATAATCAACAATGAGTGGATATTTCCTGCTAAAAAGGTCAACGTCATACCAACTGCCAGAATGCTTAACGACGCAGCACCATCAACAAAATCTGGACCCAATAAACTCAAAAACACAGGAGAAAAAACTGCCATCAGCACATATACCGGGGATGCGACTAACACCAGCCACATGGTGGCAGTGACATATAACTCACGTACCTCAGCCTCTTTATTTTGATGCAGTAGTGCTGAAAATTTCGGTGACACCACCACCCGTAGGGCGGCATCCACCAATAACCCAGCTTGGATAAAGCGAGCAGCACCACCATATACCCCGGCAGCCTGGTCACTCACCAACCATCCCACTAGTAGCACATCTACCCAAATGAGTGCTTGTTCTAAGCCAGCCGATAACGTACGGGGCGCAGCGAAACTAATGATCTGACGCCACTGTTGACTATCTGGCCACACCTGCCCTCGATTATCTACTTCTAACCGATTAACATGACGTACCACCAATAGCCCAGCAACCACCACCATCAATGCTAAAGGCACAGCCCAAGCAACACACACCACCAAAGCCGATCCAGTAGCCACTGCCGCAACTGCCACCAACGGTGGGCGCAGCGCCGGAACTGCAATGTTAGCTACCCACACATACTCTTTGACTGAACCTAGCGCACGTAATACAGCCGAAGCAATCAACAACAGTGCCCCCACTGGCACAAAAATCAACACGGCTCGAACCGAATCTGAAACACCTGCTCCCGGCCAAATTATCGGTGCCAGCATTTCTAACACCGCCACCAACACCAGACTGACAGCAATAGCCGCCAAGCTAAAAGCCACCACAGTGGACCGCACCTTTTCTGGGGCATCTAACCGTACCCGCGGTAGTAGATAAATAGCGGTAGAATCCATCCCTACTTTGGCAAAAGCCATAACCACCGCGAATACCCCCGTGGCCTGGAATACCACCCCAGCACCACTGGCGCCTAGGAGTCGAGAAATCACAACAGTGAGCACAAAACCTAAAAAGGCGCTGCTCGCGGAGCCAAAGAAACTCAGCATGCCACCACGAGCGAGGTCACGGCGTTGGTTGTCGGTTTTTTGCATTATTACCCTACTTCGTCAATCAATATGCGATGGTGCTAATATGTGGCTGTCATTTGACCTAATTGATTCACACTCACAACTGGAGAACCATGAACCGGGTATCTTTGGCCCTCGTCGCAGCAACACTAGCTGCACTTTCATTATCAGCCTGTAGCGAATCCAACTTGGATGGAGCAGGCTCAGCGGCCTCCGACAGCAGCACTGAACCAGTACCAACCACTACCATCGCCGCACCCGCTGTTGCCGAAGTTGACACCGAGCTGCCCGACCAAGCCGTGGTGGCAGAAATCCTCCAACTAACCTGGTCTAGCCTAGAAGACCCCACTGTTGAAGTCGACCTATCCGAGATTTTAACCGACACCGCATTAGAGGACTTCGACAACCAACGGGTGGAAATGGCCACCAATGATCTACACCAAACTGGAAAAGCAACCATTGTTTCCACTGAAATTGAGCCAGGGGCAGAACCAGAAACCGCACTAGCTAAGGTCTGTGTAGATTCCACCAAAGTTGAAGTGCTTGACGATGCCGAATCTGTTGTCAATGAAGAGGTCGCACCCGAGCACAACCGCACCCTCACGCTCGCAACCTTCGCCCACGAGGACGGCGTGTGGAAGCTGGCGGAGCAGACATACCCGGACGATCCGAACTGTTAATCCAAGTATCTGGTCGCAATACCAATGCGATTGCGACCATTGTCACCATTATGCCGGTCATCATGCCATAGAAAGCAGACTCGACAATAGTGGCAACCACAATGCCACCCAAGATTGCACCAATGGGGTCTTTTCTAGGGATAACCAATAAAAACACCCAAAACAAAAACCCTAAGAACAAAAACAGGCCAACAAAGCCAAAAGAATACATCACAGTCCACAATTGACCCTGAGTGCCCATTGACGGTAACCACGGTTCTGCTGCTGGTCGGGGCGATCCATACCCAAACAGTGGCGACTTTAGTGCTTCTTGAAGTGTGCTGAGATACAACTCTCCTCGATCTTCTGTGGAATTAGTTACCTCAATCCGTTGAATAAATTGCTGCCCCGGTGGGGAGAAAACCCAGACCACAGCAGCCACCATCAATACAAACAACGAACTTAATACCGCTATAACACGGCCACGCCGCAACGCTTGAAGTGCCACCCATAACCCCACAACACCCAAACCAATGAACATACCCCGGTTCAAGGTAGCCAGTGCTGGGTAGATACTGGCAAAAACCACAAGTAGCACCCACCAACGGCGTGGGGTATGCCAAGTCAACCACAGGTGAATCAGTGCAAATGGCAGCACCAACGAATAGACGTTCCCCCAAGTATTTGCGTATAAAAATGGTGCCGCGGGTCGCACTGCCTGCGGCACCCACGCATCTGGATTCCACTGAGTAGTACGACGCACAATCATGTCAGCAATGAGATCATTACTAGCCAAAGAACTCGGCATGATCCATGCCATAGGGGTACGAATCGAAAGTTCAGGAAAAGCAATGGCCAAGTACCCACACACCGTCATTCCAGCAAGAAACCACACCATTGCATTACTAACCCGCCAAACACTCAAACTATGTGCCGAATTATAGGTGTGAATTGCAAGTGCAGTCGCTGCTAAATACAACAGCAACCGGTACACCGCCCCCAATAAGCGGCCGGAAGTATCCGTCATCGCTAATGATGCCATCACCCACACCACAAACAACAACCACATGATAAAAACTGGCGGGATCCGTAGCTGTTTCGTGCTGACCCACATGACTGCAATGACAATGCCAGCAATGATCCACACAAAATCCCCGATACCCAGCACCCACCACAGTGCATATGCGGCAAATGGTAGTACTACTGGCCAACCGTGTATCCACTGCTTCACAGTCGGCCCTTTAAGTACAAAAATGGCCCAACGAGAAAACCTCGTGCTTCTAATAGACTCAATATCTTCGGTGTATCCACTACCGTCCCGGTGACCCGTTGCGATCCTGGTGCTACGCGCCGGGCGATCTGCGGGATGCGGCGCAGCAGTTTTACTAGAACTGTTGGATGATGGAGGATCGTTTTACTAAGCAAAGCTGCCATACCGGTGCCATTGCCATAGATCTGTCGTTTCAGCCCTGCGAGGTCCCGCCGATGCACGTGGAAAACAAAAGCATCAGGGTTGTAAATGATGTCACCTCCGGCTTGCAGTACCTGAGCAAATCCATCGAGGTCTTCCCCACCATTACTCGGGGTGCCAGCGCCTAAGGCAGTATCAAAAACTGGTACCGCCGCGCGTCGAAATGCCATATTGACCCCTGCCCCCACTCGCGCGGTGCCATAGGGGTAAAACGGCCCGCCATCTGGTGAATCAACAGACCACAGTTTTGGCTCTAATCCTTTGGGGAAGCCACCCCGTGATTCGAAATAGCGCTGTGGGGCAAAGCGGAGTTCTCGGGCAAAAACTGGGCCGGTTACCGCGGCAGCACCGGTTCCAGCTAATGCATCGAGCATACTGGCCAGCCATTGTGGCGGAGTACTGGCATCGTCATCAGTGAAGGCCACCACTTCCCCAAGGGCGGCCTTCACTCCCCGATTCCTGGCATATGACAGTCCTCGGGTGGCTTCTGGAACGATTGTAAGTCGTGGATCGGTGATCTCAGCTAGTAGCCGTGGGGTGTCCCCAGATGCTGGATCATTATCAACTACAATCAGTTCAAAATTCTTATGGCTTTGATTTAACACCGCACGCACGGCTGTTACCAACAAAGGTGTCTTTCCCAAGGTAGAAATGATAACGCTGGCAGTAAGTCCCACCCCCTGACCGGTGTGCCACGGCCGTTCTGGTTTTTGGTCAGCACAGGCTGCCAAGGCACGCCCTACTAGGTCATTGGTGCCATCAAACTGGAGGTGAGCTACCAGTTGGTCATGGTCGAGTACCACGATTTCCGCGGTATTATCACCCATGCTGCCGCTGATAATCTCAAGGCTTTCGCTTTCTCGCTTGACGACGCCTACCAGCGCGGTAGTTTCGCGGCTCACTGCGTCTCCTTTGCATTCGGTGCCACCACAATAACGCCAATCAAAGCAACATCGATGGATTCAATATCTTTAACCAGTTCCGTCAAGAACTTTTTCGGCCAGCTCAATGGCACCACTAGCACTGCCGACTGCACCCCAATGAGTGCACGCAGAATCTGGGCCCGGTCATTATTGATGTCAATAATCGCTGCCACCACAGTCTCGGTCAACGCTGAAGCCGCAGATCGGCCATCGGTGCTATTCCAGTCCACCAAGACCGCTAGATTATCAGGGGTGCGATTAGCATGACGGACCATTTCTGCCGCCAATTCCCACCGTTTCTGGTCACCAACATCTCCCACAGGGCGCCATACGGGCACATCCAATAGGTCTTCAATTTCTTCTGGCCCAGTGGGACGCCGTGCAACCAGTTGGCGCACTAACACTAATAGGACGCCTAAGAACAAGCCACCAAACAGGCCGAGAACCAACACTCGCCACCGCACTGGATCGGCACGTACGTCATTGGCGCTCGCTGGGGTAATCACTTGACCAGCTTGGACCGAAATGTCATTCCATGTCGAGCGGCGTTCCTGTAATGCCTGAATGTCATTACGTAAGGTCTCTACCCGCACCGAGGACGCAGGATCATACCCGCCAGTGGTTTCCATTAGGGTCTCTAGTTCCCGCTCATTTTCTTCGATTTTGGTGTCAATGGAATTAACCACACTAGCCACCCGCTCTAGCACCAATGAGGTACGTACCTGTAGGTAGGCTTTAGCTAACTGGTCCGCCCCTTCAATGGCGCGCTGCTGATCGATATCGGTATAGGAAATGCGCAACACGGTTCCCTCGGGGTCGCCAGATACCGATACCCCAGACATGAGTTCCTTCGCAGTCCACCCTTCGCCTAAATACTCAGCTGCTAACTGAGCAGTATTCGATGAGGCCGCTAACTGCCGTTCGGTTGACAAGTCCACCAGGCTAGAGACTGCCCGGCCCTCGGTCACCGGTTCCGAACTAACGGCGGTGATATTAACCTGCGCAGTGCCAGTGTAGGTAGTGGGGATAACAAACAAGTACAAACCCGCAGCGACTAAACCTAAGACTGTGCCTAGCAGGAGCCACCAGCTGCGTTTACGCAAAATGCGAACCAGCGAGGAAAATCCTATGGAGCCGTCAATAGAGTTCATTTTTCTCCTTGGCCAGTCGTAGTATTTGGGGAAGCCTGCCGCGCCCACGCAAGTCGCTGGCGCAACCGGTGCTGTAACCACCACCGGTGAGGTTGCGGGCTGGCAGCAATAGCTGCACTTAAATGTTTTTCAAAGTTTTGTAGTTCATGGTCGCGCCCTTTAAGTGCGACAATGCGTTCCAACCTGGCACCGGTAAGTTGCTCTGCTAAATCCGCAAATGCCTCAGCTTGGCGTGGGTCGGACCACGATTTCGCCCGCCATGCTTCTGATGCGGTGATTTGGCCTGGATGCAGCCGGTAGATCAGCCCCCAACATGCCAGTCGCCGAAGTCGTGCACCCTGAGCAGCACAGCGCAGCCACAGATCATAATCTTCCGCTGGTACCGCTCGGTACTGATCGATCACTTCCCGCTTTGCCAACATCGTAGGATGCGAAACCGGATTAGTCAGCAATAGATGCAACGGAAATACCGCTGGTGGAATGGCATACGGAACTGCTGGTTTTAATATCCGACCGGTTTGATTAATCACCTGAGTAAACACCATGTCAGTGGTTTTTTCCACGGCCGGTACGCTAACGCGAAACCGCCACGGCAAACAGACATCATCAGCATCCATGCGTGCGATCAACCGGGAATCAGATTGACTCAGCAACCAATTCAACGCTGAGGCAATCCCTCCAGCAGCTGCACGACGTTCCACCTTCAGGCGTGAATCACCATGACCCGCGGCTTCGGCTTGGGTGGCGGTATCATCCTGCGAGCCGTCGTCAAGCACTAATAATTGGGAATCGTAAGGCAAGGCCCGCAGGGTGCTTGACACCGCACGAACAATGGTGTCGGCAGCATTGTGGGCAGGCAAAAGTACGGTCAGCTCAGGCACCAGTGCCTCCATCAAGTGCGGTCAAATCACGGTGGCGGCGCCGAAGTGATAGCCCAGAATGTGCCAATGCAATCAGCGCCAGCAGTGAGTACCCAACCGCAAAAATCGGGGCAAACCCCCACAAGACAAAAGACCAACACAAGGTACCGGGATCGGTTGGGAGCAGTACCCATGAACGCAGATCCCCACCCCGAGTTTGCTTGGCTCCAGCTTTGCGAACAAAAGCTTCGGCAAGAATTTGGCTGAGGAACTGGCCACTAGTAATCAGCGAATACACCAAAGCTACCAGTGCCAACCAGGTAAAATCCGGCCGGTGCAGCATCACGGCCACTGCCACCGTCAAATGAATTGCGGGCGATCGAAAAGCATCAACGACATGATCGATCCACTCCCCTGTCTTTGACGACATCTTCGACACCCGTGCCAACTGACCGTCAGCGGAATCGAACAGATAACCAGCAGCCAATAACACCGCTACTGGAAACCCAACCCACCACGCCGGTGGGAGGACTAGCAATAGGATCATCCCCATGACCGACAAGGTAGCGGACATAGCCGTTACCACATTAGGAGTCCAGCCGGAAGCATAGCCAATAGCGGCGATTATCCGTGCCCCACGACGGTTAACCCAACGAGTGTAGGCAGGCACCCCTTGTGCTGGCTTTTGAGCCTGATCCAACGAAGCGCGGGCCCAACGATAACGGGAGCCCCAAGTAGTGGTTTCGTTATTAGTCATGGCTGGTTTTTTCGCCCGCCGCTGCGGTTTCTCGGGTCAAGAATTCCCGCAGAATAGTCGAGGAAGTCGTGGGTGTGTAGGGAAGGTAAATAACCTTGGCCCCTACTTCGGCAAGTTCAGCTTCCAACCGGTCGCCTTTGGGAGTGCCTTTCCAATCATCGCCTTTGAAAAGCACATCAAAAGGATGCCGCTTCCATGCCATCCGCTTGTCTTGATCAATGTCAGTAACAACATCATCAACAAAGCGTAAGCTGGCGATCAATTCCATGCGCTCGGCATGCGGCACAACCGGTAGACGACCCTTCATGCGCAAAAGCGACTCATCGGTAGCAACCCCCACTACCAATCTGGTGCATCGCTGCCGAGCCGCACGCAGGATGTTCAAATGCCCAATATGGAGCATATCGAAGCCGCCGGGCACATACCCGACTACTTCTTCATGGTCGTCTGTTAATTGCGTCAACGCTATGCAACTTTCCTGAAAGATCCCAAATAGATTGCTTAAAGATCTTAGCATGCAGTATTTTTTATAAAAAGTGCAGGGGGCTATGTGCGGCGCAATGGCCGCTGATGTGCTTGGATCAATGATTCGATTTCCAGTAGGGACAACGGTGCAAAATCAGGACAGGCTTCCACATTGACACATAATTGCAAGGTGCCATTTCGGGTGTAGGATACCAATTCCGAAGAGTGGGTATGCCCATGAATCAGCGGGCGACCCAAATCTCGTAAGCGATATTGATCCATCCACTCATTATCATATTTGTTACCTTCATAAGGAAAGTGATTGAGCATCACTTGTTGTTTCCCAATAATCATCGAGCAGGTGGTCTGTATTGAATCATATACCTGATAGTAATTCTTTAACCGTATATGCCCATCCCGAAATTTCGGATGTGCCAGATCGTGATTGCCCAGCAAACCATGAAACTCCACCAAACTGCCTTTACGCTCCAATAGCTCCATTCGAAACCTAGACAGTAACTCCAAAGCTGCTTTTTCTTCTGGCTCCCCACCACAATGATTATCGCCTAGGATCCACAAACTGATCTGCTGATTTTCCGGCAGCTTGTCTAGCCATGCATTGTAAAGGAAACGATCATGCTCGCTGACACTACTAAAACCACGCAACCGTGCCATGAGCGAATGACCGAAATGCGGATCAGAAATAAAAAACACACTCATCGGTCATACCTTTTCACTAATTCTTCTAATACTGGGCGCCGAATCGGCTGGGAATCTGGGCATGCCTCCACACACAGGCAGACCTGCAACGATCCAAGCGGCGAATAAGAAATTTGCTCTGATGCGTGAGTATGCCCGTGCAACAATGGTGCACCCAAATCTCGCAACCGGAACTGCTCACATCGATCCTCATTGACATGATCGCCCTCATAAGGAAAATGGCTCAACAATACCCGCCGACCTGCCATTTTCATAGTACCAGCGGACTGTACCGAATCATAAGCTAGGTAATATCGTTTTATCTGCTTAAACGCCTTTGAATGCGCTGGGTGGGCACTATCATGGTTGCCAAGAATGCAGTGCAATTCTAAAGTGCTGTCTTTTTTCGCCAAAAGTTGTGCTTTAAGATGTACCAGCTGATTGAGCGCATGATCTTCTGCTTGCTTGCCCCCGACATAATTATCACCCAAAATCCACATTCGAACGTGCTGATGTGCAGGTAATGCATCAATCCATGTTTCGAGCAAAAACCGATCGTGCTCAGCTGGGTCCGCAAAACCACGTAACCGCGAAACCAACGTGTGGCCAAAATGTGGATCAGAGATAAAGAAGTCTTCCATCCCATCAAGTTTAAAGACTCAACCGATGTAGGGATGCGCCAATTTACTAAAACGGGCTAACCCTACCTCACCACCGCCTTAGCTACTGAGTCATAAGTAAAAATACATATCCCAAAATTTGTCGCAGCTAGCTACCAAACGGCCTAAACTTGGGGAGAAAGAAGGAGGATTTATTATGCCCAACTATCGCGACTTAGATTCTGCCATGGATGGGGTTTCCGACCTCATTGACGACCTCTCTGGTGGCAATTCCAGCCGATACGACCTGACCGCCATCGTATTACATGCTGTCACCCTAGAGGAGGATGGCTCTTATTCCAGCCCTGATGATCTCGGCCCCTACCTAGAAGCCATGTTGTATTACCCGTGCACTGATTACCGCGCAGAAATCACCTGTGACGCTGGTAAAAAGACCGGTCATATTGATGTTTATGGTTGGAATAATGAATACGTGGAAAAACTCACCTTCACAGTGCCACCAGTAGAATTGATTGTCACGGTGCAGGATTGTCTAGCCGAAGCGGGCTATCAGGTAGAGGGACGGCATCCACATGGTGGTCTGAAGTTGCGGATGGACTGATCCGTGGTACAACAATTCGCCGATTGGTTTCTGGATCTGTAACTAATCGGCTTTCTCATTTATATATCTTCTTGGGCACTACTGTGTCATTTCCCCTATTGATTGCTCTAGACACACATCCACACCCAACACCCAAAGAACAGCATAAGAACAAATTAATAATCATAAATTTTTCACAAGAATAAGCTGAAAGCTACAATGAGTGAAGGATTCTCCGGCATTGCCCTTTGCGCATGCCATTACCAATGTAAAGGCTCCTTTCACCGTGCACCGAAAAACCTCAACCGTGGTACTGAGCATGCTTGCCACCACCAGCATTACCCCCGCTCTTGCCCAAAACCAAGGCGACCAGATCTACACCAAAACTGGCCCCTGCATCATCGGCTTTGTCGATACCCTCAACCACCGAATCTGGACCGATCCAAACTGTGGCCCCGCCAACACCGAAGTCTTCGCCGACCCCAACCACCAACAACCACTTGGCACCTTAACCGCCCAGGGTTACTTCACACTAGATTCCGATGGCAATAACCCATACTCTGGCGATCGACCCGCCGTAGTGGGAAAAGGCGATGAACTATGTGTTCTCACTAATCAAGCCGCAATTAACTGCACTGTAATCCACGAAGTCACCCCCGATTACCTCATTACCCGCAACATCGACGGCCTAACCGTTGGCGCCCCAGCATGGATCCCCGGCAAAGGCTATGTTGGGACCGCCACCTCCACTAGTGGAGTGTATTCCCGACACGACCTCGCCCTACAACGCACGACCACACCAGGTGAAACTCCAACAACTACAACCACCGATGCGGCTATTACTTCCAAGACCCAAGCTGAGGCTTTCGGGGCTAAGCTGCCAGATGCTGTGGAATTTGCGACTTTACCCGACCAAATCCGAGTAGCTAAAGAAGAACTACATGAAGCCGAAGCTCGCGCAACTGCTCTTGAAACACGGTTGGCGGAGCTTGGCGACCCAGCTGCAATAGCCGCACAGCTAGCTGCCACCAACAATGAAGTAGCTGACCAGAAAACTGAGCTAGAACGCCTGAAGGCAGAAGAAACTCAGCAAACGGATCAGCTGGCAGCATCGACAAGCGCTGTGGCACAACTCGAAGTGGACGCAATAGCTAAGCAAGCTGAGATCGACCAGCTCAAGACCGAACTCAGTGAGGTCAACGACCGGATCGCTGCCAAAAAAGCCGAGATTGCTCAGCTTGAGGCACAAAAACCACCATTATTTGGTCTTATCATGCTGCTGGCAGGCATTGCCGCTGCGCTCTTTGGTTTCTTCGCCCCATTCTTTAACCTGCTGGCCCGCTAAGGAATAATTGTGAAACGGACTCATCTCATTCTTATTGGGCTGCTCACCGCCCTAATCAGTACTATTGTCAGCCCAGTTCATGCTGCCCCTAATCCGGTAAACCAAGGCGATACCATTTATATTGTTCACAAAAGCGGTGGTGCCAGCATTTGTACCGCGGGGTTTGTTGATACAGAAAACGGTCGTATATGGACTGCCGGACACTGTGGCAATCACGGCGATGAGGTGTACAATTCCGCTCGCCAAAAGATTGGTGAGCTGATCTACCGCTGGCCAGAGGTGGTCAATGGCATTAAGACCGCCACCACTGATGAAGAGCGACAAACAGCTGCTACCCAGTTCCTTCCCTACGACATTGCTTATATTCAACTAGCTGATTCAGCCACCGCTGGGAAAAATGATTACTCTGGCAGCCGTGTCTATACTCCGGTGGAACAGGATAGAGTATGCATGTATGGTCAGACCACCAAAACCGTAAAGTGTGGGTTGATCCTCAAAATTGATGATTACTTCATTTATGGCGTGGATCTTGGCTCTAATTCTGGTGATTCTGGTGGCCCAGCTTGGGTTCCGGGCAAGGGCTATGTAGGACAGATCGTTGCTGGTCGGACCATGGTTCGTAAATCTGACCGCAAAGAGGCCACCACGCTTTTGATCCACCGGCATGATATTGCCCAGACCCAAACACAATTTGATCCAACTGCCACTTATGAGTATCTCAATCCCAAGTTCCAAGAGATTTGGGACAACCCAGCAACCGCATCAGATCGACTAACCGAATTTGGCCGTGAGCTGCCTGGTTCTGCTGAGTGGGCCGAACTCATCGATCCGCTAGAAGAAGCCCAAGCCAATACTGATGCCGCCATAACTCGGGAAAATGATGCCGCTGCCCGCATTGAAGAAATCAATAACCTTCAAGCAGAAATAGCTGTTGCCGAGGCAGAAAAACAGCGCCTTGAAACTGAGATTGCCACCCACAATCAAGGCAACCAAAAACGTGCCGAAGAATTGGCTGCCTTAAACACCAAACTCGCCGAGTTGCATAAGCAACTTGATACGGCCGAGGCAGCGAAATTGCAAGCAGAACTCGAGGCCGCCAAGCAGACTGAATCCCATCTTGAAACCAGTAAGCCACAGCCTACTGGTTCCTCCGAGTCGGATATTTTCCTTTCTGTCCTAGGTATTATTCTCGCTGTTGCAGGCTTCCTTGCCCCGGTCATCAGCCGACTATTACCGATGTAACTAATCGCCAAGTTTTGCTTTTCGACGCCCCTAGGCTAAAAGACTACCGGGCCTTCGGCCGCTTACTTAGCATCGATAGCGCAAAGATTATGCCTGCCAGCAGCACAATGGCGGTGATTACTACAATCCACCAGATAGGACTGATCCCGGATTTTTCTTCCGACGCTGCTTGCGGTTGCTCGGTGGTGTTTGGGGAGCTGGTAACCGCGCTGTCAGTCTCGAAGTTCGGACCAGTGACTTCCTGCCCTACCGGGGTAAAGGTCAGGCGATATTTCACTGGTTGCAGCTGTGTGGTGGCATCAGTTTGATCGTCACCACGAAACGAGCTATAGAAGCCAACTTGCACATAGTGCCTGCCCCCAAGCCAGCTATTATCAACATTCGCAAACGAAATTGGGGTTTTAGTACCAAAGACTGCTGGTTCAGCAAAGTCAGTAGCAATGCTTTCGTTTGTTTTACCAATGAGGGATTGGTCTTGTCCCAAGGTATTCTGGATGCCAAATTTTAGGCTTCGACCACTATTTTCCATGCCTGCAGTTTCGCCTTGAGCCGCTAATTCTTCACCTGTGGGGTCCGATAGAATCTCCACGGTGACATCCAAAGCTTGTCCCCACCCGATAGTTACCGGGAAGTATTGGGACTCACCCTCGACGATTTCGCTGACAACCGTACCCGACATTTCCGGAACCGAATTATCCCATTGCGTTAGTGCTTGAACTTCCTGTTCCTCACCTGCAGCAACCGGCTGGCCAAGATCACTGTCGCTACGCTCTGTTGCTGCCTTCTCATTGAAGCTATCACCCAAGTCGGTCGGTTCTGGGACAGCCGCAAGCATCATATCGAGGTTTTCGGCAGCCATATCATTGGCATCGATCTCTAGAAAATATGGATCCCCAGAACACGTTGAATCTGCGCCTTGTATCTCACTGCTTATTTTATCCGCTACCGGTAATCCATCTGCGGCGGTGTTAATCATTGAGAAATTGGTCTTACAGATAGCGTCATCCGCTGTTTTAAGCTGCGCCTGAATGGTGATATTTCCGTCATGCCATGCGCGGGTTCCAATTGCAGGCACCTGATTATAGCCCACTTGAAGCCGGTGTCCTTCTGGGATAGACACCTTCGCGTACGTTAACCCTTCTGAAATTTTGGCGTTAATACGGGTGGGGTTGTCTAAAGTGCCAACCTCAATCACCGGTGCTGTATTTTTGTCAGGGTTGAACTCTATGGTTTCGCTGGGGAGTTGGTATCCTTCGGCGGTGCGGGTGGTGGCTTGTTTGAGTGTTGCTGATAATGAATCCGCAGTTGACGCATCTGCATAGGTACCACCTGTCACTTCAGCGACACATGTTAATTCTGCTCGTGCTGCTTCATCCACCATAAACCCAATCGTATGCACCACTAAGTCCGTGCCTTGATCCTTCAACTGTTTGGCTACCTCACACACCGGTGGTGGGGCACAGGTATCAATCCCATCTGACACCAACACAATTGAGCGCGCCCCCTCCTTTGGCAACAACTCATTCGCTTTCAGCAACGAATTCCCAATCGGGGTATACCCACGCGGTTCCAAACCAGCAACCTCAGCCTTGAGCGCATCAACCGGCTTCTCCCCCACCCCAGATAACACCTTAATATCTTGACACCCCGCCTCTTTCTCCTCATCAGAAGACCCAGTCCCCGTCCCATACGTCACCAACCCTAAAGGCGAATCCGCAGGCACCCCCGACAAAAACCCATCCACTGCCTGTTTCGCAGCATCCATCCGCATCACCCCACCCACATCCGTAGCCGTCATCGACCCCGATGCATCCAACACCACCACCGTTGGATCCAACACCTGCTGCGCATGAGCCACCACCGGACCACACAACACCACCAACAAAACAGAACAAAAAACAGAAAGACAACGACGCAAAGACATATACTCTCCAACTTTATAGGTGACCGCTTTCAAGAATAATAGGACTTATCTGAAATTTCGAAAATAAGTGGTGGAACTACAGCAATTGCAGCAAGCGCAATCGCTTGGGCGTGCTTGTTGTTATACCAGCGTCAGAATGCGAAAAACTGGGGTAATTACATCAGCTATCATTAGTCTTTTACTAGTCTGAATATATGTGGCCCCGAATCCTTGCAACCGTTGCCAGTGCACTAGTGCCAGTTAGCTTTTTTCATTCCATTTGGGAACTGACGTTCATTGAACCAGCCGATGCGGTTTTCCGGTTCATACTGGAGTTAGTTCGGCCAGTTTTGTGTGCTCCAATGATTATGTGTGCCTACTCCTACTTTAAAAAGCCGGGGCGATTATGGGCGCTTTCACTCCTATTACTTGGCGTCTTTACAGCGCTAACACCCTGGGCTTTTTCTATGGGGATTTTCTTTTTCAATCGTCTTAATGTTGAGTTTGACTTCGGTCATCAAGCTTTTGCGGCTTATGCCCTAACGATCGCCGGAATTATCTATATTGCTGTTGGTTACCTTGCACTAAAGCAGACACCGGGGACTGCCCAGATGAAAGAAACCACTAACCAGCAAGATTCGAATGCTTTTGTACGGTTTTTTCAACGCCCTGATCGTAACTGGCCAAGGATCCTCACCACTATTGGGGTCGTCTTACTCCTAAGCACTATAGTGATCCCGATCCAAGAGTGGAGTGGCACGATTAAAACAGACCCAGTAACCCTGCTGCATATTCCGCCGTTGTGGGTGATTGTCAGTGCCACTTTCCTAATGTGCCTGTATTCCTATTTCAAACCACTAGGCAATCGTTGGTCAGCGTGGATCATCGTGTTTGGTTTCACAGCGATACTCACAGCTTGGTCATGGCCAACTGCCACCCTATTGTGGGATGGCATCGATGAGCAAGGCCGGATAACCGGTGGCGCGGAAGAAACCTACCGGTCATGGGGCACCTATCTAATTACACTTGCGGGTTTGGCAACCATTATCGCCGGTAATCTCATACTCACCCACACCCCAAAAGAGTCCCATCAACCGGCTCTGGATTCGCCTAATCCAGAGCCCAAAACCACCAATTCGTAACTAGCAAACTTGGAAGTTTAATAGAGTGGCATGAAGCTACATTGCAGTAGCAAACTAAGTTACATAACGGCGCAGTTCAAGCAGCTTGACGGTTGTTGGCCATAATTTTCTACACCACCACAAGAGTTAAGGACATCCGAGCAGGCTCCAATGCTTCCACTGCGTGCCGTTCATCTGGCGCTAGATAGATAACATCACCTGCAGAAACTTCATGATCTGTACCCGCAACAGTAAACCGCATCCGCCCCTGCAAAATATTTACTATCACCGCGCGTGGCGACGAATGATCGGTGAGAACTTGCCCTGCATCCATGGCAAACATTACGTGGCGCAGTGCTTCATTATTAACCAGCACTCGTGAGGTCGTAGCATTTTTGGAAATTGGCAATTCCGCAAAAGTCGGGGTGAACACTCCAGATTCACTCACTGGTGTTGTTGTCATTGGTACTCCATTTCAAGATCAGAGTTAACACGCTTTTTCACGTTCTAAATCAAGAATACTCCGATTGGAACGAGAGCCCATGTACGTACGAAAAATATTTCGACCCAAGAGATAAGGACAACATTCCCAACCCTGCTCGCTAGATTAGATACACACTAAAAAGTACATCCCTAACTCGTTTACCTGCATAAATAGAACCATGAAGCTTATTCAGCTGCTGGGAAAATCTTAATGCAGATGGTTCTCACTTCCGCTTATACTTCAAGGTGAGATGCTTCACTAGCTTGGATCCAGAAAAACGACCTGAATAAGCTTCTATGCATAAAGGAGAAAATGTCTCAACAAATACCTGCTACAGCTACCTTAAGTGACGGTCATATATATGTAGATTTTGGTGAGAATATCCCTGTTGAGGGATCTGCATCCCTGCACTGGAGTGATGGGGAGTTGGCTGGTGCCCTTGACTACTCAAAAGATGGCAAATTATTGGGCATTGAAATAATCTACGTGTTACGGGAAATTGCTAATTTAGTAGATGATGAAAGGACTGATTAATATCCGGGAAGCCTGAAGTTTATTCAGGGGGTGGTTCGTAGAGGATAGCTTTCTCACCAGAAGAGTTAGTTTCTGGATGTGGCCACTGCTTTACATAAACTGTGTAGGTCTTGAATAGAGTTGGACTAAAGTTTTTTCCACTTGTAGTACCTTCAACAAGGTTATAGTGACACTATTCGCCCATATAAGAGCTTCACCACAAACTACTAATTAGGCCTATGCGGGGCCATTTTCGATGCTCAAGCTCTCATTGATCCTCTCAATAAAATCACCCCACCTGCCTACGCTGTGGTAGGTAAGTGGGGTGTTACAGATGTCAGAAAAGCTATAACTATTCTTCCGTCGTCACAACTGCTTCTGGGCTTGGTTCATCTGTTGGCAGATCTGCAAGAGGATCTGTTTGCGCTATGGATGTTTCTTGCTCTGAAGTAGGGGCCACTGCGTCATCAGGTAGCGGAGCTGTTTCAGCTGGAGCCGTGACTGGGTTTTCGGTGGACTTAACGAAGTGGAGTTTGAAGTTCACTTCGCTAGGGTCATCAGCAACGGTGATAGTCTTTTCCAGTTCAGATAGCTCTGGATCCACCGCAAATCCTTCAGGAAGCGGGAGGGATTCACGATTGACTTTCATAACACATTCAGCTCCTGGCAAAGCCGTAATCCAATTGGAGCTACGTCCACCACCCGGAATTTCCAAAGATCCGGTTTCGCTTGTTGCGCCATTTTCGGTACAGGTATAGTCCACCACAATGGGGTTACCACCAGCAGCTTGAACTGCTTCTTCCTCGCCCTCAAGGGTTGTGGCACCATAGATTCTCTTGGTCGAACCGATCACTGCATAAGTCACAGTAAAGCGATTCTGCGCACCTTCAGTTACGGTCAATGTTTCAGGCGAAGTGGTGGTTTTCTCTGGGTCGATGCGCACAGAAGTCCAACTTGGATCACCAGGAACAAAGGAGATTGTGGTGCCTACTGGATAGGTGCCAATATTAG
This sequence comes from Corynebacterium sp., assembly GCA_041854705.1. GTDB lineage: Bacteria > Actinomycetota > Actinomycetes > Mycobacteriales > Mycobacteriaceae > Corynebacterium. Next base: position 31,818 of record JBHACV010000194.1, read on the forward strand.
AGGGCGAAAAACTATATCCATAGTCGACGGCAATTGTGCCCTGCCCATCATCATCTGCAATCCCCTTGGGACGATTCCGCCAATCAGGATAATCAGATGCCGTAGTATCTTCTGGCAAATCGTAAGTTACTTCACCTTTGATTTTCCCAAATGGGTCTGCTGGTACCCCATAATCGGTCGAGGATGTGCCCCATACTGAGACCGTTTCATACCCGGTTGGGTTCACCATCCAGTCGTAAATCTGCACTGTATTGCTTAAATCCAAAACATCATAGTCAAAATTAAGCGCGAAAGGATACTCACCAACAGGAACGGTCTCTGCGCCAAATTTCGTAGGCATGTACAGACGATACCTTGCATCTGGTTTAAACGGCCCTGATAATGTGATCTCTTTTTCCGCACCAGAGCCTGCTATATGAATGGAGAAATCATTATTTGGACTATTGCTAGTGTCCACCAAGGTAGTTACTGAACCAAAAGTGTTGGAACCAGTTCGCGAAATTTCCCGCAATTCCCAGGGGACCTTTTGGAAATTCTCCAAATCAAATCGTTCATCAATGATCGCAGTCATGCTATAGCTAATTACGGTTTTCCCATCAGGCTCCTGAAATGCCCTATAGTCTATCGCCGTTATTGCACCAGGAATGAAATCAAGGTTCCAGGTAAGGAAATCTTGACCTGCTTCATATCCCCCACTCGTTAAACTCGCTTTGGTAATTTCTCCACCACCAGTGCCATCTTTTCCTTCAGGGATTGATACAAGCACTGGCCGACCATTGAATTTAAATGTGACATATGGATCAAAGTAGCCGCTTTCACCAGCACGACCAGAGATCGAGAAAGTCTTGATACCAGTTGCAAAACTACCTGCTATGGCCTGATTGGCATCAAGGTCTTTGATCCGTTCATCAACTGTGCATGAGATGAGAGAATACTCAACTAGGCAGGTACCAATTTCTTTATCACCAACCGTCATTGGCTTTTTTGCAAAGCTATCTGTGAACTGCAGCCAATGGACTGATTGAATTTCAAACCCTTCACCGGGTTCGGGCATACGCCCTAATTCCTCTGCAGACCAGTCAAACGAAAATGTTCGACCCGCGCCATCCTCATTCGAGTCTTTCTTCACCAGCAAATTACTGGCCGCAAACCCCTCGGTCGTTACCGCCTCAGCAGTTGTAGAAGCAACTATTGCCGATCCGGCAATAAGTGTCAACGACGCCATCAGAGCCGTGCCTATTCGTTTTGCTGATGTCGCGATTCCAAGTCTTGACATCATATCCTCCTTTGTATTTTGGGCTGATAGCTTGAACAGCCCGCCACCTCAAATTAAGGTTTTCCTTATCATCCAGCTATAACCTCTCGCTAGATGCCACTAGCGTACTGCGAATCAGCAAAGTAGTTACAGGTAGGCAAGCCAAATAGGAAGGCATTATTATAAAAATTAACTATTGAAGTGCTATTTATTTAATACATCGGGGGTAGTAATAGGGGTTAGCAACCAATGTCCAAAGTTAAAGCGAATGCCACAATAGAATCCGCAATAAGGACAACTACAGTCATAGCAACCTCACGCAACATCCAAGGTTTGCGTGGTAAAAAGTGGAGAGTTGCCCATTTACCCTCTTTCGCAGCCAAGATCGACATTGAGTGAAGGTCTAGATGCTTCATACCTCAATACACCCATCGACCACAGCACACTCGACGTTAACTAACACTTGGTAGTGGTCGATTTTCTACCCACCGTAATTTTTCACAAAATACGATAGACAGTCTAGTGTTCTGGATTCCCATGTCAGTGCGGTCGTAGACCTCGGATATAGACGTCGATAAGCCACGCTTTTTCATCAAGTTCCTTGAAGGTGGGTAAGTGCGGCAATGGCCGAGAGATAACGATATTACCAATGCGGAAACGGTCAAGGTCAATATCTTCGGCAACAAGTCCCGCGCTTTTTGCCTGCTCAAGGACAGACATAACTGCAGGAAACACCTGGTGCATTAGCTCTTGTGCGAGTTCATCAACAAGCGCCTTGTTATCATCGTCACTCACGATGTCAATTGCAACCCCAGCAAGCTGCAAATCAATGATGCGGTGCACATAAGTCCGCCACGCTTGCTCCGGGTTGACGTCCCATTCGACAAGGCATTGCGCGGTAATAGCTTCCACCTCTCCCACGACCTGTTCAGCAAGACCGCGAAAGAGGTCATTACGGGTGGGGAAATTTCGGTATAACGTCGCAATACCTACCCCAGCGGCTGCAGCAATGGCGCGCATAGAGACATCGGATCCTTGTTGTGCAAAAAGGTAACGCGCAGCCTTAAGGATCTCAAGTCGATTTTCATGGGCATCTTTACGCATTGCCTAGGGACCTTTCTATTACTGGTTGCACTGCACTATTTGCATCATACCAAACGGAACACTATGATCCACTTATACGGAACAAAACGATCCGGTTTTCATGACTGATTGAAAGGAAACCATGAACGCCACAGCCACCACTGAGCCGAAGAGCACGTCCGCCAAGGACACTATGAAACTCATTGGCCTCATCGCAGGACTAAGCGCCGTACTCCTTCTCATGCTGCTTGCTTTTGCTACACCACAGCTAAACTCTGGCGCTAAGGATCTTCCCCTCGCAGTTGGCGGACCGGAACAAGTCACCAGCAAAATAACAATGGGACTGGAGACAAAATCTGCTGACACCTTTGATATCTCCACTTATTCCACCGCCGAGGAAGCCACCGATGCAGTGAAAAACCGCGAGTTCATCGGCGCTATTACCGCCGACCCTGAGGGTATTACCATCGTCACAGCAAGCGGCGCAGGCACTCCCTACACCCAGATCCTCAAACAAGTCGGCACAGGTTTAGAACAAACTGGCCAAAAAGTTCAATACAATGATGTTGCTCCCTTAGCCGCTGGAGATCCTACCGGCTCCGCCCTTGCCACCCTTGCGCTGCCAATGGTCTTTGGCGGAATGTCAGCAGCCGCCATCTTCTCCATGACTTTTAAAAACTCCCGTACCAAACAGGTTCTTGGCGCTCTGGGGGTAGCTATCCTTGGCGGACTCATCGCCTCCTCAGTGTTGCACTTCGGTTTCGACGCTCTCGACGCTAATTTCTGGCCCACCACCAGCGTCATTATGCTAGGCATCGCTGCCATCTCACTGACCGTCCTAGGCCTTAACGCCCTACTTGGTTACGCTGGCCTAGGTATCGGCGCAGTGCTAATGCTCTTCATCTCTAACCCATTGTCTGGCATCGCCACAGGTTGGCAATGGTTACCGCAACCGTGGGGCATGATTGGCCAGTACTTCCCACTTGGCGCTGCTGGCTCAGCCATCCGATCCACGGCTTTCTTTGACGGCGCTGCCCTCACTCAACCCGTAGTCATCCTGAGCTGCTGGATTCTCGCTGGCATGGTAATGGTTGCCGCGAAGACATGGATGGGACGTCGATAAGCGGTTTTGATAGCTCCGTGCCCTGCGTTAAAACTGCGCAGGGCACCACTGCTGCCAAACAGTCTAAGTCGCAAGCTAACTGCAACAACCTATCGATAATTATGCGGACGGCATAAAAAGAGCAATGCCCTTACCTATTCGCTTTCATTGCAAATAGGTAAGGGCAGAAACGTCGAAAAGCTAAGAACTACTCCGCTGGTAGTGCAGCTTCTTCTGCGTTTGATTCATCTGTTGGTAGCCCCACAGAAGGCTCTGAACCTACTACAGATGGCTCCGGTTCCGAAATGGTGTCTTCCGTACCATCAGGCGAGGGGGCTGTTTCTGATGAAGCGACAGCTGGGTTGTCTGTGGATTTGACGAAGTGGAGCTTGAAATTCACTTCTTTGAGATCATCAGTAACAGTAACGGTCTTTTCCAGTTCGGATTGTTCTGGATCCACCGCAAATCCTTCGGGGGTTTGGAGGGCCTCAAGGTTGACCTTCATAACGCACTCTGCTCCTGGCAAAGCCGTAATCCAGCTAGAGCTACGCCCACCACCGGAGATTTCTAAAGAACCAGTTTCGCCTGGTGCGCCATTTTCGGTGCAGGTGTAATCAACCATAATTGGATTACCGCCAACAGCCTCAACTGCTTCTTTTTCTCCTTCAAGGGTCGAAGCACCGTAGATTCGATTGGTCAGACCGGTCACTGCATAGGTCACGGTGAAGCGATTCTGCGCACCTTCTGTTACCGTCAATGACTCTGGTGAGGTGGTGGTTTTCTCTGCGTCGATGCGCACAGAAGTCCAATTTGGATCACCAGGGACAAAAGAGATAGTGGTACCAACTGGATATTTACCAATATTGGAGGGCGCAAACCCATGGCCATACTCGACAGTAATCGTGCCTTGCCCATCCTCATCTGCAATCTCCTGAGGACGATCCTTCCAATCAGGATAGTCAGATGCTTTAGTAGGTGCTGTTGCAACTTGGGGCGGGAGCCAAGAAAGCTCCGTTTTTATTGTGTGATCAACGCTATGTGCCTGTGTTGTCAGGCCGTCTCGAATACCCGGCTAACAATCACTGCATCCGGATTCGGGTGACCATAGGCAAACA
>JBHACV010000195.1:0-8167 GCA_041854705.1 Corynebacterium sp.
GCTCAATTGGGCATTGGATAAGCTGCTCGCCTCTACATTGACCACTCAATTTGTTGCTGAGTGGCTGGCTAATTTTGCTATAAAAGTAGAACAAGCCAGAGGCTCCGAGAAGAAAAGTAGCAGCATATATGCTGACGCCAAGTATCTTACCGATCCTCGATTGATTGCAGTCAACCCAGAGGCAATGGCTCAAATTTGGCATTTCGACTATGCTGAAGAGCTAGCGCTACGATTGCGTCGGGGCACACTGGCAGAATACACATGGCCATTATTTGAAAAAATTACAGCAGACACACCTCCTGCTGGCTCGCGACTGTGGTCCACGGATCAAGTTCTTTATTCTTTTCCCCACGTTGGCGTCTATAAAAAGGAAATATTACATGTGCTCGATGGCGATAAAGAAATAGTCATACCGTTACCAAGCAATGTCACGGTAACGGATTTTTTCGTGCTCGACGATGAGGTCTTAGTCCTTTTTACCTCTGGCTCTAAGCACTATTTTCTGTGGTCTACCGAAGGCGTTGCCCACCCCATAGCTGGTGACCGCTACTTTAAGCGAAATTGTAGTTTTCCCCGGACCGTCGAAGGCGCACTACAGATTGGCGCCCACCGAGTTCAACCTGGTCAGCATCTGGCTGCACTACCAGAAGGGACGGTGCAAGGCACGGGGCCACTGTATGTCGGACCTGTGCACAAAGATAAAGTTAGTTGCTTAGGCACTGATGAAATCTTGACTAAGCATAAATACAAAAATGCAATCGTATCTAACACGCTACCGGGTATGGACACCTCACAGCTTGATTTCAGTGACCTCCCACCAGATGCGACCACCAATATCACCGACAATTATTTCGTGCCAGCTACCCCTACAACCTGTGATTCCCCTTTGGGAACGATCGCAGGCAACCTCGTAGGATTTCGTTTTCAATCTGGTGAGGGATCCACTAACGTCACCACGTGGATCTCTCCGTTGGGAAGTTTCACCAAGAAGCTTACTAATTTGCGAGTTCTCACTCGCCCTGGCGGCGGCTTCTGGTGTCATAACGGTTGGCAGCTTTTCGACTTTGATTCGCTCACCCCAATTGCTGAGCCACTTGATTCTCTTATCGAACCACTTGGCCTTAACAAACTCCGTGGTGATGGATTACATCAACTCAAGGTTCGCAATGAGGTCGCAAGTCGCAACTTCCGTGCGTGCACCACTGCCCAAGCCCAAGCACTTATCGACGACCGCAGCACCATCCTCGATTTCGTCGATGGCGACCCCACTCTACACGTAGTGGTCAAAGGCATCATGGTTCAAGTGAGTAATACTGTCCTGACTGTGAAACTACTTCGGAACAAACAGTGGCAGAATTCATGGAAAACACAACAGCACACGCCTAAGCCAAGCAATTTGCCAGAATTGAGTAAAGAAGCTCAGTATTACCTATGGCATATTATTGGCTGTCCCCTTACGGACTTGATACCTCGGCTGAGAAACCTTGCCACTGATCTTACGCATCCGTCGACTAGAACTAAATTAGGTACAGCAGTTCATTACTCGACTATGAATTGCTATGGTCTAGAGCGGTTTTTCCTGGCAAAATTAGCTGGACCGGCTTTGCCCCTAGCAGTTGTACAGGAATTGGGAGAATTTCTCCGATGGTTAGCTGAAATAGGTGTGTTGTGCAAATTCCATTCTGCGCAGATTTCCAGTGAAAAACCCTACACACCAGGTCTATGGGAGGGAAAAGTAGCAGTTTTAAACACCAATAGGTATGAGCAAATGGTGGTGTGGAATCCAGAATTCACTTCTGATCCTCAATCGATTTTGCCCGCAGCAAAATTCCAAAGTCGAACGGAACCTAAGTTAACGAAAGAACAGTTTCTCACCCAACTCGATGCGACAGTACGCTGGCAAGAAAACTGGCGTGCCAATGGTTCCTCTGGCTTTTCCGAAGCAGCAAGATTCCTAGAAAAATCCGCTACCGAGATTTCCCACATCACCGGACTACCAGACTTCTATTGGAAAGTCGCATTATCAGGGTTAGCCCCTAAATCTGATAACGATCGAGGTTTTCATGCAGCACACTGCAAAGTTTTAGGTCTTGCCGCCAATCGCATCAATGGGTTAATCAAGCCATTTCATGCCTATGATTCTTATATCTCCGAGTTACTTGAAATTGGGTGGCAAGAAAACTACATGCATACTGGCCCAGACATCAAGGCAATCAGCAAGTGGTGGGATGAGGTTGACCGAAAACCGTGGCTTAAGCTTTCTACCGAAGACGTCGAGCACCTGCAGCAATTCCCCATTCCAGACAAAGTATTATCAGCAATGATCTTCCGTCCCTCTAGCTGGCTTGACAGGCTACCCCATCCAATGGATTTCATTGCCCTTATGGCCTTGACCGAGATAGTGATACCGGGGACGGAAGCAGCCCAAGAATTAGTTGCAGGCCTAGAGCGCTTCCGCAACTACCGCATCAATCACAAGCTGCTCCCCTTAGGTGCACCTTTTAAAGAGGCTGCCAGCTACAATTTCGGTTATTCTGACCCGCTCGATGCTCCACGAGTGCTTACCGAGGGGCATCTGGATGATCTCATGGACTACCTGCGATTAGGCCCACCGATTACCGGAACACCCCAAGATCCTCGAATAAGTGCACCTGAAACCGTCACACAAGCTGCAAACAAACTAACTATTAGTGAGGCTGCCGCTTGTTATTTTCTGCAGTTACTAACCCTAATCCGACCAACCGATGCTGATGTGAAAAAGTGGAATGGTTGGTCCAAGAAGGATATTGATGCAGCCAAGACAGAACTGGCAGAAAAACAGCTAATACTAGTAGCTAAACGCACCAGCGCTGGAAGAAGCGCCTTCCTAGCAGGCAAATGGTTAACAAAAACCACGATAGGACCGGCTACTGAAGAGTGGAAAACCCCACATTACCTTTATTGGCAATCACCTGAGTCACGCCCAATCATTCCTGGTAGTCCACCGCTCAAGCCCTATCCATTGCTATTCAATCAAGTGTGGGCTCGATATGCAGACGGCGATCGGCCGGGGTGATAGTACGTTTTGGTTGCGGTTTAATAGGAGGGCCGACCGACAGCTTAAATCCGCAACCAACATGCTGTTTTTCCTGCCACCGTTTCTAGACGCCCCAAGACTAGTTTTGGTCATCCCTGTATTTTCTCCAATAAAAATATATGAAAACAACAGCGGGAATTACTGGAATTACTAGTATGAAAATACAGCAAATAATTTTATTTTCGGTTGATGCACCAGTTTTTAGCACTAGCCATATAGCGATCACTACCAAAAACCATGAGAGAAGGCCAAGTATCGGTATTATTACGTCAATTGGTTCTAGTGCAAAAAGATCCGTGTTATCGTGCACCATTCCGAATTACTCGCCCTTCTCCATCCCCTCCAATGAAATGGATGCGTTCAGTTGTGGACCAAGCAACGTTACCCCACGGTGTAGGAACACCACGTTTAATTCGTACTTGACAGGAAAAGTATGCTGCATTCCCGTACACATAAGAAGAGGACTTCGTGGTGGTAATCTCAGAAAGAATATCAAAGTTGCGTTTGACGGCACACTCATGCGCAAGTATCTGATTAGGCTTTCCATCTGAGACATACGACCCATACACTTGGTGCTCCGTTATTCGGATACCTAAAAACTTTAGTATCTGGCTCCCATAAATATGATGAACCGAGTCAGACACTTCTTGATTGATTGGTTGTTCTTCCGGAGCTGTTTCTTCCCATACCCAAGAAAAATTCCCGCTAGAATACACTGGCATAACACCATCAAATGATTCAGGCCTCATATTTTCGTCTTCTGGTGGGAACACTTCGATTTTCCCAGTCAAATAATCAGCAAGCTCTGCCTTCTAGGCTTCAGAAAGACGATCAAATTCTTGTATGTTTTCTTGAGCCACGCTGTCCCCCTCTGAAGCTTTATCTTCAAGGTTGGCCCGAAAATCTGATAGAGCTTTATCCGAATCGACATTACCTGACGATTCATCAGAAACGTTTGGTTGCTCCAAACTCACTGTGGGGGGCAGCAATCACTGAAAGAGACAACGCCAAAACCATCGAACCAACACAGCTAGCAATCTGAATTCTCATAAATAGGATTCCTTATCTTATCAAGGACGATCTGGAAGTAACCTTCTCACTTCCTACGCACGATGGTAGATGGTTAAATACCTCCAGTCAATGGAAAAAGCAAATATCTAACCTATATTAAGTTATAATTCATTTTTAGGGTGCACCTGACCAATAGCAAATAACTTTACATCTCTGACAGATTCTTGCATATTAATGTCCCGCTACACACCATCCATCAAAGATCAGATGCTTCTGCACCCTAGAAACTGCACTTGGCGTCGAAAACAAAACCCGACCACGCAGGAATCAGGATAAAAATTAACTGCAGTTTATTCAGCTGCTGGGAAAACCTCAACGCATATGGATCTCACTTCCACCCATACTCCAAGGTGAGATGCTTGAGTAGCGTAGAACCAGAAAATGACCGGAATAAGCTTTCCTCAACCATATTTAGCTAAATTTTCCAGAGGAGGCCAGTACTGCTATGGAAAATAGAATTGCACAAGCTGCTGCTAGAACATCCAGACTTGTCATTTCCGTCAGGATTCCCAAAAAGGGAGCAACTATAGCAAAACCAAGATTTCTCGCAGTACTTACAATACTTAATGCAGTTGATTCACCAATATCTTTCATATCACGAATAATTCTCGATCTAAATCTAGGAAGTACTCCTGCTCCCATAGCATCAAGTAGGATAGCCGTTATTATCGTCAACCATAAAAGAGAAGGATAAAGGAGCAAACACACGACACTAGAAATGGTTAACATTAACCGCGCGGGAGTATTCCACCGAAAGAATAATGAAAGCAGCGGGGCGGAGATCAAAGCCACTAGCGCTGCTAAAATACCTACTTTATTTTCTTCTACTCCGTTATTTACAAAGTACAAGGGCATGATATAGCCGAAAACCGAAAAGGCGGTACCAGCCAAGATCATTGCACCAAGATCTCTACCCAATGATGGCGAATGTAAAACCCGATTCCAGATATTAGCTAAACGACTGAAAAGTGATTCCTGTCGAGGCTTAACAGTGTTAATGTATGCAGTATTTATCACAGGAAGTGTACTAAATAAAATTGAGGCAATAGCCATTGCAATCCCTGTAGCTATAAAAGTAAAAGCCAACGATTTAATTGCAATTAAAGCAGAGAAAAAGAATGCTAAGGCAGTTACTATCAACATTCCAGTCTGGTAGTATTCCTCCCATTTTTCATACTTTTTGGCAGTATAAACAGCAGTAACTAATTCTCGTTGCAATGCTGAATCTGATCCTAAACATAATGCATGGGCTAAAGCTATAATAGGCTGCATAGCTACAAAAACTAACGGATCTCTAAAAATTCCGATTATGATTAATGCTGCCCCTTGGGTGAAGGTTGCAATAACGACAGATCTTTTTGCGCCAATTCTGTCTGATATATGACCTAAAGGAATATCTGCTAGAACTAAAATCACTGCATACAGTGCCTCAATGTAAAAAAGTTGACCAACTGAAAGACCAATTGATATTGCAAATAGTGCTGTATAAGGAACGAAGAAGTAAGCTCCATTTATCAGCCTTGCTCCTGCACAAATGCGCACATGAACTGGCAAAACTTTGTTCTCTTGGCCTAGTGGCTTCCTAATAGCTCCCATACGTCCGAATCCTGTATCTTCAACCTGATTAGTTCTGAGAAAATTCCTTTACAGTAGGAACAACGCTCAGATTCGCTATCCAAAATTTTAAAATGTGCATAGCTTTTATGAACACAACCCCGAAGCTTATTCAGCTGCTAGGAAAATCTGCGGATGGGTTGCACCGTGTTCTTTGGTTGTACTGCTCGGGTATCCCCGGTCAAGAAGTGGGACTGGGGTGTGGTGATGTTATTACTATACGGTTCTTTACGTGCTTGTCTCTACCGGAAATACCGCCAACCATGCGTCTTTGACGGTTTGATTGCATTTTTCGGGATCAAGTTTGCCTTCGAGATGTAAGACGGCGAGCCCATGGACGAGCGACCAAGCACCAGTTTTCAGTGGAATAGAGAAATGTTTGGGATACCAGCGTTTAAGGAAATCAATGAGGAACTCACTGGTTGCTGTAACTGCGGCTATGCGCTGGGGATCAGTAGGGTCACAGTCCGAGGTGAACATGAGATGAAAAATGGATCGATTGGCTATTGCCCAGTTTACGTAGGTGACAGCAAGGGTATAGATTTGCTTTTCACTGGTGATTTTTGCTGCTGCGTTCTCTAGGGTGATGAGAAGCTCTCGGTAGCCTTCGGCAGCGATGGCGGATTCTAGTGCTTGGCGATCTTTGAAATGGCGATAACTGGCTGTTGGACTCACCCCAGCGCGGGTGGCGACCGCACGGAGGGAGAATTTCTCGTCATCTGCTAGTAGTTTGCGTGCTGCAGTAATGAGTGCATGACGAAGGTCGCCGTGGTGGTAGCTTTTTGAACTTGATGTTGACACCGTTAACTTCCTTCTTTATTCTCGAGGATGTAAACAGTGTTAACTTTAGTGGAAAGGGCTTCTTTGTGACCACCAGCTTATTTACTCCCTACACGCTTCCAAGCGGAATGCAGCTTCCCAATAGGTTGATTAAGGCTGCAATGGAAGAAAGCTTGTGCACAGCCGATCACACCCCCGGCGAACAGTGCTACACGTTATACCGCACTTGGGCTTATGGTGGAGTGGGCACGTTAATTACTGGCAATGTCATGGTGCATGACGCCGCACTCGCTGGACCAAAGAGCATTGTCTTAGACGAAGACCAACCACTTGCTGCTTTTCGACGCTGGGCCGAGGTCGTTCATGATGAGGGTGCGAAGATCATTATGCAGATTAATCATCCTGGTCGCCAAGTACGTGAAAGTCAAGGTGGTGTCAGCTGGGGTCCGAGCGACAAGAGCGTGGATGTTGGCTTAAAACAGGTGAAGTTCCAGCCGCCGACCCCAATGACCAAGGAGCAAATTGCAGACATCATCGAAAAGTTTGTTACCACCGCGAAGTTGGCAGAAGCAGCTGGGTTTGATGGGGTGGAGGTTCATGCTGCCCATGGTTATTTGATTTCTCAGTTCCTCTCTCCGCTAGTTAATACTAGAGAAGATGAATGGGGCGGTAGTTTGGAAAACCGGGCGCGCTTGCTGCTAGAGATTGTCCGTGGGATTCGGGAGAGCGTTGAAAAGCAATTTGTGGTGTCGGTCAAGCTGAACTCAGCGGACTTTCAACGTGGTGGATTTGATGCCAATGATGCTATGAAGGTAATCGAGATGCTGACGCCTCTGGGTATTGATTTCGTGGAGCTTTCTGGAGGGTCTTACGAAAGTCCGGCCATGTCTGGGGCAAACAAGGATGAGCGGACTTTGGCTCGAGAGGCGTATTTTCTAGAGTTTACTAAAGACATTGTTGCATCCTCGTCTGTTCCGGTGATGCTTACTGGTGGGATTACTCGGCCAGAAGTTGCGCAAAAGGTGCTTGACTCTGGTTTTGCGCTGGTAGGAATCGGCACCGCGCTCGCGGCGGACCCTGACCTGCCCCGCAAGTGGCGGACGGGGGTGACAGATTCTCCGCAAATCCCTGAGCCTAAGCTGAAGAACAAAACCCTGAGGTCTGCTGCATCACTACAGTGGGTTAAATGGCAGATGCGCAGACTTGCCGCAGGCAAGCGTCCAAAGCTCACTGTTGATCCTCGGCTTGCTTTGGGTTTGTCCTTAGTAAATGAAGTCCGTGCGAATAAGCGCTACCAACAGTGGCTGGAAAATCGGTAAGAGCAGGGCTTGTGCTGTTGGTTAACGGGGAGAATGGGCAGGAAAATGAACCTGCCCATACAATTCTAAATTTATGGCCAATCCTTCATGAGTAATCCAGATTGTCGTTGGCGCTCCCAGTATGACGATTATGCCGCTCAGTATGTCCAAATGTACCGCTACCCAAGGCACCGCCAGAACTGTACCAGCACCAAAGACTAGGAAAACACCCACGCGTGTTCTGGTACACCTTGCCTTAAAGTAGAGCGTCGAAAAGCAAAAACCCCTGCCAAAAGCAGGGGTCAAGGTAAAGCTTAATTGCAGCTTA
>JBHACV010000196.1:0-5262 GCA_041854705.1 Corynebacterium sp.
AGCGCGGTACGTGCTCAGCGGCCAGGAATTAGAGAAAGTAGCGTAATTCAGTGTCCACGATTTGCGGGCAACCCCAGAACGATTTATGGAGTGAAGAAAACGTCGAGTTCATGAGTCAAACTGGTACGATCTCCCTATCTCGGAAAGAGCGATTTTATTACATTGCTACTGGTCTGCTCAACGGTGGTGAACATGACTGGATTTTTATCCCTATGCTGCACGATGACGGGCTCATTAAAGTTACACCTATGATTGTCTGCCTCGTTAGCAGGACTATCCAGAATGTTGAAGTGATAAGCTTAGACTTTGACAATCCGAAGACTAGAAAAAAGTTTGTTGCCCTTACTCATGCTGATAAGCCATTAGCCGTTGTCTCAAATCTTAAGGAGCCAGCCATGACTGTCAAATCCAACCTACAAAACATAATGGATAACTTTGGTGATATGAATCCAATTTTCGCGGATTACCGGCAACAACTTAATGAAGAGTGTACAGTTTTTCTTGCTAAGTGGACCTCCAATCCACCGGTAGATCTTCCCGACCGGAACGATTTATGGAGTGAAGAAAACGTCGAGTTCATGGGTTGCCAAGGCATACATCTAATTCCTAAAAAGGCACAATTTTACTATATTGCTACTGGTCTGCTCAACGGTGGTGATGGTGAACATGACTGGATTTTTATCCCTATGCTGCACGATGAGCGACATATTGAAATTAATGTCATGATCGCTTGTCCTGCCATGGATAATGTCCAAAACATTGAAGCTATGCGATCCACATTCCAATACCCAAAAGTGCGAGCGGATTTTATTGCCCTAGCTCATGGCAAAGATCCTTTTACAGCAAATATGCAATAACTTTGCTATCACATTATTGTAGGTGTGGCTGTAGTGGGCGGGTTGTTTTGAGTGTCTTGCGTGTTTATGTCGTTGGGGATAGGGCAGATGGGTTAGCAGCCTAGATGCTGTGCTTTTTGGGGTGGGCTGGGTGCAAATTTAGTGCAGTTTAAAGCAGTTCTCATGATCGATCCGTTCTAGCAGGGGATTTGTAGAATGTAACTTTCAACAGATGCCAGTTGTAGTGCATGAATTAAGAGAATTTCAGTATGAATAGTTTTGCTGTCTTTGAGTGTTCTCTTCTTGACTTCGTCGCTGTGCATTTGTGCTGGTTGGGGGATTGGTATCTCTATGGGGTTCATTTTGTTGCCCCTATGGTGGGGTAGCAAATATTAAGATTATCTAGTTTTATAGTGATAGTTATCAATTCAAAAGTTTCTAGTAGCTATGGTTGTGGTATGACCAAACTATAGTTATTGCATAATTTAGCTATAGTCAGTTCAACTACTAAAAGGAGTGGTTATGCGCTATTTCAGAGCCGTGACCGCAGTAGTTACAGTAGCTGTTTTGGTGTTTGCACCAGACGCAGTTTCATGGGCGACTGAAGTACAAGCCCTTCCTGAAAACAATCACGTAACTACTGAATCAAGACCGGTGAACACTGATCCACATGCAGAAATTCCCGCAGAAGGCGACGAGGGCATGGGTGGTTTGGAGCCGAGTATAGATGTTAACTCGCTGCCAGCCTGCTCTGATGCTGCTGTGCCATCTGAAGGGGATCTATCCCTAAACGCAGATGTTACATTGGAGGTTGAAGCAATCGAAGATCCGGCCGAATTAAAGCAGATGGAGTCGGAGATAATGCAAAAACAGGAAGAACAGTGGCAAGGTGAGGTAGCGGAGGCTAACCAGCCAATCCCAGATTGCGACAAAAAATAATCGGTTTGTGACTTGCACAGCTTTTTTTCGTGCGGGAAACCGGAAGTTGTGCTAACTGTAATGCTGGGAAGCCGATTACTTGGGTACGGGGAATGGTCTTTCGGTTTGATCACCACATGGCAGAAGATAGTAAAGGGGTGAATACTACGGCATATGTTTTGTATGACGGAGATGACAGGCGTCCAGGATATAACCTACCAGATGATAGCGAAGTATTTACCTATCAGCTTGTTACGGAAGTAGGTGATAAGTTGCTGGAGCCAGAGCATATTCGGGCATCAGATTTGGTGAGGAGAAAGGGGTACGTAACGCTTGGGGTATATAAGCCTGACGTAAAATTCATAGAACCGGAAACTCCTCCTAATCGTTTGGCGTGGCTGTTCAAAAGTAATATGGATAGTGCGAGCATGGTTAGGGCAGTCAGCGGCGCTTATATTCGGTGTAGTGGTGCTTGGCCCTACAGTAGGCGCAACTGTGTTAATCCGCTGGTGCCTGCAGTACATAAAGTATCGCTGAAGGAATTTCCAGCCGTAGCCGGGCACGTTAAATATGCTATCGAAGAGAAGGGGAAACCCAGTAATTTGACAAAACAGTATACACGTGACAACACCAATAGGGATATTGCTTGCAGTCAGACGAACCAAAATCAACTTGCAATTGATGAGCCTGCCCCAGATAATATGACCAATCCATCATGCGATGAATATCCATTCAACTCCGCAATGGAAGGTGGCACTGGAGCGAGTATTCGGTGGGTGGAGAATTCTGAAAATACGAAGCAAGGAGCAGATCTAAATAGATTTTATCGCTATCAGCAGGCTCAGCGAGGGGATAAATTCACAGTGGAGGTTGTGCCATGACAAGTAAAACGACAGTTGGTGTTTTTGCAGGTGCTGATGAATTTGTGTGGTTGATCGCTTATGAGCAGCCTTGGTGGGGAGACGGAAACCGCGATCGTCCGGATGCACACGATTTTGAGGATGCCTTCGATTGGGAAGTAGTTCCACTCTTGCGACCATTGGAGAGTTTTTTATCGATTAATCTGTCTGCTGGGTTCAGCTTTTATGACCTTATCGTCGGGGTACAGGTGACAGTTAGTGATGAAGCCCCTGACCCAGCGGAGTTTACTGATGTTGAACACTGGTCTGAGGTATCGGTTCGTTTTGAGGCTCACAAGGATGCTTTTGACTGGGAGGGTACTTTCGGTGGTTTTGGTGGTTCCGAGCCGCTGAACCGGCACCCAGAACTGCAGGCATTAAAAATCCCGCCTGGGACGTGGCGGGTGCGTGCCGAAGCCACAACCGCGCCTGGGGGCAGTAATGACATTTATCAGCACGTGGACTACATAGATCCCACGGATTATGAAAACGGCAAAGGTACGTGGGATACATTGCCGTTTCAGTTGCATCTGTGGTTTTGGCCCGAACCAGAGCTGCGCGAAGCGAAGCACTCCCTAGCACAGCAAAAGCTTGCTGATAAATATGTTGTGGCGGAGCAGGAATTCATCAAAGAATGGAGGGAGAAGAAAGCGATAAAATAAGCCCTTGATCGTAACTTCTGAAAACCCGCAGTTTGTTTGTGTGATGCTGCGGGTTTCTTCTATGTAGACTTTGGGGTTGATAGATGAGTCTAGGGCAGGTGATGCTTATGACAAGTAAGACGACTGTTGGCGTTTTTGATGGTGTTGATGTGTTTAGGTGGTCGGTGGGCTATGAGCTATCGCGTCCGACCGGGGACGATGCGGATCAAAAGAAGCCAGATCCCCGAGAGCTAGAATATTGTACTGGATCCACACCAATGCTGCGGGCTTTTGATAATTTCTTGTTTATCAATTTGTTTGCGGCATTCAACTATCTTGATTTTGTTGTCGGGGTGCAGGTCACAATGTGTGATGAGGCTGCTGATTCTGTGGAGTTTATGGATGTTGAACATTGATCTGAGGTGTCGATCCAGTTTGTTGCGTATGAAGGCGGCGCTGAATGGGAAGGCACTTTTTGGGGCCTGAATGCGTGCAGCCAGTTGGTAAGCACCCAGAACTGCAGGCATTAAAAATCCCGCCTGGGACGTGGCGGGTGCGTGCCGAAGCCATAACCGCGCCTGGGGGCAGCAATGACATCTATCAGCACGTGGACTATATAGATCCCACGGATTATGAAAACGGCAAAGGTACGTGGGATACATTGCCGTTTCAGTTGCATCTGTGGTTTTGGCCCGAACCACAGCTGTGTGAAGCGAAACACATTCACCAGCACAACAAAAACTTGCTGATGAGTATGTTGTTGCTGAACGGCAATTCATTGTGGAGTGGCCAAACAAGAGCGGCTGGTATTAGCCCTAAACCCTACCCGCAGCCGGTAGAACTGTGTTGGTGGGGTGTTTAGAAAAGCAATGGGTTTTACCAGGGGTTATCTGTGAAGGATGAGCTGAAGGTGCTGGAGAAATCCGAACCTTGCTTGGCTTTGACCCATACACCGGATGGGTCAACCAAGATGGTGGCGTCGTCGTTGTAGATCTCGAACCTGCCAGCTTTGACATCTGCTACGTTGACGTCTTTGCGGTAAATTTCAGTCAAGTAATCGTGGGTGTAGTAGTAGCTGTTGGTGGAACTAGACTGGCAGATGAGTACATGTTTGCCTTCTGTGCTTAGCGCGGCGAATACCCAGGTGTCAGAACCCCAGCAGCTAAGGATGTCGAATCCGTAGACATCGAGGCCTGCATTGGTGGCGATTTGTTGGGCTGCGGTGTTCGCTTGGTCGGATTCGGACTGTCCCGAATTGGAAGCTAAACCGGATTGCTCAGTGCTTGTCTCAGCGTTGGAACCAGACTGCTCCGAACCAGTCCCACTCGCGCTATCGTTGGTGATTGAGCTTGCAGCTGCTAATTGGTTCACAGCGGAATTATTGCGTATGTAGTAGAAACCGCCAGCAATTAGAAGCATTAGTAGCGCAATAATAATGAGCAGAAGCACGATCAGTAGGCTGGGGCGTTTCTGGGCGTTTGGTGGGGTGGCTGGTATTGCTGGCAGCTCAGCTTCACGAACAATCTGTGAATAAACCGGTGGTGTTGAACCCTGTGGGTTGGAGTTGGGGAAATTCAGTCCATTGGGGGAGTTGTTAGGTGCCACGTATTTCTCACAGATCCTTGGGTGCATAGTTGTGGGTATCATTCTATTTGTTTTGTCCAAAGTTCGTAGCTTTTTATCAGGGCACGGTATTATAGAAAAACGTCTGTGAGCTGCTTGCCAATCATGCATAAAAACATGGTGGCGTGGGGCTTAAAGTAAGTACCTAAACCAAGGACGTGTGTTTCAATATGGCAGCAATCGTGATTGTCGGCGCTCAATGGGGCGATGAAGGCAAAGGTAAAGCCACCGACATTCTAGGTGGCTTGGTCGATTACGTGGTCAAACCTAATGGCGGGAACAATGCCGGCCATACGGTTGTTGTTGGCGGGGAAAAATATGAACTCAAATTGCTTCCAGCTGGAG
>JBHACV010000197.1:0-12746 GCA_041854705.1 Corynebacterium sp.
CACTTTTCCATCGAGTGCGATGGTGCCGGAGGTAATTTCTTCCAGTCCGTTGATGGTTTTCAAAAGTGTGGATTTACCACAGCCAGAAGGGCCGATGATGGCGATCACTTCACCAGGTGCGACATTAAAGGTTATGCCTTTGAGTGCATGGAAGCCGCCTGGGTAAATCTTTTCGACGTCGGTTAGTTCGAGCAATGGTTGGGGGCTCATTGAAGCTGCCACCTTCTTTCCAGTTTGCGGGAGGCCCAAGCAATGGGGAAACACACGATGAAATACAACAAGAAGACCACGCCGTAGATCCACAAGGCGGCACCGGGGTATTCAAATCGGTTAGCGTCAATGATTTGCTGTGCTACTTTGAGTACTTCTACTACACCAATGAGGACCACCAAGGAGGTAGTCATGATCATACGGTTGGTCAGGTTAATGGTTAGCGGTAAGAGTCCGCGGATTGCTTGGGGTAAGACTACGTAGCGGTACAGGTCCCAGCCTTCAATCCCAAGCGCATAACTAGACAAGTATTGGTGTTGTGGGATGGATTTGATGGCGGATCGCACTAGGTCACCCATTTCGGCGGTACCCCATAGCGTGAATACAATCACTGCTGCTAGTTTGGCGTCAAGGTTGATGCCGAACCCGCGGGTTAGGTCGAAGTAGACCAAAAATAGCAGCACTAATTGTGGCATGATGCGTATGAACTGCAGGTAGGTTTGGGTTAATAAGGTAATCAGTCGGTTTGTGGAAGTCATGACCACGCCTAGCAGGGTTCCGAAAATAATCGATAATCCCATTGCTGCTAAGGCGATTTGTATTGATACCCATAGACCAGTCAGTAGGCGGAGGAAGTTATTGCCTTGGAATAGAATCTCAAGATCCGAAAACATAGTTGCGTATCCTCCTTTCGACAAATCCAGCCAGTAGTGACACTGGCAGCAGGATTATTAGGTAGAAGGTGACCAGTAAGAACAGTGCTTCACGAGTTTCATAGGACTGCCCAATTTGCTCTTTAGCTACGAAGACCAGTTCTGGTAGGGCAACCACCCCAACTACAGAAGTTTCTTTAATGAGGAATACTATGTTTGCGGTCAAGGCGGGTAGGGCAACGGCGAAGGCTTGTGGCAAGATCACATGCCGTAGTGCTTGACTTCGGGAGAATCCGAGGCTAAGTGCCGATTGCAATTGAATGTTGTCGACTGATTCCAGTCCTGATCGGATCGCTTCTGCCATATAACTGCCCCCGAGGAAAGCGAGGCCGGTTATGGCACAGGTCTCTGAGCTGAGTACGATGTCAAGTTTGGGTAGACCGAAATAGAGGAAGAACAGCTGCACGAGCAGCGGTGTGTTACGTGATAGTTCAATGTAGGCGGCGACGATTTGTCGCAGCACCGGTATCCGAAAATAGGTAATGGCCGCACATAGTAGGCCAACGATGAAGGCAACCACAATGCCGAGGGCGGCAATCCTCACGGTGAGAACTGCCGCCTCGGCATAGACCGGTAGGTTGTCTAGTACAACCGAGATATCCATTGTCTAAAGCTTGCCACCTTCGACTACGAGCTCGTCAGCGGAGACTTCGTCACCGTAGACGGGTTTCAGGGTCTTTTCATAGGCAGTGTGGAAGAAGTTTTCTTTGCCCAGTTCGACCAGTTCATTGTTGAGCCATTCCAGCAGGGTGGTGTTGCCTTTCGCCACTGCGCCAGCAATCGTGTCGATGTCGCCTAGGTCGGTGATAGTTGCGGTGAAGCCGTCGACTTCACCAGCCCATGCCAGTGCTTCGGTGTTGTCGGTGACCCAAGCATCGCCGCGGCCGTCGGTAAGAGCATTGGTGGCCTCAGTGTATTGCTCGTATTTTTGCAGCTCTATTTCAGGGTGTTCTTTTTCTAGGTAGGCTTCGGCAGTGGTGCCTTTAACCACGATGATTTTCTTATCTTGGAAGTCAGCTTCAGATTCAATCTTATTATCATCGGGGCTGACTACACCGAGTGCGACTTTCATGTAGGGGTTGGCAAAATCTACCTTTTGTTTGCGTTCCTCGGTGACGGTGAAGTTAGCCAAAATCAGATCGACTTTGCCGGTATCGACAAATTCCACACGGGAAGCTGCTTCCACTGGTACGTATTCCACTTTTACCCCGAGGTCTTCTCCAATGCGATTGCCGTACTCAATGTCGTAACCGGCGTATTCGCCAGCGGAATCGACATAGCCGAAGGGTGCTTTATCAGAGAATACGCCAATGCGGATGGTGCCATCTTGTTTGATTTCCTCTAAGGTGCGGAAAGATGTTACCCCGCTAGTATCGGAGGACTCGCCACTGCCGCATGCTACGAGTGCGAGCATGCTGAGCATCGCTGCTGCGATAATGCCAGAGATTTTCTTCATGGTGATTGTGTCACCCTTCTTTAATTTGGGCGGTCTCGTCGATCAGTCAACGGGGCACGCAAAACATGTTTAAACTGAATGGTTCGTTAATTATATACCGTGCTGTCTAGTTTTTAGTCAAACGTCCTGTTCTGCTTGGGTTATTGATAGCTGATAAACCACGGGCGTGGCTTAACCATCATGGTTTGTCCTGGGGTCAGCATCGGAGTGTCTTCGTCGTAGAAGTTCTTCCACGCTAGATAAAACTCCGGTTGTAGCCCCTCTCGAAGCATGTTCCACGTTTCAAACTTATGGCCTGGTTCGCCGTGACCATCTGCATGCAAAACATAAGCCAATTCCAAGTGCGTGACATCCACATTTTCTCGGTCGGCAATCATTTGCTGTTGGAATTGATGTAATACGAAAACCTTTTGCGGCAGATTATTTTCTCGTACTAGTTCTGCCAACCATGCGGAAACCTCATTGATTTCTGCGGCACTAACACTACCGACTCGTGATAGAGGCTGTTCCTCTGGACCAATTTTCCATTCGGGGTCCAAGGCTAATCCCACATGCGGCAATTTCAACAGTGGCTCGTACAATCTAGCCTGCTCTAAGAAACTCGCCCGCCCGGGTTGTAAATCCAATATGGCAAAACCACCTGCTTTACCAATCGCATCGACATATGGTTGTAAATCTTCGATGGCGGTTTCATTAGAATAATCGCCATCATCACCCGGCGCGGAAGTTGCTACTGTAGTGATGATTTCAAATGCTGGAACGAAGGAATTCTGTGGGTCATCGTTGACTTGGTCATAATTTTTTACCAAGGCCTGTACTCGTTCTACGGCAGCCGTTGGGTCCTGTTCTCCGAGAACCCCTAGAGCTGGTCCGGAAGGATGACCATAGAGAGCAACTAGGCGTCTACCTGGGAAAACAAGTCCAGTATCGCCGCTAGGAACTGGTCCCGCTTTGGCTAGTTGAAGTTTAGTATCAAAGTTTTTAAAGCCTGATCCGAAGGCATAGATGGGCACCTGTCGGCCAGCAACCACTGCAGTGCTTGCACGCGGATCAGCCACCGGTAGCAATTCTATAGTTGCCCCGGCCGACATAGCGGATAGCACACTGGGAATATCAGTTTCCGCAGTGACGAGAACCACGAGATCTGAATTACTGGGCTGATAATTAGCGAGCAGTGTTTCCACCGTCTCGGGTTTAACTTTCCCTTGTTCGGTGATTTTTTCTTCTTTGGCGTTTAGCTCTTTGACGAGTTGTGCAATTGCCTCGGAGTTGCTGCCGTTGTCGATAAGTAACGGGGCTTGGCGATTTTTGGCTGTGGCGATGGCTATATCTTGGGAGCCACCGGGATACAGCACGACCACCGTTTCTACTGCTGATAGCAAGGTTCTTGCAGCTTCTATGCCAGTTGGATCGGAAAACAACTGCGGCTGTTGAGTGGTAAATCTGGTATCCGCGGCCTCTTTGGGTTC
This sequence comes from Corynebacterium sp., assembly GCA_041854705.1. Classification (GTDB taxonomy): domain Bacteria; phylum Actinomycetota; class Actinomycetes; order Mycobacteriales; family Mycobacteriaceae; genus Corynebacterium. Next base: position 3,849 of record JBHACV010000197.1, read on the forward strand.
GGGGTCGGTATTACAGGCGCCAAGGCCGAGAATACACAGCAGGGAAATGATGGTGCGAATACCTTTTTTCATGGTTTTTCCTTTATCTGAAGGGCACTTCGGCAACCGTGCGCCGTAACTTTCTTGTACGCAATCTTTCTGGGGTAGCAGCCAACTGTTCTACGGCCCGAACTGCACACATCACATGTGCTTGCTTGGAGCTGGAATAAAAGGTCTGTGCCGCCGCTGGCAGTTTAGGAACGGCATGTAGTGGCAGGTCGGAAACACTCAGCAATGTTCCGTATGGAATCCGATAACGGTAACCATTAGCAGCTAATGTTGCTGACTCCATGTCGCAGGCTGCTGCCGTGGAGGCCCGCAACCACTCCCACATAACCTTTGGGGTATGCCATTCCCAATTGCGGTCATCCGTAGAAATCACCGTACTGGTACGCATAAGGGAAAGGTCCTCCCCATAAATCTGCTTAACACTCGCTTCTAGGGCTCGTTGCACTTCCGGTATAGCAGGGATGGGTAAATTGGTGGGAATATGCCCATCAAGCAAGTGGTCGCTACGCTGATAGGCATTACCCAAAATTAAATCCCCAATCCGCATGCGACCATCAAGACCAGCACAGTGACCAATCATTACCCACGCTTCTGGACGCAGCACCGCAAGACAATCTGTGATGGTTTTGGCGTTTGATGGTCCTACACCAATATTAATCATGGTGATGCCATAACCACCAGGTGCTATAAGGTCATAGCGCGGCATTTGAAAGTTGGACTCTCCCACCAGTGACTCTAAGTTCAACTCCGTGACATTATCCTTGGTGATCTGTCGACCGTCGGCCAGTATCAACGAGGTATAACGCGACTGTGGGGCGGCAAGCTGTGCTAGCCCATAGCGAAGAAATTCTTGGGTGTGCATTCCATAGTTGGTAAACAGAATGTACTTCTGTACCTGTTCTACTGGAATACCAGTGTAATGTTCAATCCGAGCACAGGCGATGTCGAACCGCTGTGGGGTGAAATGAAACAGTGGTTTTTCTACCCCGTGGAAAGCATCCCAATCACCATCAATAATGCCATCATCCACATCATCTAAGCTGGGACGAGGAATATCAATCGGGCGCCTACCCGGATCGATCTTCTCGGCAAGACCGTCAATATACTCTGGTGGGATACGCACACCAGAATCAGAAACTGTGATGGTGCAATCGTAGTTTTTCGATAACCGCTCCAACTGTCCCATCAGATAGCAGGCCATGAGCGCAGGTTTTGACAGCACCGCCGAATACACCCCAGCATCCTCGACATAACCAAAAGGCTCAGTGCGATCAACTGGATGCCACGAGTTCACCGTAACTGTTAGTTTCGGATAAGTTACTGCAGCATAATCCTGGAAACTTCCTTCCTGCAATACCCACCGAGCTGTCGCGGTTGCAGTCTCATAATGCTCTTTCAGCTTTTCGACGGCCTCTGTTGGTGTTAATCCCACTACCTTCATATGAGCTCATCCGACCTAATGCTAGTGGTCTGACTGGGGTGTTTGGGAATGTCCATGTGTCCACAGTACGCATATTTTCCCCCTAAAGTGTGCAATCACCATACTAAGTGTTTAAGCTTTTAGCGTCTGCATTTCTTGTCTCACTAACCAGATTCCCAGCTACAACCCAAGCCGAGTCAATAGCTGCGTAAAAGCTGGATCCAGTTCAGTGCGCCACAACACATCCACTCGGTTATCTGCCCGACCAGGGCCACCATTAATCACTGACACACTTTTCCCCTGTTTCTTGGCATCAATAACAACTCGCATTCCACTCATTACCGCCAGAGAAGAACCAGCAACCAACAGAGATCGAGCACGAGCAAGCATAGCCGTAAGCTGTTGTTTACGAATAGCTGGCACATTTTCACCGAAATACACCACATCGGGTTTCATTAAATGCGAACCACAATATTGACAACCAACTAGCTGAAATCGCTGCACCTCCTGCTCCGAGAGTGTGACGTCACCATCTGGATTGATCTGGCTTGAATCGATGGCAATAGACTGAAGAAACCGCGGATTTGCAAGCTCCATACGAAAATCAAAATCCACGCGGGCCTCGGTGCGACCGCAGTGCAAGCACATGACTGTAGCTAAGTCTCCATGCAGAGCCAATACATCAACCGATCCAGCAGCCTGATGTAACCCATCAACATTTTGAGTAACCACATTGGAAACCAATCCAGCATGCTGCAACTTAGCAATAGCCTGATGCACATTATTGGGTTTCGCGACTTTGAGGTACCGCCACCCTACAAAGGAACGGGCCCAATACCGTCGCAAAGCATGCAGATCATAGCGAAACTCCTGATAGGTCATGGGACGATGCCTCGTTAAAGAACCCTGAGGTCCACGATAATCAGGAATTCCCGAATCGGTAGACACTCCAGCTCCAGTGAGTACTAATACCCGACCAGCTTGCAATTGCTTAGTCACCGCGTCTAACGCCACTGCTGGTGGGGTAGGTTTGGTGGTTTCTTCCACTACCCGATGAATAGATCGAAGTGCAGACCTATGCGCTAGATCTACTTGTGATCCATAAGCTGAAAAATTATCCATGAATCATCAATTTAGAAAAGCCGCCCAAAGGGGGAAACATAAATGGAAAACAGCAACCAGACTAGAAGCATTGGGGCAAAAGCTGCAAAAGACGCAACTATCATTCCTCCCACACTGCGGGCAAAGAAGGAAAGCATTGCCGCAAGTATCCCTAACGGAATACTGTAAAGCAAATATCCTAAAATCGTGGAGAACTGACCAGGGAAAATAAAAGGGCACATCACTGCAAGCCCAGAAACCAACAAGGAAGCGCACAGTAAAAATTGAGCTGGCCGGGTTCGGTTTTGCAGCATGACCAGTCACCTCCTTTAAGCAACCAGCCTAGACCCCTTAAGCCACTTTAGGCGGTAACCCCAAAGAACACCCCAGCACCATAAGTGATAGCTAATCCTATGGAACCACCGATCACCAACCGAGAAACAGCCCGCTTGGTGGAAGTATCGGACAATTTGGCACTCACAAATCCTGTCAAAGCCAAAGTAGCTAAAGTCACAGTTGCTACCACTGTACCATTAGCAACCAATGCGGCCATGAGCGGTAAAGCCGCCCCCAGAATAAAAGCACAGGCCGAGGACACTGCCGCCGCCCACGGGTTTGTCAATTCCTCTGGGTCAATGCCCAATTCCAACCGTAAATGGGCCTGCAATGGATCCGATTGATGTATCTGCCGTGCAGCTTGATCTGCAGTATCAGCGGCAATGCCATAATTCATGAGAATGCCAACCAATTCAGCATGTTCTTGTTCTGGCCAGCGAATCAGTTCTTCTTGTTCCTTAGCAATGAAACGCCGTTCGGAGTCACGCTGGGCAGAAACCGAAACATACTCCCCCAATGCCATTGAGACAGCGCCAGAAATGATCGCAGCCACCCCCACCAAAAGCACTTCGCGCTGTCCAGCCTGCGCCGCAATAATGCCTAGCAAAATGCAGGAAACTGAAACAATGCCATCATTAGCACCCAGCACACCAGCACGAAGCCAATTGAGTTTGGCTGAAAAATCAACATGGAGCCCTTCAGCGTGAGCAGTAGTAGTCATACTCACACCTCCTTTTGGAACCAAAGCAAAAACAGTTAGACACTACTCTAAATGTTCTTAAGTTGCCGGTAAAGCAATCAAAGGCTTGCCAAAAGGAACTTTAACTAGGCTTTTCCTTACCTACTTCGGTGAATTGTAACTGTCTTTTGATCTCAATCGACATCAAGCCACAGTCAACGCTGACCCAAATAAACTGAGTCCACCTCACCATGACGAGAGCACTTAGCTTCCCACCCGTCGGGACGCACCTGCACAATCATCCGGCGCCCGCACAGCTGACAAAAGCGCGGCGCCTCCAAACCAGCCCGGGCAGAAGGTGAGAGCTTAATCTCCTGGCCCGCGGCGATTTCTTGGCCGGTATTGGGATGAAACAGCGGTGCGTCACCGGCGAGTAAGGCTTCAAGAAGTTCTTGGTTCATCAATTAGACACTCGCATTTAACGCTTTGATAGGCAACCGCAGTTTACCCAGCATATCGAGGTCCTGTTCCATAGGACGCCCCAAGGTTGTTAGGTAATTACCCACAATTACAGCATTAATGCCACCAAGCAACCCCTGCTCAGTACCGAGATCACCAAGAGTCAATTCTCGACCACCAGCAAAACGCAAGATAGTCTTCGGCAAAGCTAAACGGAATGCCCCGATTGCCCGTAATGCATCAGCAGTTTCCATGACTTCCTTATCGGCAAAAGGAGTACCCGGCCGAGGATCAAGAAAGTTCATAGGCACCTCGGTGGGATTCAACTCCGCGAGATCGAGGGCGAACTCCGCACGCTGCTCTAGACTCTCCCCCATACCTAGAATGCCACCAGAACAAACCTCCAAACCAGCTTCGGCAACCATGCGCAAAGTCTCACGACGCGATTCCCAACTATGAGTGGTCACTACATTGGGAAAGAAGGAGCGCGCGGTTTCGAGATTGTGGTTATAACGATGCACACCAGCAGCCTTCAACCGATCAACCTGCTCTTGAGTCAAAATTCCCACCGAAGCCGCGACTTCAATATCAACCTCAGCTTTGATGGCGGCCACCGCTTCTTCTAGCTGTGACATTAACCGCTCATCAGGCCCCTTGACCGCTGCAACAATACAGAACTCGGTAGCACCTGACTTTTGAGTTTGCTTGGCAGCCTCCACCAATCCCGCAATATCTAGCCACGCAGAACGGACTGGAGATTCAAACAGACCGGACTGGGAACAGAAGTGACAGTCCTCAGGGCAGCCGCCAGTTTTTAGCGAGATAATCCCTTCAACTTCCACTTCTTCACCACACCACTTTAAGCGAACTTGATGTGCAAGATCGAGCAACTCAGGAATACGATCCTCCTCAAGGTGCAGCACTTCAAGCACCTCATCTTTGGATAACCCAATTCCCTTTTTTAGGACCTGCTCCCGAGCAATTTCTAAAATGTCACTGGCCATATTCTTTCCTCATATCACTTTCGCTTTTAACGTCGTCGGTCAAGCTAAAAGGGGGTTGGTGGTGCTAGTACCACCATAGCCAAAATTGAACAACGTTTTAATTGATGTTCAAGAATTGTAGTTGATCGCCGTTTAACGCGCAGCTTTTTCAGGAGAAAACTTCCAAGCGCCAGATGACACCCATAACTTTGACAAACCTAGCACATACCGACTTGTACACTTGACTCCCATGACCTCACTTTTCGACGACACCCTCAACCTGCTTCAAGAACTGGTCCGAAACGCCTGCGTTAACGATTTCACCCCAGATTCAGGGCAGGAAATCAGAAACGTCGAAACACTGGAACGATTTTTCGCTGACACACCCAACCTAGAGCTAAAACGCTATGAGCCCGCACCTAGACGCACCACCTTAATCACAACAGTTCATGGCCACGACCACAACGCAGAACCACTGACCTTTCTTGGCCATATCGATGTAGTCCCAGTGGATGAATCAAAATGGACCAAACCACCATTCGACGCCATTATCGAAGCAGACAAGATCTATGGCCGTGGCACCGTAGACATGCTATTTATTACCGCCACCATGGCCACAGTCACCCGTGAAGTAGCCCGCCACGGCGGCGCAGCAGGCACCCTACACTTCGCCGCACTTGCTGACGAAGAATCCCGCGGCCGACTCGGCGCCCAGTGGTTGTCCGAAAACCATCCAGAAGCCATCAGCTGGAAAAATTGTCTCTCCGAGACCGGCGGTTCACATATCCCCGGCCGCGACGGCAGCGATTCTGTAGTTGTATATGTGGGAGAGAAAGGCGCAGCCCAACGACGACTGCATGTCCACGGAGATCCCGGTCATGGCTCCGCCCCTTATAATAAGGAATCCGCTATTGTAAAGATTGCCTCGGTGGCCCAACGGATTGCCGCAGCCACTCCCAAAACCACTGACTCAAAAATCTGGCGCGGCTTTATCAACGCTTTCCACTTCGACCCAGAAACCACTGCTTCCTTATGCGCAGGTTCTGACTACGATCAACTGGGGGAACTTGCCGCCTATGGTGATGCGGTTTCACACCTAACAATTTCACAAACAGTATTACGCGCCGGGCAAGCAATCAACGTACTACCATCGCATGCTTATCTGGAACTCGACATCCGCACTTTACCTGGCCAAGACCAAGATTATGTGGATCAGGTTTTAATCGATGCCCTAGGTGATATGGCATCGCAAGTAACCATTGAACGATTAATCTGTGAAGACGCCACGGAGTCTCCTACTGAGCATCCGCTTTTTCAGGCAATCACTGCAACATTTAGTGAGTTTTTTCCTGATGCCCAAGTGCTTCCCATGATTGCTGCTGGTGGCTCTGATCTGCGTTTTGCACGGCGTCTTGGTGGGTCAGGCTATGGTTTTGCGGTTCACGCCCACGATCGGAGCCTAGGCCATGCACACGGCCAGCTCCATAGCCATGATGAGTTTTTGTATTTGGCAGATCTTGATTTAACCCTTCAGGGTTATTTGTCTCTTACCAAACGATTCTTGAATATAGAACTGCCCACCGGGAGTGCCAACTAGCAGCCGGTGGGTGTTGAAAAGCTGTGTAGAATCAGCCAATGCGCAGTGGTGAAGCCTGCTGCCATTTTTCGTTCTCAGGGCCGAGCGGAATACCGGTGCGGTCCCTAAACAGCAAGATAGCAATCAGTCCGGCAATCGCCATACCACTGAGATAGTAGGTCACCGCATCGGTGCTACCTGTTTGTTGAATCAACCATTTAGCAATCATTGGGGAAAATGCGCCACCCAAAATGGCACCAAGTGCATAGGACACTGATACCCCAGAAAACCTCAAGGATGCGGGGAAGAGCTCAGCATAGAATGCCGACTGCTGACCGTAGGTGAAGCCCAACCCCACAGTAAGAATCGCCAATGCAAGGAATAATTTTTGAATGTCACCGGTATTCACCAGTGGGAATAGCATCCAAATGCCAACCAATTGAGCTAAAAACCCGAAAATGTAGGTGCGTCGTCGACCAATCCGATCAGAAACAATGCCCGCAGCAAGGGTAAAGAGCAGCCATGTTGCCGCTGAACCAGTCACCGCTAACAGCACTGCACCCCGCTCTAATCCGAGCGCCCCTTCTGGGTCAGTAGCATAGTTTTGGATGAACCCACCGGTGGTCATATAACCCGACGCACCATTTCCAGCAAATACGATGGCCGCTAACAGCACCACTGGGAAATGCCGCCGCAACATAGAACCCAATGGGTTTTTGGCTACTTCTTTCCGCTCGGCAATTTCGGTAAAAACCGGAGATTCCGCCACCCCTTGACGAATAAGATAGCCAACGAAGATCAGTGCAAAACTTAAAAGGAATGGCACCCGCCAGCCCCATTCTAAAAAGGCATCACCTGGTGCAATCGTGGTCATCAGTGCCATCATGCCAGAAGACATCAGCAATCCCAGCGGCACCCCGATCTGCGGAAATGCCCCAAACAGGCCACGTCGCTGTTGTGGCGCATGCTCAACAGCCATCAATACTGCACCACCCCATTCTCCCCCAGCCGAAATACCTTGGATAATCCGCAGAAAAATCAAAATCAATGGCGCTGCCACCCCAATGGTGGCATAAGTAGGAAGCAAACCAATCAAGGTGGTTGCCAGTCCCATACCAATCAAGGTAATCATGAGCACGTTACGACGCCCAATGCGATCACCAAAATGTCCCGCTAAGAATGCACCAAATGGACGGAATAAGAAGGAAAGCCCAACTGTAAGGAAAGACAGCATGGTTGCAACTGTTGGGTCAGTTGTATTGAAGAAGATTTTATTAAAAACAAGTCCTGCCGCCGCAGCGTAGAGGAAAAAATCGTACCACTCAATAGCCGTTCCGATAATTGTGGCAGCGGCCACCCTGGTTTCATCACGCTTTACTGCGACACTCATATATTTAAGTACTCCTCGTGGCCCTGTGAGTGCTTCACCTAGCCTGGTTGTTGTGGGGACAAACTTGGCACCTTACTGCCGAAGAACGCCAACAGCAAGCTTTTATAACCTGCTCTGGCCTTTTCCGACAGCTAGCTTACTGGAAGTACAGGTCTCGATGGGTTTTACAACCAGGATTAAATTCATGTTCGCACTGTGGGCAGGCGAAACTTGATTCGTATTCGACACGATTCATAAGCTTCCCACAATTACCGCACAACACAGCCTTGTGGTGCGAATCCATGCGACCAAAGGGGTGACCTGCCAATTCTTCATGGCACTTGTGACATGCCCAGAAGCTGCCACAAGTATCGCACTTATTTGCGACCACATCACGTGGCGAATGATAGTGCCCACAACGTCCCTGCGAATCAACCGCAACACCATGGATTTCGATTTTTTCCATACCCTATTAAAACCCACGACGTTCCCAAACCGGAGCCTAGAAACGTCGTGGGTTGTTTGGTGATACTGACTCTACTGGAGAATCATGACATACACCTTGCCGTAATCTTTGTCCTCAGCAATACCAATCCCCGCCTTAGTGGCATCAGTTTTGGTGATGATATCGTGATGACCTGGAGAATTGTGCCACAGGTCAATCACCTCAGAAGCATTACCAGTCCAAGCGATAACCTCACCTAGATCAGGGCTTTGCAACTGAGAGTGGCCCCTTTCACCATTTTCATACAGGTGATCTGCCCATTCCTGCGCACGTGCTTCTAGGGCAGGATCTGTACTGATCGCGCCAAGATTCTGCTCAGCACGGTATGCCACGAAATCATTGAAGACCTGCTCACGATCGGTCTCCACCCAATTATCATCAGCAGTCTGAACTGCCTCACCAGCATCAAGCTGGTCATCAGC
>JBHACV010000198.1:0-5422 GCA_041854705.1 Corynebacterium sp.
AATTCTGCCCCTAAGATTAAAATCAAAATCACAGCGAAGATGCTGACTAATATTTTTACTAATTTCATGTCTACCAGTGTGACTGATTTGTCAGGCTAGTGCCAAGAGCATCACAAAAATTCGGAGGGAACTTTCAGGTTGCAGATTGTGGTTGGGTGCAACCTAACCGAGTAATGATGAAATTCGTGTTGTTGCGTGCTTTAGCGAAGCGGTAGCTCATCGGCGCCGACGTCGATAGATGTCAACACCGACAAGAATCAGAAGTACTAAAGTTAGCCCTCCGGTAAAGATCGGATAGATAGTATTGGGGGCGAGAACATTGACTGCAGTATTGCTGATAATGGTGATGATGGTTAATGTCCACAGCAGGATCTGCGGAAAGCCCCAGTTCCTTGTTGCTTTTGTGGATGGTTTCTTTGGTGGTGGAGTGGCAATATCATAATTCATGTCTTCATTATGTCGAGGCATACAGACACTGGGCGGACAATGAGCAGACAAGAAAATCACAGAATGTTTAATATTTCTGCTATATCTGGATTATCGGGTACCAATTCGGAGGCTGTGTAGTTCTGGTTAAAGGTAGCTTCACCAAGTTCGTGAATGAGCTGGTTACGCATTTGATGTAGTTTGAAGTCACCAAGATCGAAGTGCCCTCGAAGTTTGGCAGCAGTGCCGAGGAAGCGGGCAGCGGTTGCAGGTTGTTTATCGGCGTGACTGATGAAGGCTGCGATGTCAAAAATATCTGGGATGATGCTATTGAAACCTGTGAGATCTTGGTATTGGAGAAGTTCGTAGAGGTAATGCTTAGCCTGAGACAGGTCATTATGAGCTAAACTCAGCCGGATTTCTTGAATGTAGAGTATCCTGTACTGCTGAATTTCATCTGGAAAGGGAGTAATGAGCGCTTCCCATGCTAGGTCGAGATGCTTACGGGCAGCGATCATATTAGATTCGGCTAAGGCCGCGACGGATAAACCGGTATGGCAAAGAAGAGGGATAAAAGGAAAACCTAGGGAATCGTTTTCTTTCAACGCGGAACGGAATTGGTTTTTGGCAGATTTTATGTCTCCGGCACGCAGGAATTTCTCACCTAGCCAGATGGAATCTAAAAGCATACTACTGTGGCGAATCTGCTGTTTGCTACTAATTGCTGAGTGGTAGGTTGAAATCGCTTTTTCATGTTCGCCCATAATGGAATGAATATCTGCAAGTAATATGGACATTGCTGCGGCATTGTGCTGATCGCCGACATTTGTGAATGCTTGCAAGGCGCGATTGGCATGGTATTGGGTTTGTGCCAAATCGCCTTGAATACTGCAGTATAAGGAGAATGCTGCTTCTGCGGCAGCTTGAATCCACGGATGTGGATGGGATTGGGCAATCTTTATGTCAGCATAGAGCTGGTGAAGGTTATTATTGTATGCATGAATTTTTGTTCGTATCAGAATAAGTGGGGGATGAAAAGACAATAATTCGTGGTTTAACGAAGACAGTGTTTGTGCTTCTGTAGAGCTTGCGGTAAATAATGCATGACGATACGTAGTGAAAATCTCATGAAGGTGTGACTGGATTCCTTGCCAATTGGTATCGACTAACCACTGTTTGATTTCATTAAAATGCCAGTATAGAGCCCAGTACCAGCTAATATGTAGGGTGAGTTTGGCGCCAAGTTCGTGGTAGCCATAATCGTGAGCGAATCTTAGGGTAGCAATGAAATTATTTGCTTCAATTTGTAGTGTGTGCTGTGCCGAAAACTGATCGATACCTAACATTTGGCGGAAACAGGTACGTCCTAGCCTGGCAAAATACTGTGCTGCGGTGAGCTGTACTGTTTTTGCTAATTCGGGATCGTGGCGAAGTTTTTGGGCAAGATAAAATCGGGTGGTTTCTAAAAACTGCCAACGATTAGTGGTTGTAGCGTCGTAGTGTATTAAAGATTTATCTGCCAAGGAATGCACCAAATCTAGTACTTTTGTTTGAGTGTCTTCTGCCAGCGCGGCAGCACTTTCTAAGCTAATACCACCAGTAAGTACGGAAAGACGCATGGCTAATGATTGTTCTTGCGGGGTAAGCAGGCTCCATGTCCAGTCCAGTACAGTTTCTAGCGTGGAGTGCCTAGGGTCGCGTTGGGGTTTTGTGTGCGTCACAATGTGAAAATTGTGTTCTAGATGCTGCGCAATTTCGGTAGCACTCATATTGCGCATTCGGGTTGCGGTTAATTCAATGGCCAATGGGATGCCTTCGAGGCGAGCAGCAATGGTCAGGGCTGTAGCATCGTCTAGATCGGAGTTGGGGTTTGCTAATGCTGCGAGGTCTTTAAACATTTGGGATGCCGGACCAGCGAGGGAATCGGTAGGAAGTGGAGCAATCCTTAAAAGTGCCTCCCCGGTAATAGTGATGGGCTCACGACTGGTGGTCAGGATTGTGAGGGAAGGACATTCGGCAAAAAGATCGAGACAAAAACGAGCGACAGCATCAAGCAGATGTTCGCAGTTATCCAAAACCAAGGTTGTTGGGGTAGTGGATAGAAATGCGGCTAGTCGTGGGAGTAATTCGACAAAACCATATTGGTCTAGTTGCTCCATCAAGCCGAGCATGGAACAAACAGCGGAGAGGATATTGTCGCTGGGGCTTAAGGGGGCGAGATCGAAGAAGAAGCTACGTTGATCTTCGAGGCGGTGCAAATATTCAACTGCCAGCCTCGTTTTTCCGATTCCGCCTGGCCCTAAGATACTGACTAATCGGGAATTTCTAAACAGTTTACTAATGGTTTCTAGTTCGGTTTCGCGGCCATAGAAGCTGGTGAGATATGTTTTGGTTGGGGTGGGATGAAAAACGTTGGGTTTTTCTTTTAACAGTTCAGCGTGCAGTTCTTGGAGTTGGGGTGAAGGATCGGTACCAAGCTCTGCTGCTAGTCGACGACGCAACTGCTCATAGCGTCGTAAAGCTTCGGCGCGTTCTCCCATAGTGGCGAGCAAACGAAAATAGAGTAGGTGGACTCGTTCGCTGGTTGGGTGAGTTTGGCAAAATGCCTTTATTTCTGGCAGTAGGGTGGTGATCTCACCGGATTGCGCGCGGGCAGCAAGTAGGTTTTCTACTAGCTCACTATGTAGTTTTTCTAGTCGACGGGCTGCTCGTTCGGCGAATTCAGCGGTAATGCCGCCTAATGGTGGGGTGCGCCAGAGTGCTGCGGCTTGATTGAAAGATGATAGGGCGTTGTGAGGATTGCCAGTTGCGAGTGCGGTAGTTCCTTGTTGGATCAAGTTTTCAAAGCAGTAGGAGTCTATACTTTCCAGATCAATAATGATGCGATAACCCTGCGCATTGGGATAGGGACCAATATCAAGGCTGTATTCTTGAAGCCTACTTCGGGTGCGGGAAACAAGGCGACGGAGGGTATCAATGCCACCAGCAGGGGGTTTATTGTCCCAGAGGTCGTGTAGCAACTGATCGGTAGTTACGGTGTCATTAGGAGAAAGCAACAACCGTGCTAGTAGTAGCGGTACCATGCGTTTTCCGAGCGGCACAGATTGCCCGGCATCATCATAGATCGCGAAATCACCGAGAAATTGAACCTGCATTCTTTTGATCCTAACAAGGGGTGGACAAGAAAGTGCTGGGGGTGTCTGCTTAATGTCTCGTCTTTGTCCAATGCTGCTTGGAAGATTGGACAAAGACAGAAAGGAGCATGGATGGATGCATTAGTGCTGGATGGTGTTTGCAAACGATTTGATGGTGGGAATCGGATGGTCACCGTAGTCAATCATGTGAATTTGAGGCTCGCAACTGGATCATTCACTACGATCATGGCCCCTCTGGATCCGGCAAAACTACCCTTACGAACTGTGCGGCTGAGCTAGCGGCTGCAGGGCTGCGACAAAAGTAAATAACCATTAAGGATAAATAATGAAAAACTCACTCATGAGCGTTTGGTTCTACCTTGCTTCATTTGGACTTTCTGGCATAGGCAATGCCATTATCAATGTTGTACTACCGATTCTGGTGCTACAACGCACTGGCGACCCAGTTGCCGCTGGTACAGTAGCCACAGCCGTGGCTATACCATCACTGCTATTTGCCTTGATTGGTGGGCACTTAGTCGATGCCATTGGGCACAAACCCATGAGCATAATCTCTGATCTAATATCCGCTACTTCTGTTGTGGGGCTCATTCTTGTTGATACCACGTTAGAGCTTAGCCTGGGATGGTTCATTGCTCTTGGTATTTTCGGAGCTATTGGGGACATTCCTGGAATGGCAGCGCGGCAGGCACTTGCTGGTGATGTGGCTCAGACTGCAGGCAAAGACATCAGTTGGCTAGCAGGATTGAGCCAAGGTTTAATGGGAGTGTCTTTCCTCATTGGACCAGCATTAGCTGGGGTAATGATGACTGTCTTTCCTATTTCCACGGTTTTGATTGTCACAGCCAGCTGCTCCTTTGCGGCGGCAGTTTGCACCAGCTTAGTGCGGGTTCATAAGTCCGTCGCGACGGCAGAAGAATACCCTGGGTTATCAGCGTGGCGGGAGATTTTAAAATTTACTCCCATCAAAACTTTGATTGTGGTTGCTGGGCTTAGCCAGACGATTGTTGCACCGTTTATGGTCTTAGTACCGGCCCATTTCCAAAGCATCAATGCACCCGAGATGTTTGGATATGCATTATCGGGATTTGCCATTGGAACTATTGCCAGCGGTGGGGTAGTATCTGCGATTGGTCAAAAACGATTACAGGTATTGTGGAGTGCCAGCATGACCTTCATGATGGTGGGCTTTATTACAGCATCAGTACTCAAAGTCACGCCATTGGTGGTGGTAGGTTTCGTGATCTTAGGAATTGGACAGGGACTGCTCCAGCCAGTGTTGATGATCGTGATAGTAGCGCAGATTCCAGAACACATACGCGGCCGGACCTTTTCTATCTTCTCGGCCTTAAACACTATAGGAGCACCGATCGGTCTATCCGTGGCTACTTTCGCATTGCAGTTTTTCAGTATTTATCAGACAGCTGTTTGTTGCGGAGCATTGTGGATCTTCATTGGTCTTTGGGCCATTGGAAACCGCAAGAAGCTAGGGGAAGCAGAGCCTTCGCAAGAAAAATCACCAATGGTGGTAGACACATAATTAACACAATAATGCGACCGAGCTGCAAGGTTGTGTGCACATGTGGGCGCGATGGTGACCATCTCACAGGTATTCACTACTAACTACACTTGGTTCAGTTCCCGTTTTAAAACCAGTGGGTAAAAATCAAAACGGGGCCACCACAGACCACGGTACGGTGATTTGGTTCTCTCGAATCGATCGGAGTCGAGTCATTGGAATGGTAGCTGCGGCAAGTTTTCTTGTTTCTCGCCACCGAGCTTTCGGTCCGAAAGAGGCAAAACCGGCAGCTCGATCCCAACAAGCATCCAATTCTGTCAGC
>JBHACV010000199.1:0-28374 GCA_041854705.1 Corynebacterium sp.
ACACGCTTCCTTGGGCTACCACACACCAACAGAGGTGGAGGAAAACTTTTGGACAAAAACTAGAACATCAGAGACAATGGAAAACAAGGCAAACGCCTAGGAACAAAAACCGGGGCACTTCAGGAAGCTATCGGATCCCTACCTCTTCTCCGCGTATGCGGAGGTAGTTCCCTCGCGCTCACGTGCGGAAACCGAAAGGGGTACTCTTCTCCGCGTATGCGGAGGTAGTTCCACGCTGTAGCACTTACGCACACCTCCTAAACACTCTTCTCCGCGTATGCGGAGGTAGTTCCCGCAATGGACAAAACCAAACCGGATATGCTATCTCTTCTCCGCGTATGCGGAGGTAGTTCCGCCCAAGGTTCCTAGCTGCTACAAGGGTCGCACTCTTCTCCGCGTATGCGGAGGTAGTTCCTGGCTGAACAGCTTGGTCCTTTTCGTCGTCGTCTCTTCTCCGCGTATGCGGAGGTAGTTCCAAATACAACATTAACGACATTAATTAACCTATCTCTTCTCCGCGTATGCGGAGGTAGTTCCAGCTAAAACCACAAGCGCGAGAGACCACGCTCCTCTTCTCCGCGTATGCGGAGGTAGTTCCTCAACAATTCTCGTTGTGCTCTGCAGCATCTGCTCTTCTCCGCGTATGCGGAGATAATTCCTTCTGAGAATCTTCATGCTCTTTCCACTTCTCAGCACTTTCACACAATGCATTGCGCTCGGTGCGATACCGTGCTGCATCTGATCGAGCTTTCTTCAGAGCCTTCTCCATCGCCTCAGGGGAAAGTTTTTCCTCTTCCTTTGGTAACTCTTGGCCATCATCAGAACTCGCGACACTGCTCCTGGCAGGCTGCGCAAGGTTTTGATCGTGGCCGTGCTGTGTACCTGGATCGTCATCCTTGGCTGCTGATGTATTAACTGAATCCATCATGACCTCCTGGGTCTAATGCGTTTTTGGGCAGAACAAAACCCCACCGCCGCCAAGGCGTGAGGCCAGCTGATCCACCAGGATTCGAGCCTAGATAATGCCGCTAAAACCAAAATGACGGTGGACCATTCCCGCTAAACGGGCAAACCCGCGCTCCAAACAGGATTACGCGGGTTAATAAAAAGTGGGTTTACGCAGCTAGATAATTAACTGGGGTCATCGACTGGTACAGTCGTGTCCATTCCGCGTCTTGTGGGTACATACGTACTGCTTTGCCATCTTGTTTACGGATTAACATCACTTGAGTACCAGGATCATTGAGATAATTGTCGTTGCCTTTTACGGCTTCGACCGCCACTACTGTTGCGTAAAAATACTCATCATTTTCACGACCAATTTCTTCAACATGTGGTGTGCCTTTTTTGACTACCCTATGAGCTTCTTCACGAAACATCGCATATGCAGTTTCCCTATCAATCATCCTTAACACCTCCTAAATACCAAATGGTTGAACCACTTCTGGTACTTTCCACTCTACCGGATCAGCATTATCTAAACGAGCGATTACAACCGGTTTGCCTTGAGCTGTTTGTATATCCAATTTCGGATCAACGGTCATACCGCTCTGGGGATCTACAAAGATCACTTGACCTTTTGCTTTCTTCCACAAGATAACGTGTCGTTGGCGCGCACCATCAATCTCGAACGAAAAAGGCCATAGCCATCCGATAGCCGTTCGACTTCAGCTTTCCAATTCTCACTGGTAGCTTGCACTCTTCTCCGCGTATGCGGAGGCAATTCCAAACCAGCCACCATTATTCACATCTCGGTCGTTACACAATGCTATTGAGCGGGAATCTCCTAGGGAAGGTTTGATCATACATACTGACCAAGGGTTCCAGCACCAGCATTCCAGCTGGCGTAGGCTGATCGCGAGTATTGATGGTGTGCAGTCAATGCCACGAAAAGGTAATTGCTATGACAATGCAGTGATGGAAAACTTTTTCGGGCATGTGAAGTCCGAGATGTTTCATGGTGAGCGTTTTATCAGTGAAGAGGAGCTGCAACAAGCCATTGATAGTTATATCGACTGGCACAACAACCAGATGCAGACAAGGACAAAGGATCTGACTCCGATGGAATATCGAAACCAAGCCCTTCAAACCCTAGCCACGTAGAAATTAAACCAGTCCAACTAACAGGGATCAGTTCAATGGGGGTAGGGGTTACCGTGTACTCTAGGGACTCGAACCCCTGCACAACCTGCCTAGGCAGCACCTCTTTCAAATGACTCATCATCTGGATCAAAAACAACAGGCTCCGTTTGACCTCGATCGCGAAACATGTAATCTAACTGTGAATCCACCAGTTCGGCCCCATCCCAATCGAGCTCCATCCGCCAAGCAGTTTCCTGGCAAAGCGCGAGGAATGCCTCTTTTAACAGGGACAAGGCATTAGGATCACGAGATTGCATAATATCAATCTCCACAATTCCCAAATCGTCAATAGCCGGTTCAGGTGTTATAAGCACGCGGACACTAGCAAGCTTCTTCCTACCGACGAACCGACCTTTAATAATATCCTCAGCACGAACCGCGGTCGCTGCAGCGTCTGTATCCGAATCCCACACGATAATTGATGGACATGGTGACATTTCTAACCCTTCTCCCACACTATTGTCCCCTTCTGAAAGGATTACCACGATCCTATCAAGGTCAGCTCCGTTATCGCGTATCACCTGACGCAGCCCATAATAAATCTCAGCTTTTTCAGGGAAGTACTCCGCATATCATAGATAAGATTAGCGGATTGAGACTTTCCTTTCTGTGCCTGATTTTTCAAACCTGTTTTAGAGATTACGGTTTTCATCTCAGCTGTAATTCCGTCAACGATGGCATCGGGCGTTCTACGAATCCCAGTAAGCGCAGAAAACTTCTGCCCCCTACCGGCGGGAAGTTTATCTAACTCTGATACCCCTACAACTGACTGTGCGCCGTTATCCGGCAACCAGTCCCGAATCTCAGCTTCCGCAGGAAACCAAGCACCACCAATAAGACCAACCTTTTTGGCTTGATACGTCGAGCTACTTTCTCCACTGTAATCTGCCCAGAATAGAACTCAAAACATAGTGTTGGCTTATCTTCCCAACCCAACCAGGTGAAATACTTAAGTACCCGCCAGACAGGGACTAGGTTCAACTTTGTGTGTACGTGGTTGGCAGCATCCAAGATATCGTCTAGCTTGAATGAGTTATGGGATATGCTTTGTGTACAGACTGATTGCCACATTCTTCTGGATTGGGATGGGTAGAAGACTAGTTTCCCAGATGGTTACCAAAATTTGGAGTGTTGGTATCAGTCTTCAGAGATTATTCCTTGGATATAGATGCTGCTGACGATAAACCTGACTTGAGGTGTATACCACGACTCATCGGATGAGCTGATTGAGGCTCTCAAGTACTTTATTCTTCCAGTCATGTGAGCGAACAGGCTGACATCTTCGACTCAATTAGGTTGGATGAGAAGAGAGGATGGTTTCTATATTTGTTTCTTGAATATGACCCTGATGTTCCAGTTCTGGTGATTACAAAAATAAATATCTTTAACCAGGATCCCACCAAAAGAAAAAAGTGCGCCCGGAGAGACTTGAACTCTCACGTCCTAAGACACTGGAACCTAAATCCAGCGCGTCTGCCAATTCCGCCACGGGCGCGTGCCCTTGTATCTTACATGCATGACCCCCACTATATTCAAATTCTTAGGTTGAGCTGCCAACAAGGAGTATTCTTTAAGACTGTGAGCATGAAGAAAGAGCAGCCACGGCGGTTGCGTGTCAAAGCGTGGCATGTCATATTCCTCGCTGTCCTTATCTGTGCGACGCTTGGTCTCGCATGGTGGCAGTGGACTCGCTTTCAATCGGGTTCTGGGACATTTCAAAACTTGGGCTATGCTCTCCAGTGGCCGTTTTTCGGTCTGTTTTTTGTCTATGCCTACCGAAAATTTCTTGCCTACGAAAATGAAAAACGCACCTTCGAAGCAGAGCAGGGTGAGGAATACATCTCCCCTGAAGTTGTCGATTCAACGCCGGAGCTGATCGACGAAACATTTCTCCCTGAGCGTCGCTCACTTACTATTGAGGAATTCAATGCCCTCAATAAACCAAAACGAAACCGCCACAATTAAAGGAGCATTCCCTAATGAGCACCACTGTGCATCCTGAGCGTAAAAAACGTGTCAAGCAGGCGCTGCTGTTTTATTCTATTGCCGCATGGATTACGGGTATCTGGTTATTGTTCCTTACTGGCCGGATGATCGCCGAATACCTATTAGGGATTTCTGTACCAGAATGGATGCATTACATCGGCCAGGTGCACGGTCTGTTCTACATCGTATATCTCATTGCCACGCTCAACCTTGGCACAAAGGCTCTGTGGCCGCCGCTACGCTGGGTAGTCACGGCGCTGGCTGGCTGTGTGCCGTTCCTGTCGTTCTTCGTCGAAAAGTGGCGCCGCGAAGAGGTCACCGCCAAGTTTCAACTCAACACCCCCTAGTGTTAGACTCCGAAAATTCCCCAATGGTTCCCTCATGTGAGAAATTACCTTAACCCTTGAAAACCGGTTCTGACGTGCATAAACTTCTGGGTTATGAGCTCCACACCGCTTCTCGACGCCTTCGCCAAAGCGCAGTGCAATGCTGCGCCACTGATGGCGGAAGTCAAAGCGGTCAAGCCACATGCGGAGGATCTTGCGGAACGACTGCAAATCACAAATAGTCATGCCACCAAGCTTTTAAGTTACGCTACCTATTTTGACTATGAGCAGCTCCGCTGTATGGAGGGCTTGAGTTTTGATTACATCTTCACTATTGGGAAATTCTGTCGCAAGCTTTCCAATAGGAAGGTTGATCCCACGGAATTTTTCGACTGTGCGGTTACTTACGCCCAGACAGCGACCCTTGATGAGCTCATTGAGCACCTTCGCCAGGCAGTGACTGCGCACAATACTGAGCAAGCCGACAAACCACGAGTAGACTGGGCTCGGTTTTCCGCTACCCCTGACTGTGATGGTAAAAGCTACCTCAATATCAAAGCACCTGCTGAGGACCTAGCCCGCATCCGCAGCCTCATTGATGACGAAGCCAAAGAGCTTTTCCACCAGGGACATGCCCACAGCATCGCAGAAGCCTACGCCCACATCATTACCCGCAGTGTCATTGGGTTTCATGAGGCGGAGCAGCACGATCCCAACCCATTAGGGTTTAAGTACCGACCATTTGTATCGATTTGCCATCCCCTGTTTTTAGAAAACCACGACGGTAAATACGTCACCACTGACGGAACTCTTGTTGATCTCAGTGAATACGCTGACCAGATGCTTGAACCATTCGGCTGGGCAGTGGTCCCTTACCGCAATACTGAGGGCATGATTGAGTACTCCGAACCTATTGAGATTGCTGCCCTAGATGCTGAGGACAACCGTGATCCGCAACGACAAGCCAACCCCGCCCAGCGCCTAGTTCTCACCAATGCTCACCCAATGTGTGCGCACCCAGATTGTCGAATCACAGCGCGATTTTGCCAAATGCACCACATTATTAGCTGGGCTAGCGGCGGACCTACCGAGGTTTCCAATATGGTGCCACTGTGTATGCGCCACAATAAGCTCAACGATGATAACCCAGATGAACCAAAAAATGGCCGGATCGAAAAGGACCCAGCCACTGGTAGAGTTGGACACCGAAGATACCCTGATAGTGATCTTCGCTTCAGCCGAGCCCGCACCGTGAAATACGGTATCTTTGAGCAGGCACGTGCGTTTTTCGATCGGCTCGACGCCGCAACACCACTTGATGATGCTGCTTAATCCTGCACAATTTCCCTAATGACAGGAACCAATTGGGCCAAGGCCTTGTGACGATGGCTCAGGGTGTTCTTCTCCTCAGCGCTGAGCTCAGCGCTACTCCTCCCATTAGGGAACTCTTCCATTGGCAAAAAGATCGGATCGTAACCGAACCCATTGGTGCCCTGAGGTTTCCGCAATAGATGGCCGACCCAGCGGCCTTCAACAACTGTCTCTTCCCCATTAGGGAAAACGAGGGCACAAACGCTGATAAATTCCGCGCCTCGCCGTTCATCTGGTACATGTTCCATCTGAGCTAATAGCAGTGTGTTGTTGGCTGCGTCATCACCATGTGTGCCACTCCATCTGGCAGACAGAGCCCCTGGGCACCCATTGAGTTCGGCAACCGCCAATCCGGAATCGTCAGCAATAGTAATAAGGCCGGTGTTTTTCGCGCCAGCGCGAGCCTTAATGAGGGCATTATCGGTGAAGGTCCTGCCGTCCTCAATAGGTTCAGTATAGGCAGGAACATCGCTTAACTGGAGGATCTCCACCTCCGCAATTCCGGACGCAGCGAGAATCTCTCTGAGTTCTTTGGCCTTTTTCGCGTTATTGGAGGCCAACAAAATTTGCATGATTCTATTTCCCTAATGAGGTTAGCTGGGCTTGGATTAAATCCTGACACCCCTGCTCGGCCAAATCGAGCATTGCGCCGAGTTGCGCTCGAGTGAAAGTGTTATGTTCCCCAGTACCTTGGATTTCGACGAACTCCCCATTGGCGGTCATGATGACATTCATATCCACCTCAGCACGGGAGTCCTCTTCATAAGGCAGGTCAAGCAGTGCGTGCCCGTCAATGATTCCCACCGATACGGCAGCCACGGGGGGTAGTAGCGGTTCACCGGGGACAACACCGCGGGTTTTGAGGAAGCTGATGGCGTCGGCAAGCGCAATGTAGGCACCAGTAATGCTGGCGGTGCGGGTACCACCATCTGCTTGGAGGACATCGCAGTCAATATTGATGGTGTTTTCTCCGAGCTCCGAAAGATCAACCGCAGCACGCAGCGATCGCCCAATAAGGCGGGAGATTTCATGGGTGCGACCTTTGACTTTGCCGCGCATCGATTCCCGCGGCATGCGCTCATGGGTGGCCGCTGGCAGCATGGAATATTCCGCAGTCAGCCAGCCTTCGCCAGAGTCTTTTTTAAACCGAGGCACGCCAGTCTCAACGCTGGCTGTGCACATGACCCGAGTGTTGCCGTACTCGATGAGCACAGAACCTGCGGGGTTGGTGGTGAAACCTCGGGTAATGCGGATGGGACGAAGCTGGTCGGCCGCGCGGCCGTCGGTGCGGGTGAAAGCTGTCATGGCGTCTACCCTATCGGAGCTAAAGCTCAATGACCATTCCCGAATAGCCAAGCTCAATGGGGCCATCGAAGTGCTGGCGTGCCGCCTCCAATGCCCCTTCGGCGTTGAACCATGGCGGAATGTGAACCAAAACAAGGCGGCTAACCCCGGCGCGCGCCGCAATGATCCCGGCGTCGTGACCACTCATATGAATGTCAGAGGGTTTATCATCGCCGTTTTCGCACCAAGTGGCCTCGCATAAAAACAGATCAGCGTCTTTTGCACAGTCGATGAGTTCTTCGGTGTAAGCGCTGTCGCCGGAATAGGCAATGATTTTCCCAGTGGAGTTTTCCTCTAATCGCAAGCCGTAAGACTCTATTGGGTGTTTAGTGGGGTACGGGGTGATCGTGACCTTATCTACCACCTGTGGGGTGCGTGGTTGCCAAGGATGAAAGGCAAAGGTGTCAGACATGTCATCAATCTCATTGGGCGGGTCGGCGCTTAGTCGACCTAGGTGGTCAAAAGTGTCTGCTGGCCCAATGCAGTAATTGCGGCCATGCGCCCCTAATGTGGGATGGAAGCGCCGCCACACCATGAGCGAGGGGAAGTCAAGGCAATGATCGGGATGTAGATGGCTGAAAACCACGTGTGCAGCTGATGGGTTCTGTACCTCTTGCAGCTTCGCGAGAGTTCCAGGCCCCACATCTAGGAGCACGCTGTCAGCGTTATCAAGTTGCACTAGATAACCGGAGGCAGGGTTTCCGGGAACGGCGAGACTCCCAGAGCATCCAAGAATATTGACCTTCATTCCATCACTGTTACATGTTTTTCCCTAATAGGGAAGTTTTTAGGCCGGAATTACATCGGCCCTAACTTTTCGACGTGCGTCACATGTGGTCCTAAAAACCGGGCTGCTAACTGCGCAAACTGTTCGGGATCACCAGTTGATTCGAAAGATCTAGTGGGATTGGGGTTATTTTCTGCCAGCATCCCGTTATTGGAGAGTTCCTTCATTACGTCCTTCGCCGTTTCCTCCGCTGAGGATACTAGGGTGACATGGTCGCCCATCGCCAGCTGAATCACGCCCGACAACAGCGGATAGTGCGTGCATCCTAATACCAGCGTATCGACGCCTGCGGCTTGTAATGGTTCGACGTAGGCTTGTGCAACTCCCAATATCTGGCGGCCAGACGTAATGCCTCGCTCAACGAAATCAACAAACCGAGGGCATGCCTGTGCATAGGCTTCGATATTGGGGTTTACCGCGAATAGATCTTGGTACGCACCAGAATTAATCGTTCCGGTGGTCCCAATGACACCTACTTTGCCATTGCGGGTGGTTGCCACGGCACGCCGAACTGCGGGTTGGATGACTTCGATGACGGGGACGTCGTAACGTTCGCGGGCGTCGCGCAGGCAGGCTGCGGAAGCGGTGTTGCAGGCGATGACGATCATTTTACAGCCGCGCTCGACTAGTTCGTCTGCGATTTTTAGGGCGTGTTTGCGGACGTCAGCGATGGGTAGGGGGCCGTAGGGGCCGTTGGCATTGTCCCCAATGTAGATGATGGATTCACCGGGTAACTGCTCCATGATGGTGCGTGCCACTGTTAGTCCGCCAACCCCTGAATCGAAAACCCCAATGGGGCTGCTGTTATTTACGCTGTCCACAATTCCCTAATAGTATCGGGGCCTCCCCCTATTGGGGAATTCAGTTGTTTCATAGCGGCATACAATACGATAAGCTCTGTAAACTAACGTGTTTTTAAGGCTTTAGGAAGGATGCCCATGAAGATTTCCCGACGACTAATAGCGCTTGCCGCCGTTGCCGCCGCTGTAATGGGTGGTGCTGTTTCTGCGCCGAGCGCTCAGGCACAAGGAAAGAACGTAGTACTTCTGGGTGATTCTCTCATGGCGAACCCTACTTTTGCTGTTGCTGAGGCTATTCAAGGCCCAGGCAAGGCGACTGCCAATGCCCCCGGTGAATGGCGTTGTCCGCGCGGTGAGAGTCGTCTCGCTGCGTCGTTGCAGCGCGAGTCTGGTGCCAAGGTGGAAGATTTTGCTTGCACCGGTGCGGTGGCTTACGCCCCCATTGAAGGTGAAAAGAGGCTCAGTAAGCAGATTGATACTGCTATCAATCAGGGGCATCTTAATGGTGCCACCACCAATGTCATGATTCAGATTGGTATGAATGACACGTGGAAAGCTCCAGGCTTCTACCCGGTGCAGAGTGAGAACTTCGTCAATGAAATGCGCACCCAGGTTGATCGGATTCGGGCTGCTGCCCCTAATGCGCGGGTGTCATTCCTTAGTTACCCGTCGTTGGTTGGCAATAATGGCGAAACCTGCCCAGTGCATATCAATAATGCCCCACCGCTAGTTATCCCGGTTGGTGCGGTGCGTGCTGCAGTTAATTCTGCTCATGATTGGCAGCGTCAGTCCGCTAATGCTACAGGTGCTGATTGGATCAATTTGGAGGCAGAAACTCTAGGCCATGATATGTGTGCACCGCAGGAGCAGCGGTGGGTAGCTGGTATTTTGGATAACTCTTCCGATCCATACAACATCACCACCCACTTGACTCATCGTGGGAACGATGAAGTGGCGAAGGTTATTGCTCGCCACCTGTAAGTTGACGTCGGTGTGGGGGATCGTCGGAGGTAATAAAAGCCCCAGCGACAATTCCCCCAATGGCGCCGAATAGGTGCGCCTGCCAGCTCACCCCAGGCTCGCCAGGTAGCACTCCCAACACTAAACCGGAATAAGTGAATGCCAAAACCGCACCTAGGGCGACTTGTCCTAGGCTGCGGTTAAAGATACCGCGCACGATCAGGTAGGACAGCCAGCCATAGATTAATCCTGAGGCACCGACGTGTGAGGTTCCAATGCCACCGGTAAACCACACCCCAACTCCCCCAATGACGAGGGAGATGAGAGTGACCTCCCAAAACACTCGGCGGCCAGACCATGCCACCAGGAAGCAGAAAATCGCACCAGGGACAGTATTGGCCATGATGTGGCTAGTACTGCCGTGCACTAATGGGGAGGTTGCAATGTGCCACACGCTGGATATGTCGAGCGGGTGGATCCCGAAATGGGTTAGTTTGCCACCAAATACCAGCATGTTGGTTAGATGTACTGCCCAAATGATGATGACGAATCCCAAAGCGTAGCGCAACCCGGTACCAAGGTTGGCGCGTGCTGGGGCAAAGGCTACATTGTTTGTCATAATGGGCCAAGTGTACTTGGTTGAGCGTCGATAAGCTCGCTTAGGGCGGGAATGTTATAGCCGGTGGTGGCAGACAGGACCGCATCAATAATGGCATTGGCGACGATTTCGGCAGCTGCTTCGGACAGGGCGATCAGCTCTGGTAGCTCCACACCTGTGCCATTGCCAGTGGATAGACAAAAAAGAGTGTCACCGTCTAGTGGTGAATGTGCTGGGCGGATTGCCCGGGCAATGCCGTCGTGGCCGACCATTGCTAATCGTTTCGCCTGTGCTTTGCTTATTGGGGCATCGGTGGCAATAAACCCAATGGTGGTGTTTAGCTGTGCGCTTGGTGGTTGCAATGCTAAATACCGGGTTAGATCAACCGTGATGTCTGGTCGATGCCATAGCTGGCCAGTGGTGGGGTCTACCACGCTCCCGACTGGATTGGCCACGATTCCTGCCGCCATGTGGTACTTGCCAACTTTGGTTGAGGCTTCGCCGTATCCTCCTCGAACTACACCTGCGGTTGCTCCGCAGCCAGCACCAACCGAACCCCGCTTGTAGTCGCCGGATTTCCCTAATGCGGATTGGGCGGCAGCTAGGCCGTCCGCGGCGGTGGGCCGGTGGCTTGCGTCGCCGACTAATAGGTCGAAGATCACCGCGCCGGGCACGATAGGTACGATTGGCCCGGGCACGTTTTCCCCTAATACGGGGAAGCCAATGCCGGTTTTCTCCAATAGGGTTAGCACCCCATCGGCGACCGCTAATCCATAGGCTGAGCCCCCGGAGAAGGTTAACCCGTGTACTCGTTGCACGGTGTTTTCTGGTCGCAAGAGGTCGGTTTCACGGGTGCCGGGTCCGCCACCACGCACGTCGACTGCGCAGATGGCGGAGTCTGGGGTGATAATGACGGTGCAGCCGGTGTCGCCGAGGCTTTGGTGTCCAACCAGTACCCCATTGGGGAAATTCATTATTCGTGGTCCTCGTCTAGTACTGCCAGTAGTCCTTCAAGGATGTAGCCTAGGAACTCTGCGACTTCGGTGAAGTGGTCTTCTTCAGTAACTGGGCCAGAGAGTAGAAATAGCCGAATGTCGGTTAGTCCGACTAGCCAGGCGGTGGTTTCTGTCGCGGTGATGGTCACGGTTTCATCGGCGTCGGCTAGGCTGTGGGCCATAATCTGTAGGTTGGTGACTTTAGCGTCGATAATGTCAGCTTCGTGTAAGGACCGCAGTAGCGCATTGTCCCCTTCGTATTCTTCATCGCCAGCTTTTTCAAAATCTGGCAGTAGTCGGGCGAGACGCGGATCGGTGGGGGCTTCTTTGTGCCCAACAGGCATGTCGGCTAATTCGGCGAGTTCGTCTTTTGGTGCTGATGCCTTGCGTTCCCCTAATAGGGTTATCAGGCCTGGCAGTAGTTGTTCGAGGCACACGCGGAGCGCTTCAGCGTGTTCGTTTTGGAACTTAGCTGGCCCAAATAGGGTCCGTTTCCGCTTCCATCCGTTCATGGTTGTTCCTTATCCGGCTTGTTGCATGGTGGCCCATAGGCCGTATGTTTGGAGTTTCTTTACGTCGGTTTCGACTTTGTCTTTCTCCCCCGAGGAAACGACTGCTTTGCCTTCGGTGTGGACCTGCATCATGAGTTCCATGGCTCGTTTCTTTGAGTACCCTAATACGGTTTGAAAGACGTGGGTGACATAACTCATGAGATTGACAGGGTCGTCCCACACGATGCATAACCAGGGGAGGTTTTCACTTGTGGCCACCTCGACGACGATTTCTTCTTCTATTTGCGGCATACTTAACGACGCCCCCCGCATCGCACTAGGCGTCGTCGAAACATGTGTGCGGGCTGTAGCTAACGGGGTGTTCATGCCAATAGAATAACCACGCCTACTTCCTTTGGCGCAAGAAGTTTCGCTCAACAAACATTTCTGCAGGTTATCGGATTGGTGCTAAACTGTGGAATCGTTATAGAGACCGACACGGAATGGAGCCAATGGTGCAACAGCTGATTAACCTGATTATGCAGTTATGGCCCGCACGGTCAGTAGAAGAGCATCTTTCCCGGTCTCAAAAGCTACTATCACTACTATTGGCAGCTACAACATTGGTTGGGGCGACCTTTAATTCCTTGGGCAGTACCGATAATGCCCTTTTGGATCCAGAGCAACCTCGCTTGGAGGAACTGACACAGGCATTGGATACATCGCGGGTGTGGGAGGATAACCAGACTCGTAATGATATAGCGACAATCCTTAATCATTCTCGGATCAATGCTGGTCGCACTCCCCTTGACCCGAACTATGACTTGGGTCTGCATGCTCAGCGTTGGGCAGAGCGCAATGCCACCACCGATAGTTTTAAGCAAACTCCCGAAAATGTAGTTATGGTGCAATCCATGCTGCCGTATGCGGATGCGAAAGCAGCTCGATTCTTGGATGGTTGGTTCGCTGATGCTGCCAGCCAGCAGGCACTTGCGGGTGATAATCTCAGCCAGATTGGTGTGGGTATTGCTAGTGCTGGTGGCAAAACCTATGCGGTGATCCAGCTGCGCTGATTGCTTAAATACCCTACAGTTGGTGGTTGTGAGCGATTTTCAATCTACGGCTTTATTAACGGATATGTATGAGCTGACCATGTTGCAGTCAGCTCTTGCCGATGGCACAGCACATCGGCAATGCACTTTCGAGGTTTTCGCGCGAAGGCTGCCCAATGAGCGTCGTTACGGAGTGGTTGCTGGTACTGCTCGGCTGCTTGACGCCGTGGAAAACTTCCGGTTCACCGATAAACAACTTGACAGCCTATCGTTTTTGGATGACAAGACTAAGGATTATCTCAAAAACTATCAGTTCCGTGGCCAGATCGATGGTTATCGGGAAGGGGAATTGTATTTCCCGCATTCTCCAATTTTGGTAGTGCGCGGCAGTTTCGCCGAGTGTGTGATCCTCGAAACCATGATTCTGTCTATCCTGAATGCTGACTCGGCCATTGCCTCAGCGGCAGCTCGCATGGTCACTGCTGCTGATGGCCGTCCCATTATTGAAATGGGGTCGCGTCGCACCCATGAGTTGGCAGCTGTCACTGCTTCTCGTGCTGCCTACCTAGCAGGTTTCACTTCCACCTCGAACTTAGAGGCGGTTTATCGTTATGGCATTCCTGGTTCTGGTACTGCTGCGCATGCTTGGACGCTATTGCATATTAATGATGATGGTTCTCCCAATGAGGAAGCAGCATTTCGCTCGCAGGTAGCCACTCATGGTAATACCACCACTTTGCTGGTGGATACCTATGACATCACCCAAGGGGTAAAAACTGCCATTGAGGTTGGTGGTACTGAATTAGCCGCTGTTCGTATCGATTCCGGTGATCTTGGTGTGATGACGCGCAAAGTCCGCCAACAACTCGATGAGCTCGGAGCGTATAACACTCAGATCATTGTCTCCTCGGATCTCGATGAATATGCCATTGCCGGTTTGCGTGGTGATCCAGTTGATGGGTTCGGGGTCGGCACTTCAGTGGTCACCGGTTCCGGCGCCCCCACCGCATCGATGGTGTACAAGCTGGTCGAGGTGAATGGGCATCCGGTGGCTAAGCGCTCACGGAATAAGCAATCTGCGGGTGGTGCCAAACGTGCCATTCGTGTCCATCGGGCTACTGGTACTGCTGTGGAGGAGATTGTTTACCCCTTTAGTTCCCCAATGCCCGAGATTGGCAATTTGACCGCCACCGAATTGACAGTTCCGCTGATGCGTAATGGCAAAGTCACCCCAGATCAACCTACTTTGGAAGAGTCTCGGGAGTATTTGGCTCGGCAGTTGGTGACCCTTCCGTGGGAGGGCTTGGCACTAAGTAAGGATGAGCCGGTTATCAGCACTCGTTACGTCGGCTTCAATTAAATTGGACACAATCGAATTACTTGCTGCGGCAGTCAATGCCCTCAACGGTGCTACCCGGGATGGCCAGGTCGCCATGGCTGTTGCCGTTAGCCGCGCCATGGAAACTGAGCGGCACCTCGCGGTGCAAGCTGGCACTGGCACTGGTAAGTCACTGGCTTACCTAGTGCCAGCAATCCGTCATGCTCAGGAAACCGACAGCACAATTATTGTTTCAACCGCTACCATCGCGTTACAAAAACAATTGGTTGCCCGGGACCTCCCCCGGCTGGCTGATGCGTTAGAGCCTCACCTTAAACAGCGCCCCAGTTTTGCCATTATGAAAGGTCGGCAAAACTATCTATGCATGAACAAAATCGCCCAAGCTGAAGACCTCAATGATGATGCCCTACTGGAAGAATCAGAGGTTTCTTGGCTGGGAAAACATGTCACTCGGCTGTACGAATGGGCGAATGATACAGAGACCGGCGATCGTGACACCTTAGAACCAGGGGTACCTGACCTAGCGTGGCGACAAGTCTCAGTCAGCGCCAAAGAATGCATTGGGGCCGTTCAATGCCCACATGGCGACGCCTGCTTTGCCGAACTTGCTCGGCAACGGGCCAGAGATGTCAATGTAGTGGTCACCAATCATGCCATGTTAGCGATTGACGCAATGGTCGATGTCAATGTGCTCCCCAGTCATGAAATAGTCATCGTTGATGAGGCCCATGAACTCGATGCCCGCATTACTTCAGTATCCACCACTGAAATCGGTTTGACTGCGCTTAATTTGTCGGCCCGGCGCGCTGGCAAATTGGGGGCCGCAGGTTGGGAAGAAAAGCTTAGCGACGTCGCCAAGCAGTGGGAGCAGGCTATGTTGGGGGTGCAACCTGGCCGCATTTTGGTATTACCAACGGAGTTGGAGCCGACCTTGGTTGCTCTCCGAGATACATTGTGGCGGTTGAAGGAAACGATTGCTAGAGCCCCTGTAGGTGAAGCCGCGGATAATCCGGAGACTCATGCTGAACGGATGGCATTAAGTAATCATTTATCCGATCAGCATGATGCGGTGGTGCGCATCATGGAGTTATTCAAAGAACCAGATATTACCCAGCATGAGGATGTGGTGTGGGCTGAGATTGATGAACGTCGCGGGGTGTTTCTCAAGGTAGCACCGCTTTCGGTGGCGGGGCTATTGCATCAGAATCTGTTTTCTCGCAATACTGTGATCCTTACGAGTGCAACTTTGACGTTGGGTGGGAATTTCGCCGCAATGTCTACTAATTGGGGGTTGCCACAGGGTAGTTGGGATCACCTTGATGCGGGAACGCCTTTTGATCCGCGTCGTTCTGGGATTCTTTATACCCCGCGTCATCTGCCATTCCCTGGCCGCGATGGTCTTGCTCCTGAGGTGATTGAGGAGATATATGATCTCATTATGGCTGCTGGGGGTCGCACTTTGGGGTTATTTTCTTCCCGCAGGGCCGCCGAGCAGGCTACCGAGGCGCTTCGCGGGCGGCTTCCGTTTGATGTGTTGTGCCAAGGTGATGATGCTACTGGCGCACTGGTCGAGCGTTTCGCACGGGAGGAACATACTTGTTTGTTTGGCACATTGAGCCTATGGCAAGGGGTGGATGTACCGGGTAAAAGTTGTTCGCTGGTGTTTATGGATCGGATTCCGTTCCCTAGGCCGGATGATCCGTTGTTGCAGGCCCGCAAGGAGGCTGCAGATGCTGCGGGCCGTAGTGGGTTTATGGAAGTCGCCGCTACGCACGCTGGGCTACTCATGGCCCAAGGTGCAGGGCGATTGATGCGCAGTGTTACCGATAAGGGTGTGGTGGCGGTCTTGGACAAACGGATCGTGGAAAAGCGTTATGGCAGTTTCCTCATCAATTCGTTGCCGAAGTTTTGGCGCACTACGGATAAAGAGGTGGTCACTGGGGCGCTTCAACGACTGGTTTCCAGTTAGCTGCTACCGTTGCGGTGCCGGGTGCAACCTCGGTGAAACCGGCATCGCGCACCACAACCATGCTGGGGTCGTCGATAAGTTCGGCGAAATTATCGACGTAGCGTACCTCCAGTTTGAAACCGGTTTCGGCCCATGCTTGCACTTGGGGTAGTGACAATGATCCTGCTAATAGCATGCTGGCGTGGCCGACTTGTGCTGCGGCTTTGCCTACGGTCATTTCCTCAGCAGCGTTAATGTAAATCGTCGCCGCTTGCGTTTCGACGCTTTCATTATGGTCAGCGGCAAGGTCAGTGCCACCAATTTGTAGCTTGCGAATTGGTGCTGGTACCTGATTGACCGCAGTAGGTACGAAGGCGCGTGCCTTGGCTCCATTGTGTTCGATGGTTACTCCAGGCAGCAGTTGGACTGCGGACCAGGCGGTATTGCGAGCACGGCGACTGACTTTGCGGATGCGCAGGTGGTACCACCGGTCTAAGGCGGCAGCAAAGGACTCAGGTTGGATCGGATCCATTCCGGCAAGCTCATCGAGGCATAGGGCGACTACGGCTTGGGCGGAAGCGATTAATAGGTCATTTCGCCGGGGTGGATTGATTTTTGGGATTTCTAAGACCAGTTGCATGGCCCAGATGGTGTCGGGGTCATTGGGGTCTTCGGGGTCGTTTTGCCAGTTTGCCAGTGTGGTGGCTGCTGCTAATCGTGCATGGGCACGGGCAAAGGCTTCAGATTGAGGATCAAACATGTGCTTTTATACTGAGAGTGGTACGCGACGTAGCGTACCGGCTTCTTCGTCGGCGTCGTCGATTTCGGCTCGGGTGATGCCCAGCATGTGCAGCACCTCATCTAGGAATGGTGAGTTGACGGAGGTATCGGCAATTTCCCGCAATGCAGGTTTGGCATTAAATGCGATGCCTAACCCGGCGGCAGAAATCATGTCAATGTCATTAGCACCGTCACCAACTGCGACAGTTTGGTGCATCTCCAAACCGGAATCTTTGGCAAATTCTCGCAGGAAATCTGCCTTAGCAGCACGGTCAACTACCTTGCCAATCACATTGCCGGTCAGTTTGCCGTCAATGATTTCTAGGGTGTTGGCGCGGACATAATCCAAATCCAAATCGGCGGCGAGGTCGGCTAAAACTTGGATGAAACCACCAGAGACCACGGCGGTTTTGTAGCCAAGTCGCTTGAGGGTGCGGATCGTGGTACGAGCGCCGGGGGTTAAAACGATGTCGTTGGCAACTTCATTGATGACTGATGCGTCAAGTCCGGCAAGGGCTTTGACTCGTTCTCGCAGTGATTCTTCGAAGTCGAGTTCCCCGCGCATGGCGCGTTCGGTGACCTCAGCGACTTCTGCTTCTCTGCCTGCGTGGGCGGCGAGCATTTCAATCACTTCACCAGTGATTAAGGTGGAGTCGCAGTCAAAACAGATCAGGCGTTTCGAACGTCGCAATAATCCAGCGCGCTCGATGGCAATATCAACTCCGAGTTCGGAGGTCAGCCTAGCCAGTGCTTTGCGGATCTGGACGCCGCCTCCGGGGTTGCGATTAGGGATGGTGACTTTGAATTCTAGGCCGGTAACCGGATAGTCGGCGATGCCACGAATGGTGTCGATATTGGCACCGTAGTCGGCTAGGGTTTGGCCGATGCGAGACACGGCCGTAGCATCAACTGGATTGCCGAGGATAACTACTTCATGAGTGGATCGAGGCCTAGAGGATTGGGCTTCGTCTTGGAGTTCCACTGTGATTTTTTGGCGATAGCCAGCGAGGGTGTCTTTGAGGCCTGTGCGGGTTTTGTCTACTTTTTCTGGGTCGATTCCCACAAATGCGGCCAGTGATAGCCAACCGCGGAATTGGGATTGTTCGACGTCAAGTACTTGCACATTATTGGCGGCGAGGACGCGGAAAAAGGATGCGGTCACGCCGGGGCGGTCTTGGCCGGTTGTGGTGATGACCGCCGGTACAAGTCCAGCGGACAGCGCGACGGTGAGTTGTTCGGGGGTTGCTGCAGTCACAGCTAGTTATTGTGCCATAGTTGCAGGTAAGACAAGAAACCGCTAGAGCTTGGTAAGCCCTAGCGGTGTAGAAAAGTCAGGTTACTTCTTGTTCACCGGTTCGGTGTGGTGTCCGGTGTGTGCTTCGCGACGCATGCGCTCAACCATGTGCGGGTAGTGCAGCTCGAACGCAGGGCGCTCGGAGCGGATGCGTGGCATGGACACGAAGTTGTGGCGTGGTGGTGGGCAGGAGGTGGCCCACTCAAGGGAGTTGCCGTAACCCCATGGGTCGTCCACAGTGACGATTTCGCCGTAGCGCCAAGACTTAATCACGTTCCAGATGAATGGGATGACAGACATGCCTAGGATGAAGGAGAAGATCGTCGATACTTGGTTCAAGGTGGTGAAACCATCAGAGTCAAGGTAGTCAGCATACCGACGAGGCATACCCATATTGCCCAACCAGTGCTGGACTAAGAAGGTGCCGTGGAAACCAATGAAGGTCAGCCAGAAGTGTATCTTTCCAAGGCGCTCGTCCAGCATCCGGCCGGTCATCTTGGGGAACCAGAAGTATACGCCAGCTACAGCGGCGAACACCACGGTGCCGAAGAGGGTGTAGTGGAAGTGGGCGATCAGGAAGTATGACTCTGCCAAGTGGAAGTCCAGTGGTGGGGAGGCCAGCATAATACCGGTCAGTCCACCGAAGAGGAAGGTGGTCACGAAGCCCACAGACCAAATCATGGGGGTTTCCCAACTGATGTGGCCTTTCCACATGGTGCCAAGCCAGTTGAAGAACTTCACACCGGTGGGCACAGAGATCAGGAAGGTCATGAAGGAGAAGAATGGCAAGAGGACCGCACCAGTTACGAACATGTGGTGCGCCCACACCGCCATGGACAGTGAACCAATGGACAGCGTTGCAAAGACCAGCCCAACATAACCGAACATTGGTTTGCGGGAGAAGACTGGGATGATCTCAGAGACAATGCCGAAGAATGGTAGTGCAAGAACATACACTTCAGGGTGACCGAAGAACCAGAATAGGTGCTGCCACAAGACGGCGCCACCATTGCCGGGATCGTAGATATGTCCGCCTAGTTTGCGGTCATAGAGCACACCCAGAGCGGCAGCCAGCAGCAGTGGGAAGATCATCAGTGCAAGCACGGAAGCCACAAAGATGTTCCAACAGAAGATAGGCATACGGAACAGGGTCATGCCGGGGGCGCGCATGGTCAAAATGGTGGTAACCATGTTCACCGCGGAGGCAACGGTGCCAACACCGGTAGCACCAACACCAACGATCCACATGTCAGAGCCAATGCCTGGGGAGTGAATGGAGTCAGCCAGTGGTAGGTACATGGTCCAGCCGAAGTCAGCTGCACCACCGGGGGTTAAAAAGCCTGCGAGCATGGCCACGCCACCAATCATGGTGACCCAGAAGCCAAAGGCGTTTAGACGTGGGAAGGCCACGTCTGGTGCGCCGATCTGCAGCGGTAGTACGTAGTTAGCAAAGCCCCACACGATTGGAGTACCAAACAGCAGTAGCATCACCGTGCCATGCATGGTGAACAGCTGGTTAAACTGCTCGTTGGACAGGAACTGCAAGCCTGGGGTGTAAAGCTCAGCACGAATGAGCAGTGCCATGAAACCACCGAGGAAGAAGAACAAGAAGGACATGATGATGTACATGATGCCCAGCTGTTTGTGGTCGGTGGTGGTTAACATCTTCCAGGCCAGAGAGCCCACCCTTGCTCCACCGGTCGGTGCGGGCCTGGTCGGCTCGGAGTAGTTCTCCTGCCTTGGCGCCACAGCGGTCATACGATCCTCCTGACTTAATGAGACACACCATCCGCTTGGATTATGCGTCTAAAAATTACGCTCCCTCATTTTACAGGGGCGCAACACCACTTTCTAGCTTTTCCAGCCAGACTTTCTATTACTCTACCTAGTCGTTTGCAAGCGCAGAAATACTTTCTCAGTGTTGCTGGGAGTTTTGTTGCAACCACAAGCAAATAACCCCCTGAGTGTGACTGGCAACACAACAATGATACCCTCTGCACCCCTTTATATTATCCCGGTCACACCCCCGGTAGATATCAATCCAAAGGTTGAATTGACGTCCCCTTTTTTGCATCGCACCCTTCACTGCCCCCATTTGAGTTGGGTCAATATTTTTCACCTCAACACAGCGCTAGCACCCCGAATAGTAGAACATAATATTGTTAAAATTGCGGTCTTTAAGATCTTGAGGCCGAATAAAGTACTGCAAAATTACTTCTTGCTCTGGGAATTCCAGCTGTAACAGCAGTTCCCACTTCTCCCCTTCCGGCCGAGGATCATATTGTGGAAAACTTGCCCACCCGCCACAGAAAAGGTTGGTCCATCCCCCGCTGAGGTTCCAGAGAATTTCTTCATTCCCGGACCAGTTCATGGCTTCATATTCCCCATCGGTAGGACTTGGCGGTTGATCCCACAATTGGCCAGTCATGATGGAATGACCAATAAGGAAATAGTCCTCATAATCAGATACCTTGATGGGCTCGAAATCCCTCGTTCCCGTTTCGATGTCTGCCGCTGGAATCAAACGCACCTCATACTCGTCGTCAATAAAGAAAAACTGGAGCAAACCCGAATCGGGTAGATCAGCAGCATTGGGAAGCTCGGCGAGATTTAATGTGGCTAGATGAATCATCCTCTTGCCTTGACTATCGGTAGGCCAGGGATGTTTCACAGTCACCAGTGCTGGGCCACCAGTATGCGAAACGGTTAAACTAGCATTTTCCTCAGCATCGCTTAGATTCAGTAGGGTGGTTCGACGACAATTGCTTTCAATGAATTGTTTTTCTTCGCTGCTAAGTCCGCTTGTATCTGACTGCAATACTTCAATATTTTCCATGCCCCCAGCGTAGTTAAAGTTATAAGAAAAACCCACCCTATAAAAATCTTCAAAATTACCTGTCGTGAAGCCCGCGGCAGGGAGGGAGAAAAGTCCATTGTGGCACGGCCATCGATTTGGCAGCAGGAACATTAATTTAGCGTCTTCGATAGAACCAGTCACAGCCGCACTCCAGGTAAAAATGGTATCCATTGTCTGCGATATGACTGTCGCCCAGCGTGCTAGTTGATCCGATACATAGCACAGAACACCGAAGCCATAATCACACAATGCAGCGGTTTTTGGTAATGATCGCTTATTCAGCGAGCTTCACAGAGGTGCCAAACCGTGCGTCCAGATCCTGCGCTGGACCAAGAAATCCCAAGTACCAAAGAAGTACCTGTGTTTTTTCGTTTCAGCGCTACTACTAATAAAGCTAAGCAGGGGCGCTGACAGCTACCAACAAGACAAGAACTTTTACTACAGTGAATTAGAAATCCCAGTCGTCGTCAGTGGTATTTTCTGCTTTACCAATAACATAGGAAGAACCAGAACCAGAGAAGAAATCATGGTTCTCGTCAGCATTAGGACTCAATGCCGATAAGATTGCTGGTGAAACGCGGCACTCATCAGCTGGGAATAGTGCCTCATATCCCAAGTTATTCAATGCTTTATTGGCGTTATACCGCAAGAAGCGCTTAACATCCTCGGTCCACCCCAAGGGATCATAAAGATCTTCGGTATAGCGAATCTCATTCTCGTAGAGTTCATACACCAGATCAAAGGCATACTCTTTGAGCTCTTCTTGCCGCTCGGGAGTCTCCTGAGCCAGCGCCTTTTGATACTTGTACCCAATATAATAGCCGTGTACTGCCTCATCACGGATAATGAGGCGAATAATATCTGCAGTATTGGTCAGTTTGGCATGGCTAGACCAGTACATAGGTAGATAGAAACCAGAATAGAAAAGGAAAGACTCCAATAGCGTGGAAGCAACCTTACGCTTAAGCGGGTCATCACCATCGTAGTAAGCCAGAATAATCTTGGCTTTTAGTTGCAGGTTTTCATTTTCTTCCGACCACCGGAAGGCCTCATTAATTTCTTTGGTTGATGCCAAAGTCATGAAAATATTGGAATAGCTCTTGGCATGCACAGATTCCATGAAAGCAATATTGGTCAATACGGCTTCCTCATGCAGGCTCTGCGCATCCGGCAACATAGACACCGCACCCACGGTGCCTTGAATGGTGTCAAGCAGGGTAAGCCCAGTAAACACCCGCATGGTGGTTTGCTTCTCCAAGTCGGTCAGCGTCCCCCAGCTTTTAATGTCATTACTTACTGGGACCTTTTCTGGCAGCCAGAAGTTGCCGGTGAGCCGGTCCCAGACTTCAAGATCCTTTTCATCAGGGATGGTGTTCCAGTTAATTGCACGTACTGGCTTGGGATGGGACTGAATGTAGGCGTCTTCAACGCTAGTCATCAAGCGGATTCTCCTCACTGTGGATACAGACACCTAAACCCTACCCCACTTCGCCAGCTTTGCTTATCGACGCCACCACAACCGTGTTTCCCATCTAAAAAACGTGATCTTCGCCACTTAAACAAGGGAACATTTAGGGTTACCTATTAAGATTTTTCCCGCACTTATTTCCCGCAATCAGCACAGATTTTTTCAATAAAAAGTGGCCTTCACCACATCATTTAGATAGGCGTCTACTGTATATTAACGACGCATACATAGGTGGTAAATTTAGGGTATCCAATACGCGAAAAAGGCACTTAAGCTGGGCTAACATAACCTGACAATACCTTTTCCCTCCTCTACTATGGTTGACATGAGCATCAATGAGAAACTTGCAGCAGCAATCAATAACCAAGTCACCGCCGAGCTAGAAGCAGCCATGGTGTATCTCCAAATGTCCTACATTCTTGAAGACCTCTCCTTAAACGGCATGGCTTCGTGGATGAAGAAGCAGCATGCAGAGGAACTGGAGCACGCACAGTCTTTTGCGCAGCACCTACTCGACCGTGGCTACACCCCACAAATCGGTGACATCAACCCACCTAAGGTGGACATCACTGAACCAAAAGATGCCTTTGAAGCCGCCCTAGCTCATGAGCAAAAAGTCACCG
This sequence comes from Corynebacterium sp., assembly GCA_041854705.1. Classification (GTDB taxonomy): domain Bacteria; phylum Actinomycetota; class Actinomycetes; order Mycobacteriales; family Mycobacteriaceae; genus Corynebacterium. The sequence goes on from JBHACV010000199.1 coordinate 23,162, forward strand.
GATTGATCCGTGAACTCTCGGTGCTATCCGATTCCCTCAAAGACTTTGAATCCCGCCCACTCCTTGACGGCTTCCTCGAAGAACAGATTGAAGAGGAATCCACTGTGGAAGAAATCCTCGATCGTCTGAAGTTCGCTGGCGATGGCCTTGGCGTACTGTTCATGGATGAAGAACTCGGCAAACGCTAAATAACTTACTCACCCACGAATAAAGCCTCACCCTCAGGTGAGGCTTTTCCTTATGCGTTCACCAAAGCCGCTGGACGGGTAGCCCGAGCAAAGACCCGATCACCTGGCTTCAAATCTAACGCGATTGCATCGCCTCGGGTGATCTCTGCGGTAAAGGGGGTATTGGTGCTTTCCTCATGTAAATCCACTCGCACTTCAAAGCCCAAAAAGACCACTCGATCCACGATCACCGGCACCACCTTAGTTTCGGCGATCTCACCCCGCTCAATCGCTAATACAGGATTACGACCCAACCGAATATCATGCGGCCGAACCACTTTGCCATTCAACGTCGATACTTGCCCTAAAAAGGACAACACAAAATCAGTAGCAGGGTTATCGTATAGCTCGGTTGGACTACCAACTTGCTCAATTCGCCCCTTATTTAATACCACCAACTGATCGGCCACATCGAGTGCCTCCTGCTGATCGTGGGTAACCAGCACCGTGGTGATATTGAACTCCTCATGCAAATTACGTAACCATACCCGCAGGTCATCACGCACCTTGGCATCCAGGGCACCAAAAGGCTCATCCAGCAATAACACCTTAGGATTGACCGCTAATGCACGTGCAAGCGCTAACCGCTGCCGCTGCCCACCAGAAAGCTGCGATGGGAAACGGGACTGGAATCCTGACAGCCCCACAATCGTGAGCAACTCATCGACCTTCGCCTTAATTTCTGGGCTTGGCCGCTTGCGAATCTTCAGCCCAAACCCGACATTGTCGCGCACATTAAGATGTTTAAAGGCAGCATAATGTTGAAAAACAAATCCAATGCCACGACGCTGCGGCGGTACATTGGTCACGTCCTTGCCGTCGATAAGTATTTGGCCGGAATCGGGCTGATCCAACCCAGCAATAGCACGTAGCAGTGTTGATTTGCCTGAGCCTGAGGGGCCAAGCAATGCCGTCAATGATCCCTCTTGAATGTCTAACGAGACATCATCAAGTGCAGCGAAATCACCATAACGTTTGTTTAAGTTGCGAGCAGCAATATGCATGTTTTACTCCTTGATTTGGGCTTTGTCACGATTTTGAATAGCAGTCATTATGAGCAATACCGCCACCGCCATCGCCATCAGCAAAGTCGCAGCGGCATAAGCGCCATACTCATTGTGGTCATCGATATAACGGGAATGCACCAACAGGGTCAGAGTCTGTCCACCACCGGCAAAATTCGAAGCGACCATGATAACCGCACCAAATTCTCCCAGAGCCCGGGCCACTGTCAGCACTACCCCATAGGTCAGCCCCCACCGGATCGCAGGCAGCGTAATAAGGAAGAAAGTCTGCCACGCATTGGCACCCAATGTTGCAGCTGCCTGCTCCTGCTCAGTACCAATCTCCTGCAGTACCGGCTCAACTTCCCGGACGATAAACGGCAAGGTCACAAAAATAGTGGCAATCACCATACCTGGCAATGCAAAAATCACCCGGATTCCGAGCTGTTCTAGCCCACCAAACCAACCGTCGTAACCCCACAATAAAATCAGCGAGACCCCAACAATGATTGGTGAAACCGCAAACGGCAGATCGACAATGGCCTGGACCACCCCTTTACCCCGAAACTCACCGCGAGCCAGCGCCAACGAGACCATAATCCCAAACACCACATTCACCGGCACCGTGATCGCCACAATCACTAACGACGTCTGCAATGCTGAAATTGCTGCCGGAGTCGTGATCCATTCCCAGAACGTAGCTAACCCAGGGGAAAAAGTCCGAAAAACAATAGTGGCAATAGGAATCACCACCAAAATAAACAGATAGCCCAGCGCTACCGTGCGCAATGTCAATGTGGTTTTCGTACCAAGCTTCATGTGCTATCCCACCTTCCGCTGATTCAGGTGAGCAGCCAAGCGTAGGATCAGCAGCACCACAAATGTAATAGCCAGCAAGGTCACCGACACCGCAGCAGCACTTGATGGTAGATCTGATTCGATCTGCTCTTGGATATATTGGGAAGCCATTTGGGTATGACCAGGAATATTGCCACCAATCAACACCACCGAACCGTATTCCCCAATAGCACGAGCAAAAGCCAATCCCCCACCGGATAACAACGCTGGTAGCAATGATGGCAACACAATGCGAAAGAAAATAACCGCATTCGAAGCCCCAAGACTGGCAGCTGCCTCCTCAACATCTTGGTCAAGTTCAATCAACACTGGCTGCACCGCTCGCACCACAAATGGCAAGGTCACAAAAGTCAACGCCAATACCAATGCTGGTTGTGTGGCATTGATCGTCAAACCAATGGGACTATCTGGGCCATACAATGACAACAGTACTAATGACGCCACAATCGTAGGCAAGGCAAACGGCAAATCAATCAGAGCATTGACAAACCCCTTACCAAAGAAATCATCTCGCACCAGCACCCAAGCAATCAGCACTCCGAATACCATATTAATAATGGCCACCACTAAGCTGACCAATACCGTTACCCGCAAAGCGGCAAGCGCGCCAGGTTCAGTGATCGATTCCAGGAAACCTGCGATCCCACCAGCCGAAAATGCCTCGGTGGTAAGCGCAGCAAGCGGCAGTAGCACGATAACTGACAACCACAAGGTGGCCACTCCCATGCCGATTTTGCCCACACCACCAGACTCTGGCAAGGCAGTTACTGCGGCAGTCGTGGTCGTCATGCTGCTTGTCCTTTCTGATAAATGCTGGTTACTACCCCTGTTGCACCTGGTTGTGTGCGATTAAATAAAAGGGCATCCACCATGTCCCAGCCCGTCAGTGGTTCACCATCTGCAATCAAGGCATACTTTTCCGCCAACTCTGGTGACTCCTGCGCCAACTTCGCAAATGCTGCAGCCAACTCATCAATGGAATAGGCAACCTCGTAGGAACCAAAAGCTGCTTGTTTTTCAGCATCCAGACTGTCAATTACCGGCGTTGCACCACCATCATTGAACAAGTCTGACCCAGGCCGGAACCCAGCCTCTGCCCATAAAACCTCCGCATCACTACTGAAGAGATAATCGCGGAATGCCTCTGCCTGTGGCAGGTATTCAGTGGTATTTACTACTGCAACGGGATTTTCAATTTGGAACGTCTGTGCTGGATTGTGGTAATCAATTTTTACCCCAGTGCGATCCAATAAAATTGCCTCGTTCTCGTAGCTCAGCAGCACATCTCCTTGGCCTTGCTCGAAAGTCGACGTTGCCTCCCGACCAGACTTCGGCCAGACCCGAAACGCCTTAGTAATTAAAGTGGTGAGCTTGTCGGTTGCCACCTCGTGCGCAGTAACGTAGCTAGGTGTGCGCCCTTGAGCTTCCTGCTCATCAAGGCTTTGGAAAAACCATGCGGCATAGGGAGCAAGCAGATTCCATTTAGCCGACCCAGAACTAGCCGGATTCGGACTAATTACCTCAACATCTCCCGAAAGCAGATCATCCCAGCCTTGAATGTTCTTTGGATTGCCCTCCCGAGTAACAAAACTAACCACCGATCCAAACGGAACCGCTTTACCACTTTCGTCTCCCGGGATGCCCTCCTGCCAATTGGTATCAACCAATCCGGCAGTTACCAGCCGATCAATGTCTGGTTCAATGGAGAAATTAACCACATCAGCAGGTACACGACGCACCACTTTGCGCGACTGGTCACCAGACGCACCATAGGATTGAGCAAATCCAATCTCATGCCCCTGGGGAGTAGACCGAAAGGCTGGAATAATGGCATCGAAACCCGCTTTGGGCACCGCATAGGCCACAAGATTCAGCCGGTATTCCCCGGAAGAAATATCTACCCCATGTGGCTCATCAGTGCTGCCACCTGGGCTGAGAAAAATCAGGCCAACAACTGCCACCATTACCGCAGCCACAACCCCAGTGTTTCGTCTCATTGCCACGAATCAACCCTCCTTTCTGGTCTATAACTTACAGACAAAGTAGTCTACACAAGAATGTAAACAACAGTACGGACTAAGCGCGGGTTTAGAAAACATTTCATTCATCCGAGAACCCACTCCATGAACTTAATCCCCGTGGCCAGTAGAAATAGCGCTTGCTACAGCAAAGCTGTCACACCATAAAGCAAGAAGCAATGGGATACCACGCACCCAAAACCACCAATCATCACCAAAAGTGTCGCTTCCCCTACCCCAATTCGACCATTTGCCACTTACCAAAAGCGTTCTCTGTTTTTATGGGTTCTTATGAGTTTTACAGCGGCATAACCAAATGGAGTCTCCAACATCAGCCGCCTCACTGTGATCTGGTCAAACAAAGAACAGCTCGCCAATCAGTACATGCATCTACTGTGAGAGCCTTAGTTACTGCGGGTAGCCGTAGGATAAATATGGCCGATCCCCTTGGCATTTCCAGCAAAAACTACACAAATCGCAACTACACAACACAATCAGCAGCAATTAGTCCACAGCACATTTCAGCAACAAACCTAGCAGCAACATCTTCATTTATTACTAGTCGCCTAAGAATCTCCACCACTTTAAATATCACTTGCCAGGTTATCGGGATTCCACGATCATGAATAAGCGTTAACACCCAAACGTCGATTCGACACCTTCCAACTTTCCTAACCAAAGACACATAGTCGAAGCACATACTTTGAACCCCATTTAGCGCATAGCGCAGGTAAGCCACAAGTCGGGCGTCCCAAAGCGCAGCACCTGTCTCCATTGCCACCCCAAATCATCCATCAGCCTTTCCACGCTTTTTCGGTCATGTCACTCGCGATCCATTTGACAAACGGGGGTAGCGAGTATCTTGAACCTTTTGTAGAACAAAGTTTTAAATTGGGCGCATAACCTGCACTTTTTCAAAACTTAGAATATCATAGTAAATTCTTTATACTTTCTCAGAAATTGGGGCTTCCGCGGCAAGAATACCCTTTTTAAAAACGTTACAAATTCCAGCTAATGGGAGCTTTTTTGAAAAATCCCACTATAGAAATAGAACCTTAAAACGAGGGATTGCTCAACAAAAGCGCAGGCAGAGTAAGTTTTATTCT
>JBHACV010000200.1:0-27489 GCA_041854705.1 Corynebacterium sp.
GATCTGTTCCGGGGTGTGTTTCTTGAATTTCTTCATCGCTTTCTATCTTCCTACCCCATGCCGGGGTGATCGGGGAAGACACTCAAGTCACATGGCCCGAAAAACCCAGCCCACACCAGGTAGATCAACATAGAGTGCGCGGGGTGTGATCGCCGAGGGTGCCGGGCTTGGTACAGGTTGGGCACTCGTTGATCGGGTCGGTAGGGGTGACGTAGAGGCGGGTGTATTTCCGTGTGGTGTGGGCTCCGGTGATGACAAGGCCGAGTTCGATGGTGCGGCAAATGGTGGAAGCGAGGTAGGAGTCGGTAGTATGCATGGTTAGGGTCCTTGTATTTGGTAGTTGATGGTTTGGACACCTTTGTTCTACCGAGTGCAAGGCCCGTTTTTATGCCGTGAAACACTGGTTTATGTATCAGTTACCCCTCACCCCCACCCAGATAGCTTCTGGTTTGCTACACACTCTAAACCGAGAAGAGCCACTTAAGCCGAGTTTGTTCTTATGGGGAAGTCCTTGGTGGTGACAGTCGTTTAACTACGTAGTTGATAGCAACTGCAACGTTGTGAGGTGTTGCAGAAAGGATCTGAGTTGGTTCTTTTGCGCTGAAGTGGTGATGAAAAACTACTTGAGCTACACCGCTATTTTAAGCCATTAATCGATTCTACTGTTGGAGAGCTGAACCTAGTTTGCTTACACATAACAAATAAAATACTCACCGGTATATTGTGTCTAGCCTCGATCAGTATGAAAAATAGTATTTTCTGCCTTATGCCACAATGTCAAGAGTGATCTTCACCACCTACCTAGAACCGGCTCGGGTCAAAAGCTGGTTTACCCATTTGCTTAACATGGGGTTACGTCATTTACCCAGTGGGATTGCCATGATTCCTACTCCGATCATAAGCGGTATCATCTCAGTCAGAAATTTTCTTTTCAACTGGTAAATGCAACTAACCATGCTGTCGTCGGGCAAATATGGCTGCGTAAGCGGCATGTGCTCCCGGCATTCCATGCACTCCAGCACCTGGAGGAGTGGCACCGGATGCCAGAAAGGTTTTCGCACCGACGCGGTATGGCTGGGTTGTAAGCCCAGGCCGCAGCAAAGCGCCGGCTCCAGCCATCGCACCTCCAGCGATATCACCGCCGATAAGGTTGGGGTTCCATGCCTCCAGCTGCATGGGGCTGGTTGAGTGTTTGTCAACGATCATCTCTCGGAATCCCGGGGCGAAACGCTCAATCTGCGACTCTATGAGAGATGTAACTTCGTCAGGGTGAGTTTCTTCATAACCGTGAGGTACATGAGTATAAGTCCATAGCACATGACCGGTTTGAGTTCGAGTCGGGTCGGCTATTTGTTGCTGACAGACCATAATGAAGGGTTTATCTGGAAGTTTTCCAGCTTGCACCTGTTTTTCCGCGTGGTCAATTTCTGACGCAGTGCCTCCAACATGCACAGTAGTGGCTGCACAGACACGGGAGTCCTTCCACGGTACAGGTTGAGTGAGAAGATAATCGACTTTGAAGATACCCATCCCGTAGCGCCAGCGGCTGAAGCGGCTGCGGACTCCACGACCAAGATCGACGCCAGGAAGATTAAGAATCTGTCGTGGGGTGAGATTTAGGATTGCAGCATCGTGAACCGGAAGTTCGTGTAAGTGCGTGACCTCACAAGTGAGATGGATGCGCACACCATATTCCCTGGCTACAGAGACAAGTGCATCAATGATTGCTTGGGTTCCTCCGACTGCAACCGGCCAGCCACGGCTCATACCCAGTGCAGCAAACAGCGTGCCAAAAGCAGCAGTGAGCGCTTGACTCGGTGGAACGATCGCATGTATGGCATTACCGGTCAGCAGAGCCCGAGCAGGTTCGTCACGAAACAACACTTTACCAAGTAGATTTGCCGGAGCAAACGCTGGTATTCCGAACTTGGCCATGTGCAGTGGGTGGGGTGGTACACGCAACAGCGGAGCAAGAAAGTTCTCTAGATGAGCATCAATATGGCTAACGATATGGCCATGTAGACGCCGCCAAGCAGATGCGTCCACGCCGAGTCCTGCGGCAGTATCAGCGAGGGAACGATGAAGCAGTACTGCAGGGACGTTATCAAGCGGGTGCGCCAACGGGTACATCGAGTGTGCCCACCTAAGGCCATGCTCCTCCAGTCTAAGTTCCTTAAAGATTGGACTAGCCACACCTAGTGGATGGGCTGCTGCACCAAAATCGACGATGGTCCCGGTCCCAAAGACTTCACCTGAGGTCGCTGCTCCACCTGGATTACGTGAGCGTTCATAGACATCAACCTCCCAGCCAGCGCGAGCAAGCACTATCGCGGCGGTCAGTCCGTTATGGCCAGCGCCGACTACAACAGCTCTGGGCCGGTGGTAATAATCAGTCATTTTAATGTCCTAATCGAACGATATAGTCCACTGATTCAAGCAAATCTCGGTCATGACTGGCAACAATGACGCAGCCAGAGTAGTCATTAATGCCGCTTTGGAAGGCTATCGCTGCATCGATATCTAGGTTCTCAGTTGGTTCATCTAGGAGCAGAAGATCGAATTCGGAGAGCGTGAGGATCATCAGCTGTACACGGGCTCGTTCTCCACCAGAGAGGTCTTCGTAGCGTTCTTGTTGTAAGTGGGCGATGCCGATTTTGTTGAGCATCCACGGAAGGTCATCTGCCCTTAAACAGTTAACAGACTGGACACTTTCACACGCGATATCGAGAACAGTTCGGCCTGCGAAGCCTGTACCTAGATTGTCCTGAGAGAAAATGCCCACTTTTGGGGGAAGGCCAGTGCTAGTAATTTCTTCTACTCGCACATTTACGTCCGTTTTTAGCCAGTCATCCATGTTTATCTCCATACCGAGATGCCTTGCGACTGACGCGAGCAGAGTGGATTTTCCTGAGCCATTACGCCCAACAAGTCCAACTTGAGTTCCAGGTGACAGAGTCACCGACAATTCTTTACCTATACGGTGTTCCGAAGAAACGGAGACGGAGAAGACATATCTTCGGTTCGAGGCGTTGAAATTAAAGACTGAGGGGCGGAGTTCACGTTTATAGATTTTGGTCTGATCGCTGTTGAAACGCTCCAATCGAGTTTTCGCACTTCGAGAACGCGTGCTCATCTTGTCGTTGTAGCTTGCTCGGCGTGACATGTCTTTCGAATGGAGTTCTAACTTCAACCTTTCATTTTTCTGCTGTTCCTGTTGAACATTGATACGCTCAAGTCGAATCTGTTGTTCAACAGGAAGATCAGAAAAACTTCCCATAAACTCCCAGCACACCGTACCATTTCTTCGGGGTTCAAAGACAAGAAAGCGACCAACGTAATTCGCCAGAAGTCGCCGATCATGGGAGCAAAAAATGATTGTTTTGTGGGATTGCTTGATCTCCTGCTCAAGAAAATCCCGCTCGACAATATCAAGAGTGCTTTCGGGTTCATCAAACAGCAAGATATTTTTCCGGCTGTGTAGAGCCGATTGTAACGCTAGTAGTTTGCGTTCCCCTACAGATAGTCTTCCGACACCTTCCAACGCGATTTGCTCGAATGGAACACCACAGGTTCTGAGTGTAAGCTCATCCCACTCGGCCTGCAAAGAATATCCATCAAGGTCATCCCAGATCTCTAGAGCGCGCAAGTAACGATTACTATTGTCAAAACCCTGCAAGATAATTTCATAGGTATCCTTTATGAGTTGGCTATGGGGAGCAAGTACGATGTCAAGCACACGACCGCTGTTGTACTGCTGTTTAACAAGGAGCACCGACTGCGAAATCTTTACGGCTCCTGAGAATGTTTTTATATGACCCGCCAGTACGTTTAGGAAAGTGCTTTTTCCGGATCCATTGGGACCTATGAGCGCGAGTTTCTCTTTCGTACCAACCGAAAGAGAAACTCGGTCGAGTATACGGTGGGCGGATGGGCTCCAAACAACTAGATTGTCGATTTCAATCAAAGACATCTTTAAAATAAGCCCCCTGAAACATTGAGACAATCACCACTAACCCACCGATTGTCGTGGTTGCACAATGCGATGACTGCGTCGGCAATCTGTTCGGGTTTCGCTATGCCTCCCAATGGAGTTGCAAGGGTTAATTGTTCGATTTCCTCAGGCCCTTCCGCTATAGCTAGCATTCCATCGGTCAATGTAGGTCCAGGTCTCACTGTATTAACGCGTATGCCCAACACTCCAGCTTCCCGTGCTAATATCTTTGAGAATATCTCTAGCGCTGCCTTTGAAGCAGAATATGCCGCGGTGCCTTCTTGACAAATCTGAACATTGGGCGAAGAGAAATTTATGATGGAGCTACCTTTCCTCAAGGAGCCCATTAATTCTTGGCAAAGAATTAATGGGCTCAGTAGGTTGATCGAAAGGGATTCCTTCCACTGTTCTATGGAAGAATTCTCGATCAACTCAAGTTTTACCCTGCCTGTTGCACAGTTAATTAGGCCGTCATAAGGTCCTCGTTGCGTAAGTTCAGATGCCAAATGTGCTGTCTGATTCAGATCGGTTAGATCACACTGGAATGCTTCCACGACCAGACCTTTTTGACTCCCTAGCTCGATGATATCGTTGCTTTCTGATTCAGACTCCAACCACGTGAACATAACGTCATTGTTATCCTCGATAAGCCGGTTCACGATGGCTCGGCCAATTCCCCTAGTACCACCAGTAACAATGTATCGGTTGTTTCTCATTTGTCAGACCTCCTTTGTATTTTCAAGGGCGATTTGCATATTCTGATTCAAGTAAAGGGTTCTATCAGCACGGTCTGACACATGTAGGTCATGAGTTACAAGTAGAACTGTCGCCGGGCTATCTAGGAGCGCACTGATTGCTTGAGTTCCAGAGTCCCTATCTAGGGCAGAGGTTGGTTCGTCTACTAAAATGATCGGCGAACGGCGTAGCAATGCACGAGCAATTGCTATTCGTTGCTTCTCACCACCGGATAGGCCTACATTGCGATCACCAATCTGGAATTGCAGCCCCTGAGGGTTTGCGTAAGAAGACAACCCAACCTTTCTCAGTACGGTAAGGATTTCTGACAAGCTTGGTGGCTGATCAAGTCCTAACACTAAGTTCTCCTCCAGTGTCCCGGGAAGAAGTTCTGGTTCCTGCTCAACGTAGGCAATGAACCGACGCAGCTCAACAAAGCTCCACTTTGATATAGATCGACCAGCTACAAGGATGTCTCCTTTGTCTGCCGCATAAAAGCCAAGCGCCAAAGAAAAAAGCGTGGTTTTACCAGTGCCAGACGGACCGGTAATTGCCACTTTCTCTCCAGGAGTCACCTCGAAAGATACTTCCTTAAGTACCTGTTCACTCCCGTAGCTATAGGAAACTTTATCAAAAGCAAGTGATTCACTAGGCCGATCATCAAGTGTTAAAGGTTCCACCAAGGTGTCTCTAGCCTCCGAAGGCAGGCTAAGAAGCTCATCTATTCGACCAAGCGCCCCTTTGGCCTCCCTGAAAGCAGCCACCGCAGAAGCTACTTGTGTCAGGGGAAGAATAGTCAGAAACAGCAAAGTTAAGAAAACAGCGAGATTCTCCGCAGATAAACTACCACTAGTAACCCTAAGTGTACCGAGCACCATGACAACCACCAATGAAAGGTACGTCGCAAGTTCACTCACTGGAGCTAGGACAGATTCCGTCAGGCTCATCTTCTTCCGAGCACAATATGCCTCATAAGCGCTGGTAGTGAGATTCGACTTCAAAACACTTTCAGCACCAAGAGACTTCACAGTACGGATTGCCCCCAAACCATTCTGTAGCACCGACCCGAAGGTGGCAAGATGATCCTGTACCTGTTCAGAAAGACTTTCAATTTTCGCAGATGCACTAACTACAACCACCGTCATAACAAAGAGAATGCCCATAACAATGGCAAACAACCACAGATCCACAATCGCCATATAAACCACAGCACCAGCGATAACAGCCACACCGCCAACGGAATCAACCAACCCAGTCGAAACCGCTGTACTTACAATCGAGGTATCCGATGTCAGCCGAGTAACAAACGAACCAGAATTTCTCCGATCATGTTCAACCATCGGAAGAGAAATTACCTGGCTAATCAATGATTTTCGTATCTGAAAAACAGCCTTGTCAGCAGCAACAGAAACAACATAGGTTTGAACAGCAGATAATGCTGACGATAGCACCAACAAACCTACAAGAACTCCCAGCGAAGCCAACGCAGTATCTTCCCCGGCGGAACTAATAAACCGGCCAACAAAACCAGGCTGAACAAGTGTGACAACAGCGGCCACTAAAGACAAGACAACCGCCAGCGATAATAACCCAGCAATCCCAGAAAAAACTTTCCTAAACCCCACTAACAACCCTTAATCTCACAACACCTTAAACCACCATCAGTAACCGTTGCAGTCACCTAGCAGTATCAAATGAAAAGCGGTAATGGTAAATAGGATCCGTGTTTTCTTCATAGCCTGTTGATCTGACCAATAACACCTCAAGCGTGGCATCAGGGCAATGCTCACTCTCAACACGTTTTAAAATGAAGTTTGCTATTGCTTGTCTGCCGGCTGCCGTAACGGGTGCCACGGCCTTTGACTGTTGTTTGTTGTTACCCTCCACATACTCTAATGTTGAAAAAATATCAATGATACCTTTTAGTTCTCTAGACTTGCGAGAATAGAACATAGCGACGTACTTGTTCTCTTCCGGAACCTGCAGTTCGCGCCATTCAGAAGTGCTGCCATTCATTTTCGAAACGAATCGATAGAACAGGTGATCATCATGAACGCCAGGATTTGGGGCAAAGAAACTCCAGTTTGGCATAAATATCGTTGAGCTGAGATGGTATAATAAAATTCTATTTCTGTGATTACCTCCTGGATGTTGGCCTAGAAGTGACAGGATAAACCATCCGCCAAGTATCCATGAAACTGTATTTCTAATCATGCCTGCACCATGCCTTTCACTGTAAAAGAACTTATCTCATTGATGCTTTTTCGTTTCATTAGAATATCATCATGGTTAGAATCTTTGATCAAAAGAAACGACTCTTCGCTTGCGGTAAAACTGCGGAAAAGATCACTTTGATTTTTCTCTTTGGCTGAATCATCTGAAGTGATGACTTTTACGGAATGCATTGCCTTCGGTGCATTCAGCAGCTCTCCATCAAGAAGTAAATTTATGATCGTCTTGAGTTCACGATTTGTAGCTTTTAGACAACGCCAAGTGCGACGTTCCCTACGGATCGCCGTAACATATTTGTCATTAGGATATCTGGACCTATCTGGGCCAATTGTCCGATCTAGGAGTTCTCCGCCTAGGTAGGAAACAGACCTGCGTTGTTCCACAGCGCTTAAGCTCATAACAAGCCCAAGCCTATGAGCAGGACTTGCTACTGCTTCTTGTGGATGTGTTGGTTCTATCAATACGGCTGAAAAGTTGTCACTGGAATCTCGATCTTCCATGTATTTATGTGCTATGAATCCGCCGAGCGAATAGCCAATCAAGACGACTTGTTTATGATCTTCAATGACCTCTGAAATAATGTGTTCCAAATCTCGGATCGCTTCGGATATTGAAAATGGCTCCTGCGTTCCGATACTAGAATATCCATATCCGGCACGGTCGTAACGGATAACTGTATTACAGGTATCTTCTACCAACACGTCACCCAGACGCGCCATGGTAAGTGATGAATTTCCCATGCCATGAACCATTATAAACACGGCATTTCGCTTACTTCCGTATTTTGTAAAGATGCCGAGATCATTCCCAGTGGGACTCGTAGTCCGTCTGAAAATCCAAGTTTTTGATATTTGGATTGAGCTAACGTCATTGGCAATTTCCCCAAGCTTTAACAAAGAAAGAGCCGCTGCACCGAGCAGCACAGTACGCTGGTAGAATAACGTCATTTGGTTTTTTCCTCCCGCGAACCGAATGATGCAAGAACTGCAGGGTAGGTCGAAGTGAAAACAATGAAGAAACGTCCTAAACCCATCAGACGTGCATTTGCGGCATGGAAGAGAAACATCGTCGTAAGCGCTGGCAGTCGAGTGTATTTAGATATGACCAGCAGTGGAAATAGTACCTCAACAGCAACTGTCTGATGCGTGAGTGTCTCTGATACGCGGGGCCACCTTCTGAGGAGTTGGTAAAAAGTTCGTGAGCCATAAGTCTTAGTTCGGATAACTCTCTCAACCGCAGTTCCATTGCGCCATTCTGATCCTAACCATTTGACTGCACCTGCCACAAAGTAGCTCAACACAGTTTGGGCAGCGACGAAATCAACTGCCAAATCAACGTTCTTGCCTTTGTCGGTTCTACCCATGGCACAAGCGGCAAAAATTATCGCACTATACTGTTCAGCGCCGTCACTGCCATTGATTGTATATTTGTTTATTAGTAGTTGAGACAAGGCACTGATGCCTGTGGCGCCCAAACGTACCCCGTTACCTGTCGGCAGAATCAAGGCAAAAGATGCAGCAACCCTAGCTATAAAATTCCCACGAATGAAGATCTCGCGAAAAACTTCGTCTTTAATGGAAAATCTAGATCCATCTAAAATCGATGTAAGGTTCCAATCGTTAATTCCCCCATACTTTCGCTCCTCCGCCGAGAATGACTCAAGAGTGGATAAGAGCTGGGCGATGGCGCAGGCGCGCTCTGCCGTTCTCAGAGGATCCATATGGAATCGCATACCTAGATTAGTAATCAATGCCATTCGCTCCAGTCTATCAATCGATAATCGCTGTCTTACACATTTACTTCAGATCCACGCTGTGTGCGCCTCATGTGGCGCATAATGCGCTGACATACTCGTATTGTCACACGCACAGTGGCTGTTATTGTACACGTCATGGGCTTGGCTACAGATGTAATGAAGCCATCCTCTTCGACTGGTATGGCTCCCTTTTCTTGATCGCGGTTTACCTTGTTTGTGAGCATTAGCTCTCCTTTCGAATGTAAGTAATCTGGATGCCACTTGCGGAATTGCATTTGACTATTTAGAGAATGTATTAAAGTGATTGAAAATATTTCCACTAAAATTCATCTCTACTGCACCAACATAAGCTGAACATTTACAACTTTCAATGGGAACATGGAAACAAGATACTTTTGTATCATGCAGTCCGGTTGGGGTTGCCTGTAAGTTGTGGATATGTAGTGTAAGTGTTATAGGTGTCGATTAGGAGTGGTTGGTACTGTGTGTCTGGGTTACCCTTGGGTAGTGGGCATCTGAGTTAGCGGGTTTGGTCTCGCTTTAAGAAGGAATGTTCGTCATCATGGTAACGAGGAAAAGATACACTACAGAGTACCGTGTGGCTTGTAATTGATACCGATAGAACGATCGTTGAGGTTGCTTGTGAATTCAGTCTGGTGCCGAGTTACTAGGTAAATGGGTCAAGGCTAAATATGAGCGTACTAGATCTGAATCGAAGGGGAATTGGATCCGAACGAAAGTGCCGAGCAAGATAGGCTTGGCAAAGAAGTTACTTTGCTGACAACCTAGGTTGCATATTAGGTATATGAGAGTGTTTGGAGTTGTGGTGGTATTTTTGCTGGGTCGATGTATTTGTGTCCGTGGGGGTCTTCGAATAGTCCGTCGCGTCGGTTGACGAGGGTTTTATGATGTATTCTCGGCTTTTGCTGGTTGCTTTTTGCATGGTGTGGCTGAGTGCTAGTGCGACGAAGACCATTTCTAGGTGTGCTGCGCTGGAGTCTTTTTGGTGTACGAACATGAGTCGGGCATCGAGGTCGGTTTTCATAATTCGGAAACTGCGTTTTACTTTCGTAGAGTTGGTGGTAGTAGGTGATGATTGGGCTGTGTCAAATTTTGTTGACGGTAAAACTCTATTATTTTCTGATTAGGCCGCTTGTACGGCAGGGGTCGGTACTTGGGTGTGAGACGTCATGATTGTTGTTGGCGGGAAAACCCGTAAACGACAAGGATTTGGGAGTATGCCAAGGCTTATCCAGAACAGTTCAAGCAGCAGTGCGTTGATGTGGTGTTGGTGCTTGGAAAGACTCGCCAAGAAGTAGCCTGGGAGTACGAGGTCTCTACCTTAAGTGAGGTGTTCTGGGTTTTCTTCTGTTTGAGTAGGTGGGAAAGTTTGGAGTATGCCTAGGAAGTTTGATCAGGATGTTAAAGATTGTGTGGTTTGTCTTGTTGAGGACCGGGTTCTGGCGGAGAATCTGTCATTGTAGGTAGTGTGTGAACTTGTGGCACGGAAGCTTGGGGTATCGTGGCACACTGCATGCCAGTGGGTGCAACGGGCTCGTCGTGGCGGTAGGGCAGTAGAACGTGCCGGGGTAGATGTTATTGCTGAAAAATGCGAGGTTGCACCGAGAAAATCAACAACTGCGTGATACTAATGAGTTGTTGAAGGCCACGTCAGCTTTTTCGCAATCAGATACTCGACCCACAATCGTGAAGAAATGATCCGGTTCATTGACCAGTATCGTGATCGTTTCTTAAGTCGAGTTCATCTGTGTGACGTTCAACAATGAGCATAAACGCAGGTTTTATTACCTTATGTGGGATTTCGGGATGCGAAACGTATGTGGCCCTAGTGCGCGTACAGTGCGAGATACGGGGTCTTGTTGAGCGTATTAAAGAAGGTTCATGCTGCGAAATGACAGTGTGTATGGTGTCCGCAAAATGTGGCACGCACTTGGTCTGCGATGGCATTGAGATTAGACGATGAACAAACAGCCAGGGTTAATACCTCTGGCAGGAGGTAGGTGGTAAAAGCAAAAAAGGGGGCGCCTCCGACAACTACCAGAAAAGCGAAAACACCTTCATCTACGACCAGGATTGAGTTAACCGAAAAATTTTCCATAGCTGATGCCCCGAACCGGTTGTGGGTTGTAAGATATCACTTATGTGCGTACCCGTAAGGGGTTTGTGTATACCGCGTTTGTCACCGATGTATTCTCCCGCAAGATTGTCGGCTGGGCATTATCACATTCACTGCGTACGCAAGTGTTACCGCTGCAAGCCCTTAACCAGGCAATCACTTCAGCTAGAGAAACTACCAGGCTGATTCACCATGCTGACCATGGAACACAGTACGTCAGCATTGTCTACCATCAGCGGCTTGACAAGTCTGGAATGACCGCATCAACCGGCACCGCCAAAGGACTCATATGACAACGCCCTAGCAGAAAACATCAACAGCTCCTGATAAAAATGAACTCATCAATGCCCGCAGATGGTTTGATGCTGCAGAAGCCGAAATCGCCACGTTCCAATGGGTTAACTGATGGAATGAAACCAGACCCCACAAAAACCTAGACTACCGCACACCAATCAAGGTCGAAACAAAATACTGGAACACCAACCACCAACAAGACATAATGGAAAACAAGGCAAACACCTAGGAACAAAACCTAGGGCGGTTCAACCACCAACAAAAACACGACACCTCAACGGTATTCCTTGGTGTGCTAGCCAACCCAAAAGCTTAATACGCCTTTTATGCAATAAGCTAACTTCCTACCTAATAAATGGCGTCTTTATAAATCGCTGCAGTCTCACCAAACACACGGGCAGCAAACTAACTATAGCCCCGTCCCCCGGGTCCAGTTTTGATTGCATACAACCGTTCTTCGCAAATGCGGCATGACAAGCCACTATAAGAAGAATAGATAAAACGTTTATTAAGCCTATAATACCTGTTAAACCACACATCTGATGGGTTAAAACTAATTTTTCCGTGATAATCGCTGCGCGCCTCCAGTTATCACGATATTCTGGATGGAAAGAGCGTCAGATGACATTTCTATAACTCTCAAACCACTTTGCGGTTTACGCAAAATCGCCACCATTGTCACGAAAGAAAGCAGCGCATCATGGCACAGCTTGATACTTCTAGCAAAGTTCTTCATGGGTGGAATCCAGAAGAACCAGCGACTTGGGATAAAAAAATTGCATGGACCACATTGTGGGTTTCCACCTATAGCTTGTTCATTGGTTTTGCTACGTGGTACCTAGTTTCCGCAATTGCACCACAACTAAATACCATCGGCTATAACCTATCCAAGGGGCAATTGTATTGGATCGCATCAATCGCAGGTTTGTCCTGCGGTCTTCTTCGCATGGTGTTCATGTTCTTACCACCAGTTATTGGCACTAGAAAGCTAGTTACTCTATCTTCACTGATTTTCATCATTCCCATGCTGGGCTGGTTCTTCGCAGTACAGACCACCTCCACACCTTTTTGGTGGTTTATGGTTTTATCCTTCATTTCCGGTGTCGGTGGTGGTGCCTTTTCCGGCTATATGCCATCTACTGGTTATTTCTTCCCCCGGAAAATGGCTGGCACTGCACTGGGCCTGCAAGCCGGTTTAGGTAATTTCGGCATTTCTTTTATCCAATTAGTTGCTCCTATGCTGATGGGATTTTCACTGATTGGCATGGGTTCCATTGCGCCACAGATTACCAAGAGCGGAGAGGAAATCTGGGTCCACAACCCAGCAGTATTCCTCATACCGTGGACCATCTTCGCCGCAATCCTCGCGTTTTTATTGCTCAAAGATGTCCCGGTCAAAGCTAACTTCCGGCAGCAGATCGACATTTTCGGCAATAAAAACACCTGGATTCTCACCATTGTCTACCTCATGACCTTCGGCGCATTTTCTGGGTTTGCGGCTCAAATGGCGTTGCTCATTAATAATCTCTTTGGCGAATCCTCCAGCTTCGCTGGTAGCTACGATGATCTCCCTAAAGGCGCAGCTTATGCCTTCCTCGGCCCACTCATCGGCGCATTAATCCGCGCATTATGGGGACCATTATGCGATAAATTCGGTGGAGCCATTTGGACTTTTGTTGGTTGTTTGGGCATGACTGTTTTTACCGCAATCGCGGCGCTGTTCGTCACCCCTTCCAACCCCAGTGAATTCACGTGGTTCTTAGGGTCCATGTTGATTATGTTCTTCTTCACCGGCTTAGGTAATGCTGGCACCTTCAAACAAATGCCCATGATCTTACCAAAACGCCAAGCTGGTGGGGTCATTGGCTGGACTGGTGCCATTGGTGCTTTTGGCCCATTTGTGGTTGGCGTTTTGCTTTCCCTCATGTCCCCACTGACGTTCTTCATTGGCTGTGTGGTGTATTTCGCCATCGCTACGTGTTTGGTTTGGGTCTTTTATGCCCGACCCAACGCCCCCTTCCCCGGTTAATCTTTACAACTCCACAACGATGGGAGCTTAAAAATGGCTGACCCCCAAGACATCAAGCCCAATCCCCTCTTTAAACTCGGCAGTTATCTCCGCAAAGGCGAGACCGGTAAAGAAGGTCAACAAATCTTCTTGAAAGGTGGTCGACAAGCGGATGTCTTCTACCGAGACCGGTGGGCCTTCGATAAGATGGTCCGATCCACACATGGGGTGAATTGCACTGGCTCATGCTCATGGAAAGTCTATGTCAAAGACGGCGTGATTACCTGGGAATCCCAAGCCGTGGATTATCCCACTACTGGTCAAGACATGCCCGATTATGAACCACGTGGCTGTCCACGCGGTGCATCTTTCTCGTGGTACACCTACTCACCAACAAGAATTCGCTACCCTTATGCCCGCGGGGTGTTAGTGGAGATGTACCGTGAGGCCAAAGCACGACTCGGCGACCCAGTATTAGCCTGGCGGGAGATCGTCGAAACGCCAGAAAAACGCCAAGCCTATGTTTCACAACGCGGTAAGGGTGGCTTGGTGCGCATCCCTTATGAGGAAGCCATTGAAATCGCTGCTGCGGCACACGTATATACATTGAAGCAATATGGCCCTGATCGGATCGCTGGTTTTACCGTGATTCCAGCTATGTCGCAGGTTTCTTATGGAGCTGGCACCCGCTTCTTGCAGCTTATTGGTGGTGTGGCCCTATCTTTCTACGATTGGTATGCCGATCTGCCCCCGGCCTCCCCACAAACTTTCGGCGATCAGACCGATGTTCCAGAATCTGGTGACTGGTATAACTCCTCCTATCTTGTGTTGTGGGGTTCAAATCTCCCAGTGACCCGCACCCCTGATGCTCACTTCATGGCCGAGGCTCGCTACAAGGGCACCAAAGTGGTAGTGGTATCCCCAGACTTTGCCGACAATACCAAGTTTGCGGACGAATGGCTCCGGTTAGCACCCGGTACCGATGGTGCCTTGGCGTTTGCTATGGGACACGTTATTTTATCCACCTTCCACACAAAGCGTCGTGAACCTTTCTTCTTGGACTACATGCGCAGGTTCACTGACGCGCCCTTCTTAGTGGAACTAGCCGATGCCAATGGCACCATCACTCCAGGAAAATTCCTCACAGCCAGCAACTATCCGCCGCTGGCTGATACTGAAAATGCCACCCACCGACTATTGGTGCTGGACAAATCTGGCGTAGTCAAAGACCCAGGCGGCACCTTAGCTGACCGCTATGGTCCAACTGGGGAAGGCAAATGGAATCTCACCCTTGATGGTGTGGATCCCGTGATGTCGGTTGCGGAGGCACACCCAGATGGCGTGATTAAGGTATCGCTACCGCGTTTCGATCTGCCCGCTGATGCTACCGACCCTGAGTCCTCGGTTGGCGCTGGCATTGTCACCCGAGGCGTGCCTTATAAGCTTGTCGACGGCCGCAAGATCACCACGGTTTATGACATCATGCTGGCCCATTACGGAGTCAACCGCGAAGAACTTAACCTTCCTGGTTCTTGGCCCAAAGACTTTTTTGATGCCAGCGAGGTCGGTACTCCGGCTTGGCAGGAAGAACTGACTGGGGTCCCAGCGAACGCTGCCATCCGCATTGCCACTGAATTTGCCCAAAACGCTATTGATTCTCAAGGCCGCTCGCAAATCATTATGGGAGCTGGTGTCAATCACTACTTCCACGCAGACTGCCACTATCGCACCTTCCTAGCCTTGACCAGTATGTGTGGCACCCAAGGGGTTAATGGTGGCGGTTGGGCTCACTATGTGGGGCAAGAAAAACTACGCGCCATGAACGGCTGGGCACAATATGCCTTTGCTACTGACTGGTCTAGGCCGCCACGACAGATGATTACCACTGGTTTCTATTACCTCACCACAGATCAGTGGCGCTATGACTCCACCAAAGCAGCACGCCTAGCCAGCCCACTTGCCAACCGCGGCGCAGTGGGCGAAAAGACCACCGCTGATACCCTAGTCGAAGCTATGAAACGTGGTTGGATGCCTTCCTATCCCCAATTCGACCGCAACCCATTGGTACTGGGAGAAGAAGCTAAAGAAAAAGGCATCCCGGTCAATGAGCATGTGCTCAACGAGTTAAAAGAGGGCAGCCTCCGCTTCGCTTGTGAGGATCCTGACAACCCGGTTAACTATCCGCGCATCCTGCTGAATTGGCGCACCAATTTGCTTGGTTCATCTGCAAAAGGAACGGAGTTTTTCCTTCGCCACATGCTCGGCATTGACTCCGATGCTAGCGCTGAGGAAGTCAAAGAAAAAGACCGACCTACAACAATGGTCTGGCGGGAAACGGCAGCCAAGGGCAAGCTCGATTTGATGCTGACCACTGATTTCCGTAATACCTCTACGACTCTAAGCTCGGACATCATTTTGCCAGCAGCCACTTGGTATGAGAAACACGACATGTCCTCCACCGACATGCACCCATTCCTGCATTCCTTCAATGCCGCCATTGATCCGCCGTGGGAAGCCCGCACTGACTTTGAAGTATTCAAAGACCTATCCGCTGCGCTTTCGGATATGGCTGGCGAGTGGTTGGGCACCCAAACCGACATTGTTACCTCACCTTTGGGGCATGATTCCCCCGATGAGCTCAATATGCCTAATGGCATCATTCCAGATCTTGATGTTGAAGGTCTTGTTCCTGGTAAGACCATGGCCAAACTGGTTCCAGTAGAACGCGACTACACCAAGGTCTACGAAAAATGGACCCACTTAGGGCCGCTGACTGCCAAGCTCGGCACTGGGGTACATGGCACTGCGTTTAACGTCGAAAAGCAAGTTGAAGAGCTAGAACTAATCAATGGCACCAGCACCACCAGTGTTGGTGAGCGTCCGCGATTGGATACCGATATCAAAGCCGTGGACATGATCTTGCATTTATCTGGCGTTTCTAATGGTGAAGTTGCTGCTAATGGTTTTGCTAACCAGGCCAAACGCACCGGGATTGCCCAACTGCAGGAACTGGCCAAGGACACCAAAGCTGTGCGCATTAATTGGGATACCATCAAAGAACGCCCTGCTGAGGTCATCACTTCCCCAGAATGGACCGGGGTGAAAAAAGATGGCCGCCGTTACACTGCGTTTTCTATCAATGTGGAATACCTCAAGCCCTTCCACACGCTGTCCGGTCGGATGCACTACTACCTCGATCATGACTGGTTCATTGATTATGGTGAAGCCTTACCGATCTTCCGTCCACCGGTGGATCACCTGCATCTGCACGGCGAACATTCCCCTGGCCAGTTGCTCAGTGGGGCGGATGGCAACCCAGAAGTCACAGTGCGGTATTTAACCACCCACAATAAGTGGTCAATTCATTCCCAGTACTACGACAACCTGCATGTACTGTCAATCTCTCGGGGCGGTCAGGTGATCTGGATTTCAGATAAAGACGCCGCAAAGATCGGGGTGAAAGACAACGAATGGATCGAAGCTTATAACCGCAATGGTGTGGTTTCGGCGCGGGCGATCGTCTCCCACCGCATCCCTGAGGGCACAGTATTTATGAACCATGCCCAAGAACGCACTGCTGGCACACCACTGAATGAAAGTTCTGGGCGTCGTGGCGGAACCCACAATTCTTTGACTCGCATCATGATTAAGCCGATCCACGTTGCGGGCGGCTATGGTCATCTCACCTATGGATTCAACTACATCGGCCCCACCGGCAATAACCGTGATGAGGTTACCCGCATCCGGCGCCGCTCCCAGGAGGTTTCATACTAATGAAAGTCATGGCTCAAATCGCGATGATTATGAACCTAGACAAGTGTATTGGTTGTCATACATGCTCTGTGACGTGCAAACAAGCGTGGACCAATCGCGAAGGTACCGAATATGTCTGGTTCAATAATGTCGAGACCCGACCCGGCGTGGGGTACCCCTACGGCTGGGAGGACCAACAGAAATGGGAAGGCGGCTGGGTACGTACCTCATCAGGCAAACTCAAGCCGCGCGCCGGTGGTCGGCTGAAGAAGCTGGCTACCATCTTCCACAATCCCAAACTGCCCACGATTTCGGACTATTACGAACCGTGGACCTATGAATATGAAAAACTGATTACCGCACCAGCGGGTCAAACCACCCAGCCCACCGCGCGGCCAGTGTCCCAACTCGATGGTCGGCCTATATCCATTGAATGGTCCTCGAACTGGGACGATAACTTAGGTGGCTCTGGCGCCACCTTAGATGACGACCCGGTGCTGAAGCAGATGAATCTTTCGGTACGGAAAGAAATCGAAGATACCTTCATGTTCTACCTGCCGCGCATTTGCGAACACTGTCTGAATCCCACCTGCGTATCGTCATGTCCTTCTGGCGCAATGTATAAGCGCACCGAAGATGGCATCGTATTGGTCGATCAGGATCGCTGCCGTGGCTGGCGCATGTGTGTTTCCGGTTGCCCCTATAAAAAGGTCTATTTCAACCATAAAACTGGCAAAGCCGAAAAATGCACCCTGTGCTATCCGCGGCTGGAAGTCGGCCAACCCACTGTGTGCTCTGAAACCT
The DNA here is from genome assembly GCA_041854705.1 of Corynebacterium sp. GTDB lineage: Bacteria > Actinomycetota > Actinomycetes > Mycobacteriales > Mycobacteriaceae > Corynebacterium. The sequence continues at coordinate 17,711 of JBHACV010000200.1, forward strand.
GTGTAGGCCGCCTGCGCTACCTCGGCGTATTGCTTTATGACGCCGATCAAGTTGCTACCGCCGCAGCTACCAAGAACGAAACCGATCTGCTCCAAGCGCAAAGGGATATATTCCTAGATCCACATGATCCACGGGTTGTGGAAGCGGCCATCGCCGAAAATATTCCACATGCGTGGATCGAGGCTGCTCAACAATCACCAATTTGGGATTTAATCTTCCGCTACCAAGTGGCATTGCCTCTGCATCCGGAATACCGGACTCTGCCTATGGTGTGGTACATCCCGCCACTGTCACCAGTAGTCGATGCGGTAACCGCCAGTGGTAATGACGGCGAGGACCACAAGGTATTGTTGTCAGCTATTTCCAATATGCGTATTCCGCTTGATTACTTAGCCGGGTTATTTACCGCTGGAGATGTCGTGCCTGTTGAGTTGGTGCTGCGTCGATTAGCTGCCATGCGTTCGTATATGCGTGACATTAACCTCGGCAATCCACCACAGGAGGATATCGCTACTGCAGTCGGGATGACTGGTAAAGAAATGATGGAGATGTACCGACTATTAGCAATCGCTAAGTACGACGACCGCTATGTCATTCCCACCGCATCGCCAGAAACTCCCCGAGGCATTATGTCTCTTCCGGACCTAGGAATCGGCGCACCCGAAGCCTGCACCCCCAGTTCGCAGGCAGTGAGCCTTGGTAGCTGGAACAAAGGCGAACACCCAACCGCAATGTTCCCGACCTCAGAAAGCCGAGCGTGACCATGAAGCAGCGTACCCACACTGGTGTCATCCCCACCCCCACCGAATCAGTTGTGCTTTCTGAACAACAGTGGCGAAGCACCTTCATGATCGCTGCCTTGCTGTTGGATTATCCCGGCGCGGATTTCTGCGTTCGGCTGGCTGCTATCACCCCGGAAATTTCGCAGTTACCTGCTCCTATTGCTGAGCGGTTCTCGCGTTTTCTCGCTGCCGCTGAAGCTATGACTGGTGTGGAATTGGAGGCGCACTATGTGGATACGTTCGATCAACGTCGCCGCTGTTCACTGTATTTAAGCTACTATGCGGTTGGTGACACCCGGCAGCGCGGTGCGGCAATCTTAGCGTTTAAAGAAGCCATTGAAACCTTAGGTTTTCATATTGCACGCGAAGAATTGCCTGACCATCTATGTGTGGTTCTTGAGGCAGCAGCCCGAGCAGAAGGTGAAAGTCACCTTATGGCTACTGGGATGTTGGCTGCCCATCGCGATGGTATTGAGGTGCTGCGACATGCATTAGCGCAGCTCAGTTCCCCTTATGAAGATGTTGTGACGGCGGTGTGTGCTGCACTACCGCCAATCGACGACCAGATCAAAGCAAACTTCTTGGAGTTGATCCGGAGTGGGCCGCCGATGGAAATGGTGGGTATTACCACCGAATTGCCTTTTCCTTCTGCGCAGCCGGATTTGCTCTGAATTGAGACGAGAGTAGAAGGAAAACACCATGAACTCCCTCGATATTTTCCTCTGGGTGGCGTTCCCGTGGCTAGCGCTTGTGGCCTTTGTCGTTGGACTGTTCTGGCGCTGGCGCACGGATCAGTTCGGTTGGACTACCCATTCCTCCCAGATTTACGAATCTACGTTATTGCGGTTATCTTCGCCGCTGTTTCACTATGGCATGATGTTTGTCATCCTTGGCCATCTCATGGGTCTTGCTATTCCCAAGGTATGGACCCAAGCGGTTGGGATTTCCGATCATGCGTATCATCTGATTGCTACTATCCCAGGCACCATTGCTGGTATTGCTGCGTTATTGGGTTTAGTGGGGTTAATCTACCGTCGAGTGGTTAATCGGACGGTCTTTTTATCCACTTCACGTTCTGACAAAGTCATGTATGTGTTTCTCAGTTGTGCGATTTTGTCTGGGTTTTTCGCTACTGTTTCCACACAGGTTTTCGGCGGGGCGCATGGTTATGACTACCGGGCAACGATTTCTCCGTGGCTGCGTCAACTGCTGATTTTTAATGCGCAGCCGGAATTGATGGCGGATGTGCCGTGGCAGTTTAAAGTCCATGTGTTGGCGGGTTTTACCTTGCTAGCGGTGTGGCCGTTTACGCGGTTGGTGCATGTATTCTCCGCACCGGTTGGTTATGTTTCCCGCCCCTATGTGGTGTACCGGTCGCGGGATATTCGTACGACTCCCACTCGTAATCATGTAGCTTGGGAGCCAGTGCAAACCAATAAAAAGCAGCTTGCCGACGAGGCTCGGTGGAATGGTGCCTGAGGAGATCATCAGTGGATAAGAAAGATGTGGTCCAGGTCATTGGTGCGGTAGCAGCTGGCACATTGCTGGGATCGTGTAGTACTAGCTCCGCAGAGCAACTCATTATCATGGGTGCTGCTTCGACTCGGGTGATTAATGAGGATTTGCAGGCAGAGGTTGAAGACACCAGCTTGGAGTTTAATAATGCTGGTTCTGGTACGTTGGTGAGTCAATTGGAGGAAGGCGCACCTGGTGATGTTTTTATCTCTGCGGACAAAGAGGCTATGGATAAGGCCATTGCGGCTGGTGTGGTAGTTGATCCGGTGGAAGTGGCTACTAATTCACTGGTGGTGATTGTGCCTAAGGATAATCCGGCGAAGATCACGTCCTTTGCTGATCTTGGTTCGGCGGATGCCGTGATTACGGTCTATGATGAGCAGGTTCCCTGTGGTCGAGTGGCTAAGGAACTAGAGGAGGTCAACAACATCACTATTCAGGCGGATTCATTGGAGCAGTCGGTGTCGGATGTTGCTGGCAAGGTGTCCTCTGGGGAGGCAGATGCGGGCTTGGTTTATGCCACTGATGCTGCTGCCTTGGGTGATTCCGTGCGCAGCATTGATATTCCTCATGCTCAAGAGCACCGCAATACTTTGATGGCGGCTGTGGTGAAAAATTCTGCGAATCAGGCTAAGGCAGCGGAAATTGTTGGGTTGCTAGCTGGCAAGGATTTCGCGGTTACCTGGGAAAAGCACGGTTTTGATCCGGTTTCCGGTTAGTGCTGTGACTGCTTCTGCTTTGCCGCCGGTTCGACCGCTTGTCCAACCCCTGCTGGTCAAAATTTTGGCCAGTGTGGGGCTGGTTTTTTTGTTTCTGCCCTTGGTTGCGCTGGTGACTCGGGTGGATGTGGGTGCTGTTCCGGGGATTATGACGGCGGTCAGTACTAGGAAAATGTTGGTGGTGACACTTGGTTCTGCGGTATTGTCCACCATTTTTACTCTGCTCATGGGGGTACCGTTGGCGGTGTGGCTGGCTACCACGCCAAAAGCGGCGCAGTTCATTCGGTTTTTGGTCTATCTTCCGCTTGCTATGCCACCGGTGGTAGCTGGTCTGGCGCTAAGTGCCGCTATCGGTCGCCGGGGTGTTTTTGCTCCATTGTTGGATCTGCTACAGATCCAGTTTGCCTTCACTTTCGCCGGGGTGGTGGTTTCCCATGCTTTTATTGCTTTGCCATTTGTCACTATCACTGTCGATGCAGCATTGCGAAGTTTGGATAAAGAGATTTTCCGCTCTGCGGTGGCGTTGGGTATGTCGCCGGGGCAGGTTTTTCGGCGTCTTATGTTGCCCCTTTTGACTCCTGCCATTATTACTGGTGCAGGTTTGTCTTTTGCCCGGTCGCTTGGCGAATTTGGCACCACCATCACCTTCGCTGGTTCGCTCCCGGGGGTCACTCGTACTCTGCCCATTGGTATTTATTTGCTTCGAGAAGTTGAACCCGCCCAAGCCTACGTGTTGGCGGTGGTTTTGATGTCTGTTGCGATCGGTAGTCTAGCGCTGACCGTTTTACCGGAGCTGTTTCGGTCTGCAGCTGGGCATAAGATTGTTGCGGTTGATGAAGGTGCTATTGATGGCGCCGCTCTCCGTGACTTATGCGCCCCGAACCACCCTGGACCAGCAATCACGGTTCATTCCAATCGAACCCCGCTGCACATTAGTCCCGGGGTGTGTACCGCGCTGATTGGCCCCAATGGTAGCGGTAAGTCCACTCTCGCTGCGCTTATTGCGGGCCGTTATGCCCGCACTGAAAAGTTCAGGGTTCATATCACTGGGCCTGTTAAACCGCCGGTAATGCTCACGCAAAACCCTGCTTTACCCCCACATTGCACAGTTGCTGAAGCACTGAATATGGTTTCACCCCACACTTCGCAGCTGCTCACCGCGGCTGGGCTCTTTGAGCTTTACGACGTCCCTACCGCGCATCTATCTGGCGGCCAGGCTGCTCAAATCGCATTACTGCGTGCCCTTGCCACCCGACCGGAGGTATTGATTCTTGATGAACCCCTCGCCGCAATTGATGTCAGTAGTGCTGAACAGTGGCGCAAACTCTTAGGTTACGTTTTGTGTGACCGCACTGTGGTGCTGATTAGTCACAATCCCATTGAAATCGGGGTGCTTGCCCAAGAGGTAATTTCCATGACTGCTGCCGAAATCCATTCAGCGCTGGCTGTTGACGAGTTTTTTAGCTGCCCGCCAGACCAGTTCGCTGCAGAGTTTATTGGAGTGTGTCGAATTGAATGCACCAAAGTGCAGGTTATTGATGATTTAGCTGTTGGTTATACCGATGAACTAACGGTGGTGGGATTGCCGTGGGGAACACCCCAAGCTGAGGCGGTGGCATTATTCTCACCACATTCGGTGACCGTGGCGGTGGATGAGCCGAGAAAATCCAGTGCTCGTAACTGTTGGCGGGCTGTAATCACCGAGATCAGCAACCATGCGGGTATTGCACGGTTGAGTTTGAAAAATGGTAATACTCGGTTTGCCGCGGTGGTGACCCAAAAATCTGTTGTTGAACAGCAATTAGGCGTAGGCAAGGAAGTTTATTGTACTGTAAAAGCCGTAGAAATTACGGTTCGATAGCACACCAGGAGGGTACATGAACATGCCGGTTCCCAGCACCCAGTTGTTTGTCGAATCGCTACGTCTGAGTGCAAAACAGCGTCTTGTTTTAGATGTCATTATGCAGTTTCCTGAGGGAGCGCGGATTCCAGATATAACTAAAGCGCTGGGGATTCATGTTAATACCGCCCGTGGTCACATCAATGAGCTGGAGGAAAAAGGCGCGATCAAGCGGGTCAAGGTTAATCCCGCTGGGCCAGGTCGGCCATTTATTGTGTATAAACCACGGGTACCGGATAACCGGATGGTGGCCAAGGAATATGTTTCGTTAATCAATGTTCTTTGTGCTCAACTGGCGGAGATAAGTGGTGATACTGATGCTGTTGCTCAGGCGGTTGGCGAGTCTTGGGGTGCGCAGTTGCTGCAGTTAGATTCGGATAATGGTGAGGATGCGTTGGGGGAGGTCGTCGAAAAGTTCCGGATGCTAGGCTTCGACCCGGAATTAGACCGTGACACTATTACGTTGAATTCCTGCCCGTTCCATGTCACAGATCAGGATTTTGATCCATTGGTGTGTGCGATTCATATGGGGATGTTACGTGCCACAGGGTTGGGCTTGACACTCACTCCGCAGTCTGCGGCAGGAAAATGCATTGTGAAAACGCCAAAGGGCACCACGCCTTAATCAGCGTTAGTGCCCTTTATTGCTGGAATCTACCGGGTAGCAGTAACCGTGCCACCAGCGGCTTCAATCTTGGCCACGGCAGACTTGGAGAATTTGTCTGCGGTGACGTTCAGCTTGACGGTCAAGTCGCCCTCACCGAGCACCTTGACTGGCTGCTTCGGCCGAACCAGACCAGCGGCCACGATGTCCGCAACAGTGACATCGCCACCGTTGGGGAATTTGGCCTCCAGATCGCCAACATTGACAACCTGGAAAATAACCTTGCGGGGGTTCTTGAAGCCCTTGAGCTTCGGCAGCCGCATGTGGATAGGCATTTGGCCACCCTCGAAAGCGGCCGAAACCTGCTTGCGAGCCTTGGTGCCCTTGGTACCGCGACCAGCGGTCTTACCTTTGGAGCCTTCACCGCGACCCACGCGAGTCTTGGCCTTGTTGGCGCCCTTTGCTGGGCGTAAGTCGTGAAGCTTGATTACTTCGCTCATTTTTACTCCCCTGCCACTTCTTCGACAGTCACCATGTGCTGCACGACGTGAATCATGCCGCGTACAGCTGGGTTGTCTTCGCGGACGACGGAGTGATTGATGCGCTTGAGCCCTAATGCAGCCATGTTCTTGCGCTGCTTAGGGTTGGCACCAACCAGTCCCTTTTTCTGGGTGATCTTCAAGGCCATGAGTTACGCCTCCTGTCCTGCACGCTGACGCAGCATCCGAGCGGGGGCGACCTCTTCTAAGGTCTTGCCGCGACGAGCTGCGACCTCTTCTGGACGCACCAGCTGCTTCAAGCCAGCAACGGTGGCATGAACCACGTTGATGGCATTGTCGGAGCCGAGAGACTTGCACAGGATGTCCTGCACACCAGCACACTCCAACACGGGGCGGGCAGCGCCACCGGCGATCACACCGGTACCAGGTGCTGCGGGGCGCATCATCACGATGCCCGCAGCGGCCTCACCCTGAACGGGGTGGGTGATAGTGCCAGCAACCATGGGGACGCGGAAGAAGTTCTTACGAGCCTCTTCAGCACCCTTCTGGATAGCAGCTGGGACTTCCTTGGCCTTGCCGTAGCCGACACCGACCATGCCCTTACCGTCGCCAACGATCACAAGTGCGGTGAAGCTGAAGCGACGACCACCTTTGACCACCTTGGACACGCGGTTAATGGTAACGACCCGCTCAATGTATTGTGAGCGCTCGTCTTGTTGCTGATTACGACGATCGTCGCGGCGACCACCGCGGCGCTCGTTCTTGTTGTCATCGGCGGAGCGTCCGCCGTCACGCCGTTCACGTCCGGACATTAGGCGTTCCTTCCGTTGTTGTTAATCATTAGAACTTCAGACCGCCTTCACGAGCGGCATCTGCCAGAGCCGCAATCCGGCCGTGGTACTTATAGCCACCACGGTCAAAAACGACCTTTTCAATGCCAGCTGCCTTGGCGCGCTCAGCAATAAGCTGACCCACCTTGGCGGCCTTTGCTTTCTTATCGCCATCCACCGCGGCAACCTTCTCCACAGAGGAAGCGGCTGCGAGGGTGTGACCAGCGATGTCGTCGATAACCTGCACATGCATGTGGCGGGCGGAGCGGAACACTGCAAGACGTGGGACCTCTGGGGTACCACGCAGGGTCTTGCGGATACGGGCGTGGCGACGTGTGCGGGCTTCGCGACGGCGAGTGGAGATATCCTTACCCACCGACACACGCTTGCCGTTGGAATTTTCGTTGTTGCTCATTGCTTACTTACCCGTCTTTCCGACCTTGCGACGGATCTGCTCGCCCTCGTAGCGAATACCCTTGCCCTTATAAGGATCATCCTTGCGGAGCTTACGGATGTTGGCGGCGATCTGTCCGACCTTCTGCTTGTCGATACCGGAGACCGACAACTTGGTGTTGCCATCCACTGCGAAAGTAATTCCCTCTGGTGCCTCAACCAGCACAGGGTGGGAATAACCTAAGGAGAACTCTAGGTCCTTGCCCTTGGCCTGGACACGATAACCAACACCGAAGATTTCCATCTTAATGGTGTAGCCTTCGCTCACACCCACCACTAGGTTGTTCACCAAAGAGCGGGACAGACCGTGCAACGAACGGTTCTTCCGATTGTCATTCGGACGGGTAACAAGAATCTCATTGCCCTCCAAAGTGACCTTGATCGGCTCGGCAACAGTGTGAGACAGGGTGCCTTTAGGGCCCTTGACCTCAACATGCTGACCGTCGATTTTTACCTCAACGTTTGCGGGGACAGCGATTGGTGTTTTACCAACACGTGACATTTTCTCGCTCCTCCCTTACCAAACGTAGGCGAGAACTTCTCCGCCTACGCCTTTCGCTTGAGCCTGACGGTCCGTCAGCAAACCCTGGGAGGTGGAAATAATAGCCACGCCCAGACCGCCGAGTACCTTTGGCAGATTGTTGGACTTTGCATACACCCGAAGACCTGGCTTAGACACCCGGCGCAGACCAGAGATGGAACGCTCCCGAGAGGGGCTGTACTTCAGCTCGAGGGTCAGGGTCTTACCGACCTTGGCATCCTCAACGGTGTAATCAGCAATGTAGCCTTCTTGCTTCAAAATTTCGGCGATATTTGCCTTGAGCTTGGAAGAAGGCATAGACACGGAATCGTGGTGCGCATGATTAGCATTACGCACCCGCGATAGCATGTCAGCAATAGGATCAGTCATGGTCATATGAAGTGACCTTTTACCTTTCTCGTCGCGGTTCCTCCCACCGTAAAGGCGTTACCGGATAGTCACCGGCCACTTATCGCTCCCTACACTCAATAGCATGGGGGCTCGCTGCCACTTTTATCCGGTCGTACAAGGCGGGGGGCCTACAACAAAGCTTGATGTCAAAAACGGACTTAGCTATAAAGTCCGAGCAGCCACGCTACCCTATTTCCTGGGCTTTTGCAAACCTGTGGATAACTCCGCACGCCCACTTGCGCCCGACGTTTTCGCTGGTATAGGCTTAAATGGCTGTTGGGGTGGTGGTTTTTAGGGGTTTTTACCCCCGGTGTGTTGAAGTTATCCACAGGCCTTGTTTTTCTTGTTTTGGCTCTTGTATCAGCCTAAATGCGTCAGTAGCGTCAGGGGTATGAAGCTCAATGAATTCCTGCAACAGCGTGCCACTGATGGTATTGGCTTGCTGCAAGAATTCCATGAGCTTATGGCCGAAAGCTCTCTTGAGGAAGTCGCTATGACCTTCGGTTACCGCATTGCAGAGCTGAAACAATACGCTCGGGCATGGAAACTTCTGTGCCACCCACGCATCCGCGCTGCCGCCCGAGATGCCCATCTATCGCTAACGGTGCTGCTTGATCTGACACACGCTGCCTACCCGTTGCGTCAGCTTAGCAATCGTGTGGATCTTCTTGTACAGTTGTGCAGCCTGCTCGCAGGCCTTAGTGCCGATGATGCCAAAATCCGTGCAGTTACCACCGTGCGTGAGTGGGAAGGTAATACCACCAAACGTCTTAATACCGCTGTGATGCACAAGACTGTTGGTCGTGATGGTAAGCGGCGTTTGACTGCGGCTTTCGGTGTTGCTGAAGCTGCTCGGATTGATACTGTCTTGCATGATCTGTGTACCCAACTTCGTAAAGCCGACCCTGCTCTTAGCTACGATCAAGCTTATGCCCAGGCGCTTGTCAATAAGATCACCAGTACCGGCCCCTCTGAAAACCCGCAGCCTTTCGCGCCTATGTTTCTGATCGCCACTGACTGCCACTTTCATGCTGATGGCACCATCGCCACTACCGACGGTGCTTTGGTTGATCTTCGTGAGCTTGTTGACGAGCATCTTGCTGCCACCGGTTGGGCCGCGGTTATTGGCACCACTGATGAGACGATTTATCCCACTGTTGGTGCTCTGGTGAAAGTCAATAATCGTTTTGCTACCGCGCCGCAGCGGTTGGTTGCGGTCATGGAAACTTTGATGTGCTCTTGGCCCGGCTGTGATCAGCCCGCTGCCAAATGCCAGATTCACCACATCCTCGCCCACAAACATGGTGGAGAATCCAAAAACACCAATTTCGCCCCCGCCTGCGCTCACCATAATGGCCGCAACGACGACCACCCAGATGTACACAACAATGGCCGGATCGAAAAAGACGCTTCAACTGGTAGACCCGGATACCGACGAAAACCCGACCACGAACTGACTTATAACACACACCCCATAACCCAAAAAGGAACCGCAGCCTACATCCAACACGCATACCGGCTGTGATAAGCACCGAGCCTAAGGGC
>JBHACV010000201.1:0-3332 GCA_041854705.1 Corynebacterium sp.
TGCCATAGTAGCGGCGCGACTAGCCAACCAATAAGAGCCCAGCTGGTGGCGAAGGCTAAAGACAAGCTAGATACTAGTGGTACGGTGACGGCACCGAGATATAGCATTCGGGTTTTGGGGTCGCCCAGTTTTACTGCAAGGGTTATTTTTTTAGCTACGGAATCGGTGGGGATGTCACGTAAATTATTGACGAGATTCACGCTGGCCGATAACACGCCAATGCTGATTGCGCACAGTACCCCTATCCAACTGACGTGTCCGGCTTGGGAGAATTGGGTGCCTAAAACTGCCACTAATCCAAAGAAAATAAAGATGGATATTTCGCCTAATCCGCGGTATCCGTAAGGGGTAGCGCCCCCGGTATAAAACCAGGCTGCGAGGATACACAGAGCACCCACTCCGATTAGCCAGGGTGAGCTAGCAAGAGACAGCCATATGCCAAAAAATGATGCTAGACCGAATGCTATAAAGGCTGCCAGTTTTACCTGCTGGGGTTGGGCGACACCGGAACCAACCAGCCGTTGTGGGCCTTGGCGTTGTTCATCGGTTCCGCGGATACCATCAGAATAGTCATTGGCGTAGTTGACTCCGATGATAAGGAACCAGCTAACTAGTCCGGCGAGGATTGCTTGGCTGAGGTCGAAGCCGCCAATTTGTGCGGCTGCCCCGGAACCCACGATCACTGGTGCAAAGGCATTCGGCCACGTGTGGGGGCGAGCTCCTGCGAGCCACTGGCCGAAAGTGGGGCGGCGGACGGCGGAATCAAACATCTCACTATTGTCGCTTAAGACCAAACGCTCAAACAAATAGTTGTCGAATACCGCTGCGGTCTATTTTGCCGGGGCCGATAAGCGGCAGCATTTCTACTTTCATAATTTCTTTGGGGAGTTGCCAGCGTGGCAGTTCATGTAGGCTTTCGATAATGTCTTCGGGGCTGGCGGTACCGGTATAAGCAGCCACAATGGCTTCACCTAATCGACGATCGGGGATGCCAACTACACATACATCGTAGATACCCCGAATCTCTCGTATGACTTCTTCTAATACCTCAGGGTGGATTTTTAACCCGCCAGAAACAATGACGGTATCTAATCTGCCAGTTACAGTCAGTACCCCATTTTTGAGGTAGCCGGTGTCGGAGGTGCGGAAGAATCCTTCTGGTTTGAATGCCTCATGGTCTGGGAAGTTACGGTAACCGGCGGCAATCATGGGGCCGCCTAAGATAATGCGCTCACCGTGTACGCGAATCGTTACCCCAGGCAGCGGTTTGCCATTGTAAACACAACCTCCAGCGGTTTCTGAGGACCCATAGGTGGTCACAACTGTGATTCCTAGTTCTTTGGCGGCGCGACGGTCGTCGTTACGCAAGGGAGCGCCGCCTACTAAGATGGCGTCGAATAGTCGCAAGGCTTCGATACCTTGGAGCGTATCCATTGCTTTGAGTAGCTGCATGGGGGTTAATGCGGTGTAGCAGCGGGGGGAATCGATGCGGAGTTCTTCGGCAGCTTCGGCGAAATCGGGGATTGAGAAGCCAGTGGAGACGTCAATAATCAAAGGTTCAATGCCTGCAACAAGGGAGCGCACTAGCACTTGGATTCCGGCAATATGGTAGGGCGGCAGGGCGAGTAGCCATGCGCCAGCGCCACCTAAGAAATGGTGGGTGGCATCAGCAGCAGAAACAAGGTTATAGGGGGTTAGCTGGGCCCCCTTTGGGGTGCCAGTGGAGCCTGAGGTGGCTACCACCAGTGCAATTTCGGGGTTGATGGGTTGATGGGCTTTGAGGTGATTGCTCAGAATTGTGGTTTTACTGCGGTCTGCAGCAGGAACTGGAAGTAGAGTACGCTGTCCAGCGATTGCCTCTTCGATGGCGTCAAGGAAGGGGGAAAGGTTCGAAGCGGAAACCGGGAAGGGTTCGAGCAATCTGCGCGGCATGGCTAGTAATAATAAGGGAATTGAGACCAGTTGGGGTCGCGCTTTTCTAGGAAAGAATTTTTGCCCTCGACTGCTTCATCGGTCATATAAGCTAATCGAGTGGCCTCACCTGCAAAAACTTGTTGACCCATGAGTCCATCATCGGTGAGGTTGAAGGCGAATTTCAGCATGCGTTGGGCAGTGGGGGATTTGCCAAGGATTTCTTTACCCACGGCAATGGCTTCGGTTTCTAAATCAGCGTGATCGGCAACAATATTAACTGCGCCCATGCGCTGCATGGTTTCGGCGTCGTAGGTGCGCCCTAAAAAGAAGATTTCTCGGGCAAATTTTTGCCCCACCATTTTTGCTAGATAAGCTGAGCCATAACCAGCATCAAAAGACCCAACATCGGCATCGGTTTGTTTGAAACGGGCTTCTTGCCTAGATGCGATAGTGAGGTCGCAAACCACATGCAAAGAATGTCCACCACCGGCGGCCCAACCATTGACGACAGCAATGACTACCTTGGGCATAGTACGGATGAGACGTTGAACTTCAAGGATGTGTAGCCGTCCCCCCTCAGCTTTGGTGCGTACCTCATCGACCGTATCTTCGGTTTCGCCCTCGGCATAACGGTAGCCAGAACGGCCCCGGATGCGTTGGTCGCCACCAGAACAAAAAGCCCACCCACCATCTTTGGAGCTTGGGCCATTGCCAGTAATGAGCACCGCCCCAACATCAGGAGTGCAACGGGCATGGTCGAGTACTTGGTAGAGTTCATCTACGGTGTGGGGGCGGAAGGCATTGCGGACTTCGGGACGGTCAAAAGCGATTCGTACTATGCCCAGTTTATGGTGGCGGTGATAGGTGATGTCTGTTAAGTCGGCAAAACCGGGAACTTGTTTCCACAATTCAGGTTGAAAAGGGTTATCAGTACTGTATGCGCTCATGGGAATCAAGTGTAGTGCACCTTCGGGTAGCAGGTTGCCCATAACGGCGTTTATTGCTATGTCCACTATTTACTTAAGAATGGAGCGGAAATGTTCGACCGCGCCAATGGAACCTGCGTAGCAAAAGTGGTAGCCATTCTCTAATGGGGGTAGCTGTCATATGTGCTGCAAAGTTTGTGACTGATATTTTTCCCAGGCAGGGATATATCGATAGGTTTATATTCCGAAAGTAGCATTATTTTTTTAGCCCTACCAGTGGGTATAGGCATTTTGGAAGAGTTACATTTAATGGGATATGGTTCTTTTCTATCACCTGACCGGTATTGTGTTGGTTGGGGCGATTTTTGAGAATCAGAAAGAAGTTCATACATGCATCTGCAACCCAGGGAACAAGAAAAGCTCATGGTCGTAGTTGCCGCTGATTTAGCACGGCGTCGACAGGCACGAGGGCTGAAACTTAACTATCCAGAA
>JBHACV010000202.1:0-2708 GCA_041854705.1 Corynebacterium sp.
GACTCGGTTGGCCAAGTTTATCCCCGGTCATTGGATTTCGATGCAGTATCGGCCTTAGTGCAATTAGGTGCAGGTCCCTCGTCGCTAGCACACACTATTCGGCTGATGGCGGGCAATGAAACCGTCACCGAAGGTTTCAAAGAAGGTCAAGTGGGATCTTCGGCTATGCCGCACAAAATGAATGCTCGTTCCTGCGAACGAGTTGGTGGGCTCCAAGTCATTCTCCGTGGTTATCTCACCATGGTTGCTGATCTTGCTGGTCAACAGTGGAATGAAGGTGACGTATTCTGCTCGGTTATCCGGCGGGTAGCACTACCTGATGCCTTCTTCGCCCTTGATGGGATGTTTGAAACCTTCCTCACTGTGCTCAATGAATTTGGTGCATTCCCTGCCATGATTGACCGTGAATTGGAACGCTATCTGCCATTTTTAGCTACTACCCGCATCCTCATGGCCGCTGTACGTGCCGGGGTAGGCCGCGAAACTGCCCACGAAGTCATTAAGGAAAATGCTGTTGCTGTGGCACTCAACATGCGTGAAAATGGTGGCGAGCAAGACCTTATTGAACGCCTCGCAGCCGATGAACGGCTTCCAATGAATGCTGAACAGCTTGCTGATGCACTAGCTGATCGTGAAGCTTTCATCGGGTCCGCAGTTTCGCAAACCAATCGGGTCCTCGATCGGGTGGCAAGTCTGGTTGCCCGCCACCCCGAAGCAGCTAAGTATCAGCCAGGGGAGATTCTGTAAACCACTGCAGACACCCAAAGGAGAAGACATATGGTTTACTTCAAGTTCCAGTTCGACCGGCTCGGTCCAGTGCAGGATTCAACTATGGAATTCGATGGGTTAACCATTCTCACCGGCGAAAACGGTACCGGAAAAACGTATGTTGCTAGTGCCATCTTCTCCTTCTTTCAGCACTTTTCGACGGGACAAGCATTACTGCAAAGCCAGTATCGAAGTGATGAAAATGCATTACTGGATTATTCGCATGATGATTTTGAACAGCTTCTTCGCACTGGTGAAGTAGAGATTGATCTGGAAAAATACTCAGACCAAGTGGCTTATTTGATAGCACAACATGCATCGCAGCTATCAAAAAATTTCGGTCAGGTCTTTGGAGTCGCAAATACACAGTTTAAAGACAGTGTTTTTAGCGCCACTATTGCCGGATTAACAGCTACTGATTACATGACAGGTTCGTGGGGACTTGAGGTGGCAGGTCAGCTAGAATTTCATCGCCAAGCACCTGACCTGCTGTTGACTATACGAAAGCTAAATAGTACCGAGGACGAGCACCTTTTATGGCGGATGTACATAGATGGAATTGCACGGTATCTTGTCGATTTCATTATTCGTCCCACCTACTTCTCCACCTCAGAACGTAGTGGTGTGATGATGTTTCAAAATGACATTGACATCAGTCGTTCGCGATTATTGGAATCAGCAAGTAGTGCAGAAGAAGTAGCTCACGTTTTCCGAAGCAGCCGCCTACCGCGAACCATCATTAGCAACCTTAATCTGATTCGAGATGCACCAACATACCTACAGGGTGAATATGGTGCGTTTGCCAAAAATAATCCTGACATCATCACCGAACTGGATGCTCTGGTGGGTGGGAAATATATTGAGGTAAACAAGGAACTTCACTTTGACTATGGTGGTTCTTCCCCAATTAATATGAAAATTGCCGCCAGCTCCATCCGATCATTATTTGATTTAGCTGTCTTTCTTAAATACATTGCTCAACCTGGTGCAGTTTTAATGATTGACGAGCCAGAGCTCAACCTCCACCCACGTAATCAGGTGCGGCTCGCTCGGCTGCTAGTGCGGCTTGTCAAGGCTGGTCTCCGAATATTCATCAGCACCCACAGTGATTACATTATCCGAGAAATTGGTCTATGCACTATGTTGAGCGATACCGCACGGCAAGTCGAACTGGAGAAGGAAGAGACCATAGAGTTAGCTTCAGACTATGGTGATGGTGCCAAAGAGGTAGATAAAGATTTTGCATTGAGGTATTTCTTGGATGCGAGTCAAGTTCGGGCTTATCAAACTCGACAAACCTCAGAAGGGGTCACAATAGAAGCGATGGAAATGACTGCAAGTTCTGGAGCTTCAATGCCCGTTTTTGATGATGTGATTACTACTCAGAATCAGCGGCTGGACTTTGTCGAATGGGGCATTAACGAAGCGGAATAACAAAAGTATGAAGCTACAGGAGTTGTTTGCTAAGTCAGTGGAGTTAGAGCCCTGCGGCAAGTCTTTTTCAGTGCGCCTTGAGGAACCAGGCGAATATTGGATTAAATTAGCTGGGCTTCACAAGGGGTGTCTGGTCATTAAATTAGATGACTTTAAGCTACAAGGGCCGATTGAAAAACAGTTTCATAAGCATATATTTTCTCGTTGTGATTATGTGATTCTCAACATGGTGGATATGCAGCTGATTTTTATCGAGCTTAAATCCGGTGATCTCGGTAACTATAAATACCAATTGCTAGGCGGGGAGTTTCTTGTCGAAATGCTATTAAAACGAGCCCGGAATTTTCTAAAAGTTGAGGACTTTCCGAACTTATGTGATTTTCGGCTGCTTTATGTGGTACTAGCAGTTCAACAAAAAGGGAGATCGCGAAAGCAGCCTTCTCAGGTGGAAGTGCTCCAAGAAGGAATTAGAAAACTGTACGTCTATGACGAAACCTCCGTACATC
>JBHACV010000203.1:0-8174 GCA_041854705.1 Corynebacterium sp.
CGCGAAGAACAGATTGCCATTGCAGAAAAAGTACAAGCCTCCCAAGGTTGGGGTGCATGGCCTGCCTGTACCGCGAAAATGGGGTTAAGCTAAACAAGGTACAGCTAATAACGACAAATTTTCCCACCATAATAAGGGCGGGCCACCGCATACTTCAGTAGGTGGGAGATCCGTACCTGTACGCTGAAAACTCACCATTGGTGGCATATGGTTTCAATCAGCCATGCACAGCCACTCAAAAAAGGGGAATGCGCAATGAAGATAGCTAAAATCCATTGCTGTGAAAGTGGAAGATTATTCGACTAGACAACGATATCGGACCCATCATTGATGTGTGGAATACTCCCGAGGATAGCAAAATAGTCGCATTTCTTAGCTTGTTTGTCTCACAACGCTTTTTCCCGATTTTCTCTCTGCTGTTCGGCATCGGTTTTGGGCTGATGTTTCGATCAGCACTAACAAAGACCATGCATCCGCATCGAGTGATGCTGCGGCGCATCGGGGTGCTTGGGGTCATGGGTGTTATCCACGGGTTTTTCCACGCCGGGGAAGCACTATTGCCTTATGCAATATGCGCCCTATGCTTCCTCCTGCCAGTGAGTTTCCTGCCACCACAGTGGCAACGAGGCGTTTCTCTGATCGGTGGTGTGCTGCTAATACTAGGCGGTGGTTATTTTGGTGGTGTTGTAGTTATTCCCGGACTGTTCTTATCGGGATATTACATTGCCCATGCTGGGGTGCTAGATAAGTTAGAACACGCTCAGGCAACGATCTGGTTGCCAACAATCATCCTCATTCTTTTAAGTGCTGGTGCAGTATTCCTACAAGCAAAGCTACCTGATGAAGAGTCCATGGGGCCAGTGCCTTCCTATGCTGGATTAGTCATGGCTGCGACATATATTTTCATTACTGTGGCACTAATGACGACCCCAGTACGAGGTTGCCTTACTGCATTTTTTAGCCCATTAGGGCGAATGGCACTCACCAATTACCTCAGCGCCGTGGGACTTTTCACCACTGTCAGGGCTAGCTGATGGGCCAAGTGGCACTTGGCTTGCGATTATTATCGTGGTCACCATTATGCTCATTTGCCAATCCATTCTATCTACACTGTGGCTGTACAAGTTCCATCAAGGCCCGCTGGAGAAAGCATGGCGATATCTAACCTGGAAAGGCGAACCAATGATTGCGCTTCCAGCCCAACAAGTAATAGATGAGGGATCTAAAGTAGAACTGCAAGGACGGAACTGATCGATCGGATTATGCGAAAACCATCCTAATTTGCACAATCAGGACCATTGATGCAATTAGGATAAAACTCCCTTTAAGTTAACAATGGTGATAACTCACCCCACATCTGTAACCCATTGGTTTGATGCACCTAGTTCGCGCTACTCTCATATATAAGGATTAGGTTCTTCTAAGAAGTAAGAGGGAGTTGGACCAATGCCACGAAGCACCACCCAAGCAGCCGTTGACGGCATCGAAAAGTATATTCGGGACCACAATCTGCATTCAGGGGACGTGCTACCAAGTGAAACAGAATTGTGCCAAGAACTTGATTGTTCCCGTTCCTCGGTGCGCGAAGCCATGCGCACCCTGCAATCATTAGACATTGTGGAAATCCGCCGCGGCCAAGGTACCTTCATCTCCCGCATGTCGCTATCACCATTGGTGCGCAGCATGGTGCTACGGGTAACCCTCGATAGCGCCAACTCTGGTAAACACCTACGTGAGGTGATTGACACCCGTCAAACCATAGAACTGTCGGTTGCCGAAGAGCTCGTGACAGTTCACGACGAAGGATCCCTCGGTGAACTCATGGTGACCATGTCCAATATGCGGTCCTCCTTCGAAGACCATGCTAGTTTCGCAAAAGAAGACCAACAATTTCACGCCCTTTTGCTGCAACCTATTTCTAATGCCTTCATACGTGAGCTTTCCGACGCCCTATGGCAGATCCACTCCAAAGTCGTTTCCATGCTCGATATTCCCGTGTCCTCCGATGTCGAGCGCACCATCGAAGCACATGCTGCAATGGTGCGGGCATTGCATGCCAAAGACGTGCCCGCTTTCAGAATCGCGGTGGCCGCTCACTACGATCCACTGCGAGCCGCTGCCGCAAAACCTCCACGGTAGTTTTAATCGGTGGGCGTCGATAAGCAAGTGGTGTGATTATCGCCGAGCGATAGACTGTGGGGTACATTAAACATTCATGAACAAAGCGCAATTGTTGGGCCCAGCCGAGATCCGGCAGCTTGCCGAAAAACTCAATGTGAGCCCCACCAAAAAGCTGGGGCAAAACTTCCTACACGACCCCAACACCGTGCGCATGATTCTCAGCGCAGCAGATCTTGATGCCAAAACCGCACAACATGTAGTCGAAATTGGTCCAGGGCTCGGTTCGCTCACACTTGGACTGCTAGAGATTTGCGAACAAGTCACCGCGGTGGAAATCGACGAGCGATTGGCCGCGGAACTACCAATCACAGTTGCTGCACGTGCCGGAGATTTGGCAAAAAACCTACAAGTGCTCAACCAAGACGCCCTGCGCATTACAGCCACCGATATCAAGGCACCCACCGCGCTAGTGGCAAACCTCCCCTACAACGTATCGGTACCAGTACTACTGCACTTCTTGGCGACGTTTCCAACAATCCGCACCGTATTGGTCATGGTCCAAGCCGAGGTAGCAGACCGGCTGGCGGCAGAACCTGGATCAAAAACCTACGGAGTCCCCAGCGTCAAAGCCGCGTTCTATGGTGAGGTACAGCGCGCTGGATCGGTGGGGAAAAAGGTATTTTGGCCAGCCCCGAAAATCGATTCCGGGCTGGTGCGCATCAACTGCACTCGGCCGTACCCAGATCAATTGCGGGAGCGGGTTTTCCCATTAATAGATGCTGCTTTCCTACAGCGCCGTAAGACTCTCCGCGCAGCATTAGCGGGGCATTTCGGTTCAGCAGCTACCGCCGAGGCAGCCTTAGCTACAGCAGGGATCGATCCACAACTGCGTGGGGAAAAACTCGCAGTTGCCGATTTCGTCAAACTTGCGGAGGCTAGCAATGCGAGAAATTAAGGCCATAGCTCATGGCAAAGTGAACCTGCATCTGGGAGTCGGTGAACTACGCGACGATGGATACCACGATTTGGTCAGCATATTTCAGTCCCTTTCCTTACACGATGTGGTGACCATAACCGAGGCGCCTGGTATCGGAGTGGTGGGTTTAACCTGTGCTACACCCGGAGTACCGGAAGACAATAGGAACCTTGCATGGCAGGCGGCGCAGCGACTGCTGAAAGATACTGATGTTGCGGTACACATTGATATTGCAAAAGGAATTCCCACCGCTGGCGGCATGGCAGGCGGTAGTGCCGACGCTGCCGCGACCTTAGTGGCGGTTAACGCCTTACTAGATGAGCAATACTCGACCGCGGATCTTTATACCATCGCCGTCGAATTAGGCAGTGACGTGCCTTTTACCCTGATGGGCGGGACTGCCGAGGGGACGGGTCGTGGCGAAGTGCTAACCCCAGTATTATCGCGTGGGCAGTATCACTGGGTGCTGGCGTTTTCTGATCACGGATTATCCACTCCAAAGGTGTTTGCCAAACTTGATGAGCTAGATCGCAACCCACAACTTGATGCAACGTTATTAAAACAAGCTTTACTTAGCGGTGATCCACACCAAGTAGCACAGTACTTGCATAATGATATGCAACCAGCTGCGCTGAGCCTACAACCACAGTTACGACAGGTCCTTGCTGCCGGTGAACAGGCTGGAGCATTGTGCGGCATTGTTTCCGGTTCCGGTCCGACCTGTGCATTTTTATGCGAAAGTACAGAACATGCCCAGCAAGTCGGTGCCGAACTATCGCTTTCAGTCAAAGTTGCTTTAGCCTCCGGTCCGGCTGGTGGCGCAGAAATAGGATAGATCATGGCTAATCTGATTAATCTAGAAAACGTTAAAAAATCCTTTGGCCTAAAAACCCTCCTTGATGGGGTTAGCCTCGGCATCCAAACCGGCGACCGGATCGGGGTAGTGGGACTTAACGGTGGCGGAAAAACTACCCTTTTAGAAGTACTCAGCGGAATTGAACCCCCAGATTCTGGGCGGGTGAACCACAACTCCCAACTGCGGATGGCGGTGGTCACCCAGCATGTTGAACTCGACCCAGAGGCGAGCATCGCTAATGTCGTGATCGAACCTTTAGGAGTACAAACGTATGAATGGGCCGCCAACGCTCGTATCCGCGACGTACTCGACGGATTGGGGGTTTCCGCCCTCGGATTAGAAACCAAAGTAGGACAATTATCCGGCGGCGAACGACGACGCGTAAATCTTGCAGCCGCCTTGGTGCGTGAACTTGATCTCGTCGTACTCGACGAACCAACCAACCACCTCGATGTGGAAGGAGTGCAATGGTTAGCCGAACACTTGTTGGGCCGCAAAATCGCATTAGTAGTAGTAACCCACGACCGGTGGTTCCTTGACACCGTAGCCACTAAAACCTGGGAAGTCCACGACGGGCAGGTTGATAGCTACGAAGGCGGCTACAACGACTGGATTTTTGCCCGCGCTGAACGCGCTCGACAAGCCGACGCTATGGAACAACGCCGCCAAAACCTCGCCCGCAAAGAGCTGGCATGGTTACGCCGTGGCGCCCCAGCACGAACGTCGAAACCCCGTTACCGCATTGAGGCCGCGGAAGCGTTGATCGCCAACGTTCCCGCTCCGCGCGACAGCGTAGAACTCATGGCCTTTTCCAAACGACGCCAAGGCAAGGTGGTGGTTGAACTAGAAAACGCCCGCATCGAAACCCCCGACCACCGGTTACTCGTCAAAGACCTCACCTGGCGACTCGGACCTGGTGAACGTATCGGCCTAGTTGGCGTTAATGGTTCCGGCAAAACCACCCTACTGCGTGCTCTCGCCGGTGAATACCCACTGGCCGCCGGAAAACGCATCGAAGGCCGAACTGTACGGTTGGGCTGGTTACGCCAAGAACTTGACGACCTTGACCCGACAATGCGGCTACTCGATGCAGTCGAAGAGGTAGCCAACTACATCACCCTAGGCAAGAAAGAAATCTCTGCCTCCCAACTAGCAGAACGCCTCGGTTTCAGCGCAAAACGGCAACGCACCCCTGTTGGTGACTTATCCGGTGGAGAACGTCGGCGCCTGCAACTAACCCGCGTACTCATGTCCGAACCCAACCTACTGTTATTAGATGAACCAACCAATGACCTTGACATCGACACCCTACAAGAGTTGGAGTCGCTGCTAGATAATTGGCCAGGCACACTGGTGGTGATTTCCCACGACCGTTACCTCATCGAACGCATTGCTGACTCCACTTGGGCACTATTAGGCGACGATACCTTGACCAACCTGCCAGGTGGCATTGATGAATACCTACAGCGTCGGCGGGTGCGTGGCGCGGAGAAGGTGAAAACCGAAAAACCGCAGGCAAAGATAGACGCGGCTAGTCGTCATAAAGCGGTAAAAGAGATGGCCGCACTCGAACGCAAGCTGGATAAACTGCGGGCGGAACGACTGGCGTTAGATGACAAAATGGCAGCAGCAGCCACCGAAGTAGACAAACTCATAGAGCTCAATACCCGTGCCCGTGAACTCGATGAGGCAGTGGAAGCGATAGAACTAGAATGGCTGGAACTAGGGGAGCAGGTAGAGTGGTGACATGATCTTGATTAACGTCAAATTCCATGTCCGACCAGAATTTGCCAAGACCTTCCTTGACGACATTGCCTGGTACACCGAAGCCACCCGTGCGGAAGCAGGCAATCACTTTTTCGATTGGTACGTCGACCCAACCGACCCAACGAAATTCATCCTCATTGAAGGCTTCGAGGACAACGCCGCAGAAGCACACGTTAACTCTGAACATTTCCGCCGTGCCTGCGTTGAGATGCCGAAGTATTTACTCGAAACTCCCGACATCATTAACACCCTCATTCCGCAGAAAGAAAAATGGGACAAAATGGCTGAATTCAAGGTAGATTGAGAACCATGTCGAAGAAGAAAAAGCCCGCCAAGCTGTCTAAAGACGCTTATGAGACTGAACTCAAGCGACTCCAAGCAGAACTTGTAAACATGCAACAGTGGGTGGTCGAAACCGGCGCCCGTGTCGTCGTGATTATGGAAGGCCGCGACGCCGCAGGTAAAGGCTCCGCCATCAAGCGGATCACCCAATACCTCAACCCCCGCACCTGCCGCATCGAAGCACTGCCTGCCCCTAGCTCCCGGGAACAAGGCCAATGGTACTTCCAACGCTACGTGGAGAAACTACCTACCCGGGGCGAAATCGTCATCTTCGACCGATCTTGGTACAACCGCGCCGGGGTAGAGCGGGTGATGGGCTTTTGTACTTCGCAGGAATACCGCCGCTTTTTGCACCAAGCCCCCATTTTTGAGCGCCTGCTAGTTGAAGATGGCATCATGCTGCGCAAGTACTGGTTCTCAGTCTCTGACGACGAGCAAATCGCTCGTTTTAAATCCCGCCTCAAGGACCCATTGCGACGCTGGAAACTATCTCCAATGGATCTGCAGTCCATCACCCGGTGGGAGGATTATTCCCGCGCTAAGGACGAGATGTTCATCCACACCGACATCCCCTCCGCGCCGTGGTACACCGTGGAATCCGAGGACAAGAAACGCTCCCGCATTAACGTGATCGCACATCTGCTCTCAACGATTCCATATGAGAAGATCGACCGGCCACTGCCGAAGATCCCAGATCGACCAACCTCCGAGACCGGTTACGAGCGCCCTCCGCGTTCTGACTTCCGTTACGTTCCAGATGTTGCCGCCGGTTTGGAAGCACGATTACCAGCCAACGGTGGTGGAGCGAAAAAGAAAAAAGCTAAAAAATAGCAGCTTAGCGACAGGGGTGGCCCCATCCGGGACGCCCCTGTTTTCTTGCCTGTGGATAACTTTGTGTGTCTATTTGTGTTTTGTGTTTTTGCTGGTCTAGGCTTGGATGCTTGTTGGGGTGGTGGTTTTTGGGGGTTTTTACCCCTGGTGTGTTGCAGTTATCCACAGGCCTTGTTTTTCTTCTTTGGCCCCTTGTACCAGCTTAGATGTGTCAGTAGCGTCAAAGGTATGACACTCAATGAATTTTTGCAACAGCGCGCCACCAATGGTATCGGCCTGCTGCAAGAATTCCATGAACTTATAACCAAAAACTCTCTTGAAGAAGTCGCCACAGCCTTCGGCTACCGTATCACAGAGCTGAAACGATACGCCCAAGCCTGGAAACTTCTATGCCACCCACGCATCCGCGCTGCCGCCTACGATGCCCACCTATCGTTAACAGTGCTGCTTGATCTAACACATGCTGCCTACCCATTGCGTCAGCGTACCAATCGTGTGGATCTACTAGTGCAATTATGTGGCCTACTTGCAGGCCTTAGTGCCGATGACGCCAAAATCCGTGCCATCACCACCATACGTACATGGGAAGGTGACACCACCAAACGCCCCAACACTGCGGTAATGCACAAAACCATAGGCCGCGATGGTAAACGACGTTTAACTGCTGCTTTTAGTGCTACTGAAGCCGCCCGGATTGATACCATCTTGCACGATCTATGCACCCAACTTCGTCACACCAATCCCACCCTTAGCTACGATCAAGCATACGCCCAAGCACTTGCCAATAAAATCACCAGCACCGGTTCTTCTGAAAACCCGCAGCCCTTCGCCCCCATGTTCCTGATTGCCACCGACTGCCACTTCCACGCCGACGGCACCATCGCCACCACCGACGGCGCCTTAGTCGATCTTCGCGAACTTGTCGACGAATATCTCGCCCCTACCGGCTGGGCCGCAGTGATCGGCACCACCGATGAAACAATCTACCCCACCGTTGGCGCCCTAGTGAAAGTCACCAACCGCTTCGCTACCGCACCACAACGATTAGTCGCAATCATGGAAACACTGATGTGCTCGTGGCCAAGCTGCGATCAACCCGCCGCCAAATGCCAAATCCACCACATCCTCGCCCATAAACACGGCGGCGAATCTAAAAACACCAACTTCGCCCCCGCCTGCGCCCACCACAACGGCCGCAACGACGACCACCCAAACATCCACACCAACGGCCGCATCACACGAAACCCCCAAACCGGATGGCCAGGATACCGACGAAAACCC
>JBHACV010000204.1:0-8507 GCA_041854705.1 Corynebacterium sp.
CCGTAACGAATCAACCCCCACACAAATATACTCATGCGGCCCAGGAGCCAAATAATGCAACGGAATATTCTCAACATAAAACGCAAACGCATCAGTACCATCAACCGCACCACAAACCATCTCCACCATCACCCAACAACCACCTTCACAATAAATTTATCCCATTGTATTATTAGCTGCTCCGGTCAGTGCGCCTAGTCTTCATTTCTAGGTCCTTGTTGGAGCATGAAGCTTATTCAGATATGAGTGGAGTGCCTTAAGTTTTTAGGTCCAGTTGGTTTGAGTGTTGTCCATTGATGCCTCGCTTGGTAGTGGGGAGAATGGATGATAATGAAGAAATTGAGTAAGCACACTCTGGAACACTTGTTTGAAAACTGGATAGAGCCAGAGAACATAGCTGAAACAAAGATTATTTTTTATGCTTTGCTTGAGATGCAAGTCGGACACGCTTTAGTGCTTCTAAGTTATCACCACGCAGACCAACAGGTTGGATGGGTCTACAGGTATCAAAAATATTTGAATGTACTAGGTCGTCTATAGACCTCTGGTAGAAATGAAGTTTAGATTCATACGTAAAAGCACGTTTGGTCACTTTTCCCAGTGGTGGGTACTCAGCAATCCAATGATAACGAGAGTCATCTACCAACTGATGATCAATTGTCCGTGCAATCAACGCGGCAATCCAGTCAGCGAATTGTATATTTGAAGAAAGTTTGCTGTCAATATGCATTGGGGGTTCTACTATTCGACGCATATCTTCATGCTTTGAGGCACGACCCAAAATATGAGCGTACATTTCAGGTAGCCGTTGCACCCTAGATTTTTCGTTGATCTGATCCATCATCACAAGAATCGGAAAATCATTATAATCAGCATGTCGAGCTAAACGATTAAGTGATTCACGCATAGCAGCAGTTTCCCGCTGTTTAAAGTCCTCAGGTCCAGTATTCGTCTGCCTGCGAGTACCAATTGGCTTCTCATCTGCGTAATAGAACAGGTTACCTCCGAGTTCCTTCAACTTTTCAATTAACGAGCAAAGAACACGAAGATTCTGCGGGCGCTCCTTCAACACCTTGGCGTACAGTAGCTCATTTCCTTTTATTTCCCATCTACCCTTATGTCCAGCTTCGGTAACCACATATGGATAGAGCTCACTCTTCCTTTTAGTGAAAATAGCCCCAAATTGACGTGCATGCTGTCCAGGAACAACAAAGCCTGCATACCCGAAAGATGGCATGCCTGAGGTTCTAGGATCTCCAGTAGGATTATAAGGCCCAGGATCTCCTATTTCATCGATATATGCAAGTAACATCTTTATTCCTATTTAGAATAAAAATAGACACAAAGCTCGTGCATGCACGAGCTTTGGAGTTGGGGCCCGGGATATTCTTGCGCGCTTGCTCAATCCTGGCTGCCGACTGCTAGCATACCAGCAAGATAGCAAGATAGCAAGATAGCAAGACAATCAACCAGTTGATACTAAAGTATCAATTTTCTCCATCAGCCTTGGCCAAACTAAACTTCAAACGATCATATGACTTTCCCATACCCCACATTTTGCTCAGTACAGCACCAATAATGGACCTACTCTCACCGATAAGAAGCGTTGAAGTCCCCCTACCCCACCTCATTGACCCGCTCAATCCGTGCCCGCAGGTCTAGCACAGCCGCCATGTTGCCATCAAAAACATCCACAACGCTGCCAAGTTCATTGAAGGGTTCTTCAAAAAGCTGCTCCATGGTAAGTGAACCAGTTTTGCTTAAGACGCGAATGATCCGGCGCAAAAACTCCATTTGTACCGAATTCAACCGCGAACTCTCTAGCAGATCGGCAAAAGCTTCTTCCACTGCGGATTCATCTAGGCCAATGAGCCCACGCATGAATCCGACAACTGACTGCCCGCCGATATGTTCGCGCAGTTCATCAACAGATTCCACACCTGCTTCGGCAATGATGTGTTCCAATACTTCCAAATCAGCGGCACTCAGGGGCTTGAGTTTGCGTACTCGTTGAACCGCAAGGTTATCAAGGTGTTCTTCCAACACCCTCCTGATCCGCTCTTCAATGCTGCTACGCAATCTGCCAGTATCATCCGGCAGCAACCCAAATTCCGCAGGTTCAACTAACTCATCTTTCAGATCCATCACCACCGCATTGCGCGAACCTCGGTCCATAAACTGAACCAAGGTGCGCAGTTCACGGCGCACAGCTTCTAGCTCTGCCACGGTGATTCCCTCCCACCACAGTTCGGTGCTGTAGCGTTCAAGGGTTTCGGCTGCCTCGGCCACCCGCGGCACATTGGTTTTTCGCAGCAAATGCTCAGAAATCGCAGTCAACCGGTCACGATTGCGTTCTGTTAACGCATCACCACGTGCCACATCCAGTTGCAAGCTCAGCAATAAATAGTCAAAGCGCTTAGCATGTTCTTCATCTTCTGGTTCATTGGCAAAGGGTAAATAAGCCAATTCGCCCAAAGCTTGAACATCAATATTTTCCCAAGCCTTAGCCGTGCAGTGTCGTTCCAAACCTTCGCGAGATTCCGGCCGAATCAGCACACTGCGCTTCGGCACAGATTCTAATTGGTTGCGTAGCTTTTCCACCACCCCAGCACGCACAGCATCATCAGCTGGTAGCAGTTCCACCAGCTCTAGGCGACGCAAGAAAGTACGCTCCGACAACGAACGCTGCGGGCTGCCTTCAGTCGGCGGGATACCATCGGTGCCATTGAAGCGCGGCAGATTATCGCAATAATCAAAGATGAAAAACTCTGTTTTGTGCAGTCCCTCACCAAATAGGTTTTCCCTTAGCCTCGTGCCTCGGCCAATCATCTGCCAGAACTTCACATTGGAATATACTGGCCGGAAAAACACCAGGTTAACCACATCCGGTACATCCACCCCAGTATCGAGCATATCCACACTAACAGCAATATCAATGGCATCTTTTCCGGTGGATTTAAACTGCTCAATCAGCCCAAGACTGTTATAAGCATCATGGGTGATAATCGCTGCACGAATCTGTGGATCAGCTTCACAGATAATGTCGAAAACCAGCTCGGCATGTTTCTTATTGCGGGTAAAGAAGATAGTTTTACCAATACGATCCGCACCAGCAACCTTGATGCCATATTTGAGCACTTGGCCAACCACCTGCCTGATGGTGTCCTTGTTGTACAACTTAGCATTGATTTCCGCAGCGTTTGCCTCCTCAGGCATCTCAATGGGTTCGCCGTATTCATCCACGCCCCAGTTCTGGTTTTCCCATTCCAGCTGTTCCTCGGGGCTCAAGTCCTTATAGGCCACACCCTGCCTAAGAATCACCGACGAACACTGGAATGACTTAAACGGCACCAAGTACTTATCCTCCACCGCAGCATCCAGCGAATAATCCGCAGTAGGATTACCGTCATCCAAGTGGAACATGGCATAAGTATTATGATCTACCTCTTGCCGAGGCGTAGCCGTGAGCCCCAACAGCAACGAATCAAAATAATCAAAAATCCTGCTGTAACGCCGATAAATCGTCCGGTGTGCCTCATCAACAATAATCAAATCAAAATGATATGGACTAAAACTCCGAGCCCTGCCCTGCTCCCCGCCGAGCATATTAATCATGGTCTGATACGTCGAACAGAACACCTGCCCCTCACCCTGAGGATTATTCAGCAGATTGACCACCGGAATATTCTCCAAATGCTCATGAAACGCATCAGCAGCCTGCTTAACCAAAGACTTCCGGTCCGCCAAAAACAGCACATTCTTCACCCACCCAGCCTGCGTGAGCTTTTTCATCAGCGCAATGGCCGTGCGAGTCTTGCCAGTCCCAGTCGCCATAACCAACAGCGCCCGCCGATGCCCTGCACCAAACCGCTCCGCCACAGCTTGCAGCATGATGGTCTGATACGGCCGACCAGCAATGTGCTTATCGACGCCCACCGCATCCAACTCCCGCCGCTGGCTACGTCTACGAATCATTGCGTACAACTCATACTCTCACGATGATAATTAAAGTAGTTCTAAAATGGAATCACACTTTCGTTATAAGGTACGGTAAGAAGGCTGTCAGCTATCAAACAAGCATAGGGCGCGGGCTCATCACAGCGGTCGTGCCTAGATACAAAATGAGGATGCCCAGTAAGTACCACGGAGCATCCCTAAATGTTCAGACTTCGCCTGCGGCAACAGAGATCTTAGCATCGAGATATGCAAGAATTGTACGACCAGCATTAATGGCTAGCATCGCCTCAGCTTCACCTAGAAGAGCCTGATTGGGGTGCGCCATGCTACCGTTGTTTCGTATTATGTTTAGCTCATTCAGAACGCTAGACATCGCGTTGAGTATTTTTCCAACTTCACTGCCGTATTGGCCAGCCGCCATAAACGCCGGATGGTGCTTTCGGAGCAATTTCATCAACGCTGTAACCGATGCATCTTTCTCAAACGTAATTTCTTTTTCCTCACAAAGAAGCCGAAGATGACCGTGAATAGCTGTATGTGTTCGATCGACAGCAGACAAAGGATGACCTTGATTTACCTGGCGTTCAGCGTCTTCGAGAGAAACGCGGACTACTTCGCTAGTGAATTCCGGTGCTGGAGTGCAAATCCCTGAGGAAGCCACAAACTTATTCAGTTGATCTTCTGCACTATTGCACAAATTAAGGATGTGCGTACGCCGTTCTGCATATGTAGGCAGTTTTTGCTTGTAGTACCCATGCCATTCCCAAAGAGACCGCCAAGGAAATGGCGGCTGCATCCCGAGAGGTTCCAGAACCGCACGGAGCTCCCGATCTTGCTTCTTATAGGTAGCTTCGAAGTCCTCAAATAAACCACCACCCGTTCCAGTTGTGGTGAGAATATTTGCCTGCGACTCAATTAGGTCTATGATGCTCTCAGTGCTTTTTGAAATCATAATATGCTCTATTGCAAAATATTATTACCTTCATCTTCAATTCCGAGTATGCTTTGGATGGACTTAGTGATATTTTTAGAATCCTGAACAACTAAGTCAATCGTACCGGAAAACACATTATTATGTCCCGAAGCGGTTATCTCCCACGTTCCATGAATCGTTTTCTTCTCCTTATCCCCAACCAAGAGAACCAGTTCCTTATCATCAGATTCAAACACTTCCTGAGGACGAAGCTCCCCGATATCAACTTTGATCTGAACCGAACCTTCATTCTTGTAGCTAATGGAAGACAGCATCATCGCCGAGATGTCCTCCATCTGACTCACCCGCGAAAGATGCCGAGTTGAAACCAATAAGTCTCGTTTCTTATGCCCCCACTGTCGTGGAGCAGCAGGCAGCCCTAGTCCTGATGGAGTAGAAATAGATTCAAATTTCATCCAATCATGACCAGAGATTTCTCCTTCAAGATGGAGCTTTAGCTCTACATCATGCAGAAACACACTCGTATTATTTGTAACTCTGATTGTGGCTGGCTTCAGTATCCCGGCAGCTATTCTCGTTTTCGCATCAGCCCAAGAGTCTCGAACCTGAACTTGCCAATCTTCAACTGCAGCACGGTACTCACCTTCTGTACGATCCTCTGGTTCCGCAAAGAGACTATTAGTATATAGCTTCTGGTGTGCAGCCCAATCTGATGCCGAGTAGATTAAATTTAAGCCTTCGATTCCGTGCGGCAATTTTGTTAGTTCTTCTACTTGCAGTCTCTTCTTTGGCAGAGTATCTAGTAACTCTGCACTCTTAGCAGCTAGGTACGCCTCCACTGTTAATGCATCATCACATTCCACTGAAGCAATCTGCCCAAGCACTTCGACGGTGAAATCCAGATCAGCATTACTAACCGTTTTGCCACGTTGCATAAGAAGATCTACCTCATCCGAGGTTGCTTCTCGAGTTTCCCCTTCCCCTCGGATGTAGATTCGTCCGTCAGTCAGAGATTCTCCGTTAGCACGGCACAGAAATGGACCTTGACCCATGACTGGTGGTTCAACCAAAACGACCAAGATCTGGTTCGTGGAGCCATCGATTGGCACCCACAAGACATCCCAGCGAGGGCCATTGGCTCCGAGAAACTTTTGAACTACCTTAGCGATATCCATCATCTCCACTGGTGGAATACCTTCAATGTTTCCTTTGCTTACGCCCACGATCATGACGGCCATACCTTCAAAAGCAGATTGAGCAACATCCGGCATTCGGTTTGCCGCCCCGAGAATAAACTTGGCTATCTTCTCTTTATCTTTCTTCTGGGATAGGTTGAGTGAACTCTTAAGTTCAAGGTAGTGCCGCTCTGCAAGGTCACCAGCCTCGGCAACGAATGTTATAAGACCTTTAGCGGTTATAACGCCTCTGGGCGGTCGAGAAATATCAAAACCTTCCAAAAGAATCCCTCATCTAGGTGGTTTTTCTGCAGAACAAACAGTCCCCGAAGCTATTGGTAAGATCTGTGGAGACCTCTTTCTGGAGAACATGATCTTGAAACAACTTGATTAGAATCATGTACTCTAAGTATACCATGCGATTTCAGCCCAACAGTCTTTAACGAAGCGCTACTGACTGATACTGCTGTTCTGCTCCATGAGCGTTATAAATAGCCCAAATCAGTATTTGGGGTGTTACTTCAACGCGGTAATTCTCATTCTTCTCCAAACTGCCAACCTTCACCAGATAAGTTAGTTTCTCGACCATTCTCTATCGATCCTCGAACGTGTCGCTCTTGACGTCGATAAGCACTCGGAACTTCTACTTCTGGGATATAATGTCAAGTCATACTGCAGGTCATCTTGAAGGCCACATAGAGCTCCTTGACTGCCGATCACTCACATCACTTTCGCTATGCAATAATCGAGTTATAGGTAAATTGGAGCAGCTTGGCCTTCTTAACGCTTGCGCCGAGTTTCAGGACTCCCTAGAACTTCATCTTCTGGCAGTTTTCCGTATCCAAAGTGCACATATTTCCCTGAACAAATGAGGTTTTCTTATCGGGTTTTGTTGTGGTTGAGGTGTAAAACTACGGGTGCGGTTGTTGCGATGGTGGTGCTGGTGTGGGGGCGGAGTGTGACGTGTTTGAGTGTTTTGAATTTTTAGCATGGCATTTGCTTGTTCTACTGGTGCTCGTAGGCTGGTGTGGAGCTGGTTGTACTGGCATTGATCATGGTGAGATGTTTGCCTTTTATGGGTGTTATCCCATGGCCTGCACTGATACACCTGTTTGTCTGCCAGTATAGGGATTGTGCGTTAGTTGAAGTACTGGTAGTACATGTTTTCTTGCTGCGGTGATGTCATGGATTGATCTAGGTGATACCTCTGATACCCACATTAGGCATCCAGTATGATCGGTTACCACCTGCACATTGCTACCAAAAGCTTTATGCTTACCTTCAATACCACAGGTGATGGTGGTTTTTAGGGCTGGGTTGGGCACTCCGATCAGTGCGGATCATGGTCCCCATCAAGGCATAAGAATGTGCTCACCACACAATCGTGCTTGTTGTAAAGCGTCTACCAGATCTGGAGATTTTCGCAGATAACACTGCTAGTGCTTCGTGGATATAGCGGTAACCTGTTGCTTACGATACCTGTGCATCGTGGGGCGATGGTGGCGATACTGGTGGCATCATACAACCAGCGCACCAACATGATTGTTTGAACCCAACACGTAGCAGCCCGCTGCCACGGACGGCGATCATGGCGTTTACGATGAGCGTGAAGCCACGCACTAATAGTACGAGCAGTAGAAACAGCTACATCAAATGCGGCAGAATAAAACAACACGCGGAACCCCTCTTATAGCACTAATTCTTTTACTTCACTATCAATGCTGACGGATCCCTCCGCATGCTCTTTGCTACAACACACCCACCACGCCAAGAAAACCACAAGCCAAAATTTCACACACATTCCCCCGACAAGAAAACCTCATTAAAAGACATATCTTGAAGCTTAACCCCAAAACACCAATGTGGGTACACATTTTTTCTTTTAATACATCCATGTATTCTTGATAATGCCCAAGCGTGCTTTCAGGAATGGTGGGCATAACGTGTGTGGAAGGAAACATCAGTGGCAAAACTCAATCTCAGGGAAATTGAAGCACGCATTTCACCCCTTGGAAACCGAGAATCTTACGGTCGTGAGTTTATTTACGAACTACTTTTGGCATTTGGAAAGCCAAAGAGCAGCATTACTCGCTTGAAAACCGGATCACTCAATGTTGCTGCCGACCCAGAGGTGGAAGTGGCGCAAAAAGGGGTTGTGTATTTTCGAGAGCTTCGCTTGCAGGAAGAAACATTGGATGTGATGGACCAACTCCGTACTGCAACGCACGTACGCCGTTTCAGTCCTCGTTTTATCATTGTCACTGACTACACAGAGTTACTTGCAGTTGATACAAAAACTACTGAGAAGCTTATTCAGGGGGTGGTTCGTAGAAGATGATTTTGCGGATGAGGTTGATTGTTTGGATGTTTTTGTTTAGGGGGAGTCGGCAGGGGGTGGATAGTATTTTCCAGGTTTTGAGGTGAGCAATGGATCGTTCGAC
>JBHACV010000205.1:0-3852 GCA_041854705.1 Corynebacterium sp.
AATAGTGACCAAGGCACGACTGTTAATGGGGAAAAGCTCAATGCGGGCGAGCAGATTACCACCAAGTTATTGGACCAGTCGCCGCTGGATTTCCATTTGGTTTCACCTGAAGCGGCACGAAACGGGGTGGCTGATGGCACCTACTACTTTGCTATTGAATTGCCTACAGATTTCTCCGAGGCAGTGGCCAGCGCTGATACTGATACGCCGCACCAAGCCAATCTGAACGCAGTTTTTAATAACCACAATGGCCAGCTGGCTATGACCATTGGCAACCTAGTACTGCTCAACTTATTGGAACAAATCAATGCTCAACTAGGTGAACAGGTTGTGGGCAATCTATTGGTGGGTTTCAACACTATTGGTGAAGGGCTTGGTCAAGCTGGTGATGGTGCGGGGCAACTTGCCGACGGCACCGGCACCGCAGAAACTGGCGCTCAAAAACTCGCGGATGGTAGCACTGAACTTGCCGACGGCATTGCCTCTGCTGATGAAGGCGCACAACAACTAGCAGACGGCGCCCAAGAGCTTCATGACGGTATTGGAACCGCAGCAACCGGCGCCGATGAGCTAGCCGCTGGCATGGCTAAACTCAATGCTGCCACTGAACAGCTTGGGACTGGTGCTGGACAGATCAGTGATGGTGTGAACACTCTCACTGGTGCTGCTGATGGTGTTGTACAGGCACAACAAGATGCGGTCGGCGTATTGGTCAATCTCAGTGCGCAACTGCGCACCATCGGTGCTGTTGACTTAGCGAATCAAACCGATGCCCTCATTACCCAGATACAAGGTGGAGTTGATGGGCAATCGTTGGGATCTCAACTTGATGCCCTTCGTGCCGGTGCTGCTGAACTTCACCGACAACTCAGTGATCCAGCATCCGAATACCTTAGTGGGATGCAGACCGCCACTGATGGCGCAGCTCAACTCGCCACTGGTTTGCATACCTTAGACGATGGCTCGGAGCGATTGGTCATTGGTGCCCAAACTCTCGCAGAAGGCACCAGCAAGCTTTCCGCAGGATCGCAGCAGCTTACAGTTGGTGCTAGTCAGCTTGCTTCCGGACTGG
The DNA here is from genome assembly GCA_041854705.1 of Corynebacterium sp. GTDB lineage: Bacteria > Actinomycetota > Actinomycetes > Mycobacteriales > Mycobacteriaceae > Corynebacterium. The sequence continues at coordinate 1,073 of JBHACV010000205.1, forward strand.
TAGAACTAGATGCTGGTGCCGAAGAGCTGGCGCTTAAACTCAATGAAAGTGCCGAAAAGATCCCCAGCTTTGCCGATAATGCCAAGCAATCCATTGCCCAGCCAGTAGCTAAAAACCTGCCCGGTGATAGCCTAGGACTTTTTGGCCTCGGTCTTGCACCCATCTTTACCTCCCTCGGGTTATTCATGGGAGCCACGGTGATATTCATGTTGCTAGCGCCGGTGAATCGGCGTGCGGTAGATGCGGGTATGAGTCCGTTACGTGCAGCTATGACTGCTTATTTACCAGCAATGGTGGTTGGCATTGTGCAGGTTACCTTAATGTATGCGGTCCAGCATTGGCTGATTGGTCTTGAACCCACGAGCATGCCCATGATGTATCTAGCCATGTGCCTGATTTCTATGACATTCGTTGCTCTGGCTCAAATGCTCAATGCGCTTTTGGGGGACAAAGTCGGCCGTGTACTGTGCATTGCATTGATGTCCTTGCAGATTACGGCATCTGGTGGCATCTACCCAGTAGAAACACAACCGCGCTTTTTCAGTTGGGTGCATCCGTTTGACCCCATGACGTACTCCACTAACTTGTTGCGGGGAATGGTTTATGGGCTAGACCATAGTCAAGACCCACGACCCCAACATGCTGCAATGGTACTGGTCTGCCTGTTAATCAGCTTCTTGTTGGTAACCGCCCTTGCTATGTGGCGCAATCGCAGGTGGCGCATGAAAGATCTTCACCCTGAAATCCATATTTAAAACCGTGGTGGGCCGGTATGACACACAAAGGCGAGTATGGCCCTTGACACAATTCGGTTTTTGAAGGTTTATTAAGTTTACTTGCTGGCTTTTTATGGAACTTGCAGCAAAATAACCGAATTAAGTCCTCAGCCTTGACCACCTGCTAGGTTCGATGCTGCAGTAATCACTGCCGCGAGCTAGGGTAACAAATATTGATGGCGAGCGATATAACAGAGGACTTCATTCTTGTGGCTGTCAGGTCTGCTAGAGTGTGGTGAAAACAACTAATAAGACATGTAAGGAGTGTCTCTATGAAATTTCGTCGTCTCGCTACCGGTGTGGTAGCCGCGAGTTGTATTGTAGGTATGGCTGCAACTCCAGTTGCGCAGGCTGGTGATTTAAGTAGCAATGACGATGGATATACTTGGTTTACGGATCCTGCCTCAGGTTCAGCAGGCACCATTGTCAACACTCTGTTTGGGCTGTCACTTGCACCAATCATCCTCAGTTCAGTTTTCTGGCCAGGTTGCCATATGATGAACACTCCAGCGTGTGCTCCCAACGCATAAAAACCTGTGACTTGAACTGCTCTCTATCTAATAGAGAGCAGTTTTGTTTTATTACAAGCTGGGGTACTGTGAAATCCCACAGGTAACAGGCACTCAGCTAGAACCACCTTATACACACTACCACGAGGCTGACTAGGGCGATCGCAGGCTACCTCACACACTGGTGGTGGGGCATAGGTATCACTAATACGATCGAACGTCCACCCTCTTTGGGCAATAGCCCCTTGGCTTGTCGAAGGCATTCCCAATTGAGTTTTTCTCGCTAGGTTTGGCTAGCGCCGAAATAGCCTAACAACCCGCATCCTTCTCCTCATCTGTGCTACCGGTTCCAGTGCCATAAATAACAAGACCCAATGGACTGCCATCTGGCGCTTGCTTTGTGACGTCCATCCACAAGCACCCATCCACACCATTTCAGTCATGGAACCAGAAGCATCCAGCACCACGACTGTCGGAATTAGCGTGTTAGGTATATTTCACCGCGGCAGTTGCTCGTCAAACTCATCAAGCAATTCGGCGGAAGGGATAAAGAATAAGGTGCCGGTGGTTGCATATGAGAAGTCAAGGATGCGGTCGTAGTTCCCAGCGGGTTTACCAATGAACATATTGTTGAGCATCTCCTCGGTTACAGACACATCACCTGCGTAACCGGCGAAGTAAGTTCCGAATTCGGCTTCCTTGAAAGAGCCAAACGGCATGTTTAGTCGATAAATATCACCATCCACATCATTGAGGGCGACATGGGAATTACTGGGTTTGGTGTCGTCGTCAAGCTCAATATTGTCTAGCTTGGTGCGGCCAATAACTTTTTCTTGCTCCTCGGTACTAAGTTCATTCCATGCGCTCATGTCGTGGAGATATTTCTGCACAATGAGGTAGGAACCACCAGCATATGGTTCAGAAGTAATCGTGATAGCGGCTTCGGCGTCGGCATTTTCGGGGTTTTCGGTGCCATCGACAAAGCCAAGTAGGTCGCGATTATCGAAGAATTTGAATCCGTGGGTTTCATCTACCACGGTTGCAATACCTGCGAGGCGATCCATGACGATTCGAGCAAGCTCCCAGCACATGTCCAAAGTGGCAGCACGCAAGTGCAGCACAATATCGCCAGGGGTCGCGGGGGCGGAGTGCTTAGCACCACGTAGTTCTTGGAATTCGTGTAGTTGTTCTGGTGCGGGGGCAGAGGTGACGAGTGGCCATAGTCGAGCACCCAGACCGATCACGCCATAGAGATTGGCGTCAGGGTAGCGGAATGAGACCGTGCGGTTGAGTCCTGGGAAGCCAGAGAAGAGGTCTCGAACTTTGTCTACTGCATTCGGTGCGGTTTCATCGACAGTGAATACCAAGAACAGGGCTGCTGCAGAAGGTGGAGCGAGGATGGTTTGGGCTGACAAAACAACCGTCCTTAATATATTCGTAGGGGTGGGGGACGCTTTTTAAGGTTAGTCGAGGTCGCAATTGGTGCGAGTTTTTG
>JBHACV010000206.1:0-5862 GCA_041854705.1 Corynebacterium sp.
CCAATGAAACCAATGGCATCAATACCCGGATGTTTGACTAGGCTGGCACCGAAGTCACCATCACCAGGCAAAATCGCTACCAGCCCTGGTGGCAGACCAGCTTCGTTAAGTACATCGACCATGGTCAGCAGGGTCAGCGCGGTATGTGTAGGTGGTTTGACTACCACGGCATTGCCAGTAGCCAACCCCGGCGCGGCGAATTCCGAGAACATCAGTACTGGGAAGTTCCACGGGATGATGATGCCCCAAGTTCCGACGGCTTGGTAGAAGGTCCACATGCGTTTGTGAGTGTCATTAGCTGGCAGGGTTTCGCCATGCAATCGAACCGCATCTTCAGCGTGCAGATGGAATAGTTGTGCGGTCTCGTCCACATCAGCATAGGATTCGGTGATGGGTTTGCCTTGTTCTAGGGTCAAAAGTTGGGAGAGCTCGTCGCGGCGCTCGGTGATGAGATCGCCAATGCGATGGAGGATTTTGGCGCGTTGCCACACACCGGTGGCACGCCATTTCTGCTGTGCTTCCCGAGCGAGTGCAACAGCTTGGTCAAGATCATTTGCCGTTGGTATAGCAACGTTGGCGATGACTTCGCCAGTTACCGGGGAGGTCACTTCGGCGGTAGCACCATCACTGGAATCGGTATAGGTGCCATTGAGGTAGAGCTGTGTTTTCATTGTCATCTCCTTCATTTGCATTGTTCCCTTTTGTGCTGATTGTTTGGCTGGTAGGCCAAGTCGGGTGCTGGCAGGTTCACAATCTAAGAAAGCATGCTGGGGTGGCATATTTCCCAGATGTCCAGCGGTAAGTAGTGACCACCCTATACATTTGCGCCCCAGTTCGCCACGATATTATTGCTATCCACCAAGAAAATTACCCCAATAAGTACCCCCGATTTACACATTTTCTATATTAGAAAATTTGTTACTTCGCCCCTGAATTTGTCAAGGCGCGTAAGATATGGACCATCCGATTCCCATTCGAAACCTAGGGTACACTTCATGTCCACTGCTTATTCTCATCAGCTACACCACGATCAGGTATTCCTGCAGCGTTCACTTGCCGACGCCACCACCACCCCGTTTTGGCTCGATCACCCCAATCGTCCCAGTGCCCGCGAGAATCTGACCGGAGAAATTACGGCGGATTTATTGGTGGTTGGTGGTGGTTTCTGCGGATTATGGACTGCACTCATTGCCAAAGAACGACACCCTGATTGGCAGGTTGTCTTGGTTGAACAAAACCGCATAGCTTGGGCGGCCAGCGGCCGCAATGGTGGGTTTTGTGAGGCCAGCCTCACTCACGGGGAGGAAAATGGTCAATTGCACTTCCCCGATGAGTTGGACACTATTAACCGGTTAGCCGCAGAAAATTTTGCTGAATTGGAAAACACCCTAGCTCGGTACAACATTGATGCGGAATACGAAAACACTGGTGTCATGACTGTTGCCACCGAACCGCATCAGGTGCCATGGCTGGAAGAATCTACAAACCCCATGATTGATCTACACACCAACCACGGGTATGGCAGGTCACCGTTGTACCGAGCCGCGGTGTTCAAAACCGAGGGGTATTCTTTTGTTCATCCAGCCAAGCTGGCATGGGGATTAGCTCAAGCAGCTGAACAACTTGGAGTCAAGATTTTCGAAAACACTGCGGTCAACAGCCTAGATGAGGTTTCCACATCTGGCCAACGGTTGGTGATTGCTCACACACCAGAAGGCCGAGTAACTGCACCAAAAGTGGCGTTAGCCACGAATGTGTTTCCATCACTACTGAAGCGCCTGCGGCTGTTTACCTTGCCAGTTTATGACTATGCCATCATGACCGAGCCGCTTACTGCTGCCCAATTAGAAGCGATTGATTGGACTAAACGTAATGGGATTACCGATTCGGGCAAGGAATTTCACTATTACCGCAAAACCGCTGATAATCGTATTCTTTTTGGTGGTTGGGATGCAGTGTATCACCGCGGCAGAAAAGTAACCGCAGCTCACGATCAACGGCCAGAGACGTTCCTGCGATTGGCCGATCACTTCTTTTTGACGTTCCCACCGTTAAAAGACATTCGGTTTACTCATGCTTGGGGTGGCGCGATTGATATGTCTACCCAGTTGCTAGCCTTCCACCACATCAATCGGACAAAGACCATCGCTTATAGCGCAGGTTATACCGGACTTGGGGTGGGTGCTACCCGTTTTGGCGCGGAAACTATGCTTGATCTACTCGAAGGAAAAGACACCGAACGCACGAGGCTAAAAATGTCCCGTCGATTGCCAATTCCAATCCCGCCAGAACCTATTACATACCCATTAGTGCAATTAATGCGTCGGGCAGTAGCACGTTCGGATAGCAATGGTGGTAAGGACGGTTTATTGCTGAAGGTAGCCGGACTCTTCAAGATTGGTTTTGATTCTTAAAGGTTTGAACTGCACTCCCAGTCCCTGCTCAACGTCCCTATGTGTAGCGCTACGGCACTACAGCAATACAAAAGGATGACCGGCAAAGGTAAAACAGCTATCGCGTTGACTTCCACCAAGGTCAACGCGATAGTTTTTGGGTTTTAGATGATGTACACCACCGCACCTTGGCCAGCAGTACAGGTGACATACTTTGGACCTTCCACACAGCTGACCGAGTAGACCTGACCAGTTACTGGCGACCATGCTTCAAACTCTACATAGTCATTAGGCCAGTAAGGGTCGGCGATATTTAGCCACGTGTTGTAAATCTCCCAGGCAAAAGCAAAGCTGGTGTTGAAATTACCAACATAGAGCAACTCGTACTTTTCTGTCTCTTCTGGCCCCAAGATTGCTGCCTCATTGACTGGAATCGCTCCTGGTGGCAGTACTTGGTTTTCGTAGCGTGAGTTCAGATCGCGCAGCTTTCTCCCTTGGTAGCTGGCATTGGTCATGGTTCCAGCGGCACTGCCAAGTTCTGCTGTTTGAACATTCACCGCTGAATTAGGGACTGGGGCTGGAGCATTCTGCACTTCATCGACTGTTGCGGTTTGTCCGCTGCAACCAGCGAGCGCTAGTGCTGCACCGCAAACAACTGCGAGGAGTGACCGCTTTAAGGTTTTCATAGGTGGCACCCTACTTTCTTGTTGGACGGCGGGGAGGTGATCTATCACCATCCCGAGTGGTGAAGGTTTTCACTTTCTATTACCTATATCGATGTGACCACGTAGACATTACTTCGGCGAGAAAATAAAAATCACACTACCCCCGTTTGGCTTCAGAAATAATAATTCCCCAGCAAATTTACCAACCGCCAGACCTATTACCAGGTACGATGCACCAATCTTTAGTGCACCAATAGTGATAATGAAAAAGTCATCGAAGCACTCCCTGTTTTTAGACAAGACACCTTTGAGCCCATTTCGATTGGGCCTTTTATGATTTTTACGCCACAACAGTTATGGACGTGAGAGGATCAACTTAGCCGCTGGGATCTGGCGATGCCGCATTCTTTTGACAAAACTGACATTGATCTGCCTCTCAACAGACCCCTCCCACAATGCGATGGGTGGCAGAAAAATAAATCTGGCTAGATTGCCCCATCATCGTACTCGGATGTGTTGGTTGAAACTGCAACTTTCGACTAAAGCGTTCTCGAACTAATGCACAGTCTGACCGGTGCGTCATGGTTTTAAACACCGGATTATACGCAAAGCTTTGCGGCTCTATTATGTTTTAAAGTGTATCGTTTTCTTGGTAAGCCCTTTCAACAGTGCACATTAACATCCACACCAATACGTCGTCAGGATGTTATCTATAGAGATAAGTTTGGCCAAGGGTTGGGTACATACCCAAACAATCTTTCTTTAGCGAGGTCACAGCACTATCTTTTCTCCAGTTCAAATGCGATAAATAATTTTAGTAAGAAAAGCTCCATGTCGATAGTGCCCTACTAGGCCATGTGCGCATTGCCACCGTTTTCTGGGCGTCTGAATACTTGGGCGCTGGTACTACCATTACGGACAGGGCTGAAATGGCCATCTGTATATTTCAACCCCACACCGAGTCCAAAAACTCCCAAGACATCACAAGGTCGAGGGGTCATGGGCATATGAGTTAGTTACAACCACCTTGCCTTGTAAGGGTGATCGCTTCCTGCTAACAAATTTGGTGCCGGTGCTCATCGCGCGCTAGCACCGATGATTTAGGTTCGAACCCGATCCAAAATCCGATGCGCTTGTGCAATGAGTGGCGCATCTACCATTTCCCCATCAAGCTTAAATGCCCCTGGGTGGTTTTCAGCTTCAGCGACCACGCGACGCGCCCACTCCACCTGACTAGCTTCTGGGGTGTAGGCTCGCCGAATGACCTCGACTTGGTTGGGATGAATGCAAGCTGAACCTGCAAACCCAGAACGGCATGCATCAGCAGCTTCAGCAAACATGCCTTCGTCGTCATGGAAATCAGCATGAACTGCGTCAATGGTAATAATTCCGGCAGCTGCGGCATTAATGTGCATGAGTGCACGAGTTAGTCGCATGGTGTCGCGGTAAGCACCAGTACCAGGCTCGTCAGCAAGGAAGCGTGAATGCGTCCCACCCAATCCCATGGTGAGATCTTCTGCGCCCCAGTACAACCCCACCACAGCTGGGTGCTCAGCAAATTCCTGCATTCGCAAAACTGCTTGGGGGGTTTCAATGATGACAATCAGATCTAAACCAGCCAAGCAATCTGGCAACTGTTCATAAACCTTGGGCACGATGACGGTGCGGTATTCCGTGGTTTTGACAAACTCCACGTCTTGTTCAAAGTAAGGATCAGTTGGACCGACAATCCGTACCATCGTAGCAGCTGGGTCCAACCCTGCCGTGCGAATGTTTTCGTAAGCTAGGTCCCGATCAACATCGCCAGCTCCGTCTTCCAGATCGAGGATGACCATATCGGCTTTGGCTGCAGCTTTGGGAATAATTTCGGCGCGCCCTGCTGGTGCGAATAAGATCGCCGGGCCAGGGATGTGTAATGTCATGACTTTTAGCCTAGCGGTTGCCCACTTAGTGATGCTGCCAAAGTGAGATTTTTACTCACCACAAAACATAAATATTAAGCCATGACCACACAACAACTCCTCTGCTACTGGACAAGCATCATGATTATCCCAGTACCGCTAGGTGCTTATGCGTACATGTTGGCACCCATAGACATGAAAAGATGCCTAGATAATATAAATCACCGCGCCGATTCCACCACGACATGTCGCATAATCAGGACTTTCGTTTTCACAAGTGATCTTGAAGGTTTTTTCTGAGGTAGGCGAATAGGCCTCAAATTGAAGTTTATTTTCGGTGGTCGGATCAGCTCGTTTGGCAAATTCTTTCCGGATTTCCTCAGCAAATTGCGGGCTGGTGTTTTTACTTCCGATATAGACCAACTCAAAGGGCTCAGTGTGCCATGGCGCTAGTTTCGCAGCTTCATTAGCTGGTTCTGCCCCTGGCGGTAGGAGTTGGTTTTCCAAGCGATTTTGTTCATTACGATAGCCAGAATATTGCACATCTTCCGGGAAAATTAGTTCCGCGGCCTCAGGGCTAGCAACGATCCCTCCAGCTACTAGGTTAGTGCTATTCCATATATTCGGCGTTTGTGAATCAGTTGTGGTTGTCGAATCGACGGTTGTCGGGCCTGCAGCGTTCACAGCATCAATCGCATCTGATGTGGGTTTCGTGGTGAGCGTGACAGGAACGGCGCCTGCTGTATTGGTGGCTTTTTCGGATTCACTGCCGCAACCAATGAGTGTCAGTGCTGTCATGGCGAACAGAGTTGCCAGATTACGCGTTGTCACTTTCATAATTTTGGTGTGCTTTCAGTGTGTTCTTTGGTGTGTAGTTAAAGTGGATAGGCCATTAATAAAGAA
>JBHACV010000207.1:0-3338 GCA_041854705.1 Corynebacterium sp.
AATGAGCGGCTTCTTCAGCAATAAGCTCAATACCTGGGGTATCAACAACCGGCAATAGCTCCTTTGGCACCGTTTTTGTTGCTGGCAGAAATCTCGTTCCCATTCCAGCCGCAGGAATGATGACGGTTTTTACTGCATGCGGAAGATTCTGATTGGAAAAAGTCACGCGAATAAGTCTACGCTGTCAGATGTTTCTTCTGCCCATTCTCGAGGCGGAAAATATAATTTTTTTCTAAACTAACCCCATGAACCACCCCTTTGATACCTCAGCACAGCCCCCCAAAGCGGAACTGCGCTCTCAGGTTCGCACCTACCGACGTTACCTGCCAGCGGACCAAAAAGCAGAACTGGATCACCGCATTCATGAACACATAATCAAATTCTTAGCTAGCCGTAACGCTACCCAGATTGCCGCTTATCTTCCCAACACTTTAGAACCTGGCGGGACAGAATTTCCAGCACTGCTCCAACAGTCAGGCTTTCGAGTATGGCTACCGGTTTGTGGTGAACAATACTCCTTGATGTGGGGCGAGTTTCAGGGGGCGCATTCGCTCCGCCTAGGCGCCTACGGCCTCTTAGAGCCAACTGAAGCCCCAAATAATAATCAGTTTTTAGCTGAACTAGATGCAGTAATCATTCCGGCTTTGGCCATTTCCACTACTGGGGCACGACTAGGTCAGGGTGCTGGTTACTACGATCGAGCACTAGCCGATTGTGACACATTAAAAATTGGTGTGGTTTATGCCAATGAGATCCGTCCCGTACCAGATGAACCACACGATGTGAGATGCGATGTAATTGTTAGCAATAAGGGAACCATCTGGTGCCAATCAGCAGTCTAACCGTATGTGAAGATTTTTACTACCTTAACCCAGCCCGGAATCCACCGTTCACATCTAATCCGAAAAACCGTCGCTACCATACTTTTTCTCACAGCAGGTGCCATTGGAATTCATGATCGCCTACATGCAAGCACCGCGGTGGTAGTTTTTGCCCGCCCAGTCGCTGCTGGGGTCACCATTGAATCAGCAGACCTTCGATTAATCCATGTCCCACCAAACATGCTTCCCGATGATGCTATTACCAATGTTTCAGAAGCTATTGGCCGCATTAGTCTCACCGTCCGCCCGGCTCATGCAATGGTAACGCGACATGATTTCGTCGATCTGTCCCTCGTTTCAAGCAGAGTGACGAAGAACACAGATGAGAATACCCATGCCCAATTCAACATGGTTCCCATCACCTTGGCCGATCCCACTATCGCGGGTTTGCTTCAACCTGGCGACGAAATTTCCATAATCACAACCTCGCACAGCGATAGCTCACCGCAGCTAATTGCTGCAGGTGGAAAGGTAATTTTTGCCATCAGCAATGACTCCGATTTTCCTGGCGCGGTACCCGGAACCATCCTCGTGACATTACCAGATCACGACGCCCAAATTGTTGCCGCAGCTAGCCTTGAGGCACCCCTCGCAGTAATCCTCACCGGAGAAAGAGCCAAATAGCAATTTTGCTGCTAGTCAATAATTAGTTTTTCGATCTAATCTATAGTCCAGCAATTTGTCCTCGATCATAAAGGAAAGTTCATGCTTAAAGGTTTTAAGGATTTCATCCTGCGCGGCAATGTCGTCGAACTCGCGGTGGCTGTCGTCATCGGTACCGCGTTCACTGCAATTGTCACTGCCTTCACCGATAACCTCATCAACCCTATTATTGCCTCATTCGGCAGCACCGATGTTTCTGGCTTCGGCTTCCAGATCATTTCTTCCAAGCCTGAGACCTTCGTTGACTTTGGCGCCGTCATCACCGCAGCTCTGAACTTCCTTATTATCGCTGCTGTTGTTTACTTCATCCTCATTGTTCCAATGAACCGCCTAAACAGCATGCTTTCCCCTAAGGAAGAAGCAGAGGAAGCAGCCGAGGTAACAGAGCTCGCCCTGCTCACCGAAATCCGTGACCTATTGCAGTCTCAGAAAAACGTCTAATTTTCTTCTTTTAGACACCCTCGCCCCGCCATGTGGTATCTCACCACGGTGGGGTTTTGTTGTACCGTAAACCCCTTTAGGAATGATGCGGTGGCCGCTGCTCTAAATAATCCTCAAGGGTCAAATGGGGATCGTCGATTGGTTCTGGCTCGGGTGACAGCTCTGAATCAAAGATCACCATTCGGTCATCATCAACAGACGATTGGGCAGGCGTATTTTGATCGGCGGTACGGTCATAATCGGCAGCATCCGAAATGCGCACCACCCGACGGCGCTTCTTTTTCTGTGTCATTTAAGTCATAACCACCCTGCGAAGCTGATCGACCAGATGATGAACCAACGGCGTTAGTGTCGCCATGCCATCACGAATCGCTGACCGGGAGCTAGCAACATTAACCACCACTGTTGAACCCGACACCCCAGAAAGCCCACGCGAGACCGCAGCATCAGTGGCCCCACAATGCAAACCAGAGCTCCGCAATGCCTGAGCAATACCAGGCACTGCTTGATCGAGCACATCACGAGTTGCCTCAGGAGTCTTATCCCGCGGCCCCACGCCAGTCCCGCCAACCGTGAGCACCAAATCGGCACCGCCGATCACACCAGTTTCAATGGCTTTGCGGATCTGTGAGCGTTTCGAACGCACCTTCACCACCGCATCGACAACAAAGCCGCCTTCAGAAAGCAGCTCTGCCACCAATCGGTCAGTGTCGGCACCGGATCCAAGCGTGTGGTCGGAAATTAAAACCACCAACGCCCGACGCGGTGAAATACGCTTCCCTTCTGCCCGCGCTTTATTGGCAGCTTCTTCGGCACGGAAGAAGTCTTCATCGGGTTCACCGATTCCCTCCAGCTTCCCGGCAGGGTCTACGGCATCCACATCTGCGAATACATCCTGTGGGTTCATTTCTATCTCTTTCTGATGGATGAAACCTATTAGATAGAAATTTACTCGTTTGTAAGCGTTACCTCTACTGAACGCGCATTATTTCCCGAAGAATCTGCCACTTCCAATGAAATTACTTCACCAAAGTCAGAGCTACGCACTGCAGCAATCAGCGCATCGGCCGTATCAATGACCCGACCATTCATACCAATCACTATGTCACCTGCTTTCAAACCAGCTTGGTCCCCTGGACCGTCTGGAGTTACTTCGTCGATGACTGCGCCTTGATCCTCCGTTCCGGCTGCTAGCTGAATCCCAATCATGGGATGAGTGACCTTACCTGTGTCAATCAGTTGCTGCGCCACTCGGCGGGCAAAGTTCGCAGGAATCGCAAAACCAAGACCAATAGATCCACCAGTGTCAGAAGTGCTGGATAGGGATGCAATGACCGAGTTCATCCCCACTAA
>JBHACV010000208.1:0-6163 GCA_041854705.1 Corynebacterium sp.
CCAGTGGTTTTGGAAGATCTTAGCCACCAGGTGGTTGGTTACGTTGAGGGGCATACCTTGCCAAGTACCTTGTTGGGAGACTGGGGACGAAAATCTCGGAAGTGGACCGCTCAGATTGGTACTTATGGTTCTTTGACTCAATGTGTGAGTGCTACTGAATCAGGCGAGTCTGGTCTGAAGTGGAGCATGATTGATGTTCAAGCCCGCGGAACAGTGTGGGGTCGGGTGTTTTATGTTGGTAATTCCACTAGTGACGCAGGTGGCTATCATGTGCTTAGCCAAGCAGCTATCGCGCTGGCAATGGAACGACTTGGCTCCTCAAATCCGTATGCTTGGGTTGATCTGATCGAAGAAACCGCCATTGATCGGTTGGTGAATAATAAATACACTACCGTCCAAGGTGCGTGCGAGGTTTTAGAGGCCTCTGGTTTTCGTACAGAAAATCGTCGGTTGTACACCTTGCTTTTTGAACATGTCGGAGAATATATCGAGCCAAATGTTTATCGTAAAGATATTCGCAAGGTCTTTGCAGATGCGGATTTTCTTGCTCGACCACTTGATGCCGACCCACGATTGGTGGTGGGGGTGCTTTCTATTCCAGATATTGGTGAGGACGATCTAAATGCTGGGCTTCATGAGATGGGTACGCGAATCCTCAAGCGATTTGATGCCAAGCTGCGCATTACTACTTCTGGCATGTGTCAAGATACCTTCGAGTTGGCTCATCATATCCGTACACTTTCGCAGCATATGCCACCACCGATGCCGCGGGCGAAGATTACGGTAGTGCCATTATCACGCAGTCCATTGGAAAGCCTACTCATGCAGCTTTCTGATGATGTGCGAGTTCAAGCCTTTGTGACCAATACGCTGGAAGCGTTGATCGTTCATGATGCTAAGAACAATGGTGATTTGGTTGATACGCTTGCTGCGGTGCTGGCGCATCCAGCATCGCGAACCGCAGCCGCGGATCAACTGCATTTATCACGCACTGCTTTGTATTCGCGAATTGCTACCATTGAACGATTGCTTCAGGTGGATCTATCTGATGGGGATGTGATTTTTAGTCTGTCGTTGGCAATGAAGGCGTTGAGAACGCAGAAATAGGTAGTGCTGTTTCGTATTAGAGGTCGACAGCCTAGGGGCTAAGCGGTGGACGTGTCTCGATCAGATTATTCATTGCTGGAGGGTTAGGGCTAGCGGGGTTGGGGCATAAAAATTTCCAGTGCCTAGTTGGTAAGGCACTGGAAAACTGATCTATAGTTCAACTTTTACATAACTGGGCGCATAGAGCAAGCTACGGGCACTATCATTGATTCTGCTTACCTGAAATAGCGAACAGGTCACGTTCCTGTTGAATGCTAGATCACACGCATGAGCCTGTTTCTAGGTGATTTTATTACCTATGAGCTGGTGATTATATCGAGGAGTTCGATCACTGCATGGACTGGGGTAGTGATGATGGAAAGCCCAGCGTAGGTTGACAATTCAAAGGGGTCGAAGCTTTGCAATGGTTCGCCACCAGATAGAGACCAAGCGGCTTCGGATGATCCTTCAGCGAGTCCATCGGTGCTGTTGTAGAGGTAGTTAGCAACGCCGTCGAGTGATTCACTCATAAAAATAGCTCCTTAAGAGAATTGGATATGTATCATGTTTCAACTCTCAACTATACCTTGAAAGTTGTGTGCATGCCAGAGATAGTTGAAGTTGGAACTATAGTTACTATCGTGCTGGGGGTGCAGATTGTTAAACGTGCTGATTGGTAGCATTTTTTGAGACATGGAATGTGGATTCTTATTGGTCCTGGAAGGGGGGATTGGGTAAAAGAGGTGACATCAAATTATGTGAATAGTCGGTTTTTCTAGCCAGATGGGTATTGCAGGTCACATTTTATTGGCGGTGAAAGTGCTTTGGCTCAAGATATAGGTATGGCAAGCATCGGTGATCTCTCAAAGTGCTTCCACTGTAATTGGAAATCAGTGTGTTAGGAATTGGCTTTAACCTTTTACAGTTTGCATGTGTTGGTATCAAATGATGCTTGGTTGACTGAAAGTAAAAACGTTATGTGACTGAAGGAAGGGCAAGCATGACGCATACTGACATCTACTCTGACGAGCATTTTCTCGCTGACTTTCATCACACCACCACCTTTGGCGCAACCCCTGCTGGCGGGATTGATCGTCAAGCGGGAACAGCTGAGCATGGGGCGGTTCGAGACTGGTTCTGTGCTAGGGCTAAAGAGCTAGGATTTGAAATCCGAGTTGATGCTATTGGCAATGTTTTTGCCTCGATCGAGTTTGATCCTGAATTTGAACATGTTTATGTCGGCTCGCATCTTGATAGCCAGCCGCTTGGTGGGCGGTTTGATGGCACCTATGGGGTTATGGCGGCGCTCTATGCAGCAGCGAGGGTACGTTCATTAGCCTCGCATGGGCATATCACTCCTGCCTTTAATATCACAGTTGTTGATTGGTTTAATGAAGAAGGTGCAAGGTTTGTACCATCGCTCATGGGCTCCAATGTTTTCGCTGGTTTCTGGGATCTGGAGGAAACCTTAAACACCACTGATCCCAAGGGCATTACTGTACGTGAGGCCCTAAGTAGTACTGGTTACCTTGGAACTGACACACCTCCGAAAATTGCTTCTTATGCTGAACTTCATATTGAGCAGGGGAGGGTATTAGAGCGTGAAGGTGTCACCATTGGGGCGGTAGATCAGTCTTGGTACACCCAAAAGCTCCTAGTCAAAGTACTTGGGGAGCAGTCCCATACCGGTGCCACTATCATGGCAGATCGTCATGATGCATTGTGTGCTGCCGCCGAAATTGTTTTGTTGACGGAAAAAGTTGTTGAACACTTTGATCCAGAGCAAATTGTCACGTCGGTGGGAAAGTTTGATGTACTTCCTAATTCCCCGATTGTGGTTCCACGACAAGTAGATTTGGTCATTGATCTTCGAGCTGATTTGCAAGCTGATGTGGAAACCGCTCGCGATATCCTCAAAGAGCAAATCAAGGAACTAGCAACTAGGCGAAAACTCACCATTGAGGCTAAAGATTTCGATATTCGTGATATTCAGCATTATCCCATTGAGGGAATGGAGCTCACCGAAAAAGCCAGCGCTGATGCTGGGGTGTCAGTTATGCGAATGCGCACCATGGCCGGACATGATTCAGTAGCGATGAATCGAATTGTGCCTGCAGTCATGGTCTTCGTCCCTTCTATCGGCGGTGTTTCTCACTGCGAGCGGGAATTTACTCCCGACACTGACCTTGTGCAGGGGGTTGCAGTACTAACGGGAATTGTTCAACGAATGGTTACTGGCGCTCTCGAAGGCGTAGCGCCCGGTGAACCTAGCTAACAGAAAGAGCAGAATCATGTCCACTACCTTAATTTCTAATGGTACGGTCGTCTCGTCCACCGGCACGTGTCAGGCAGACGTTCTCATTGACGGTGAAACCATAGCTGCGGTCCTATCCCCAGGTTCGCAACTCCTCGGTGATCTAGCCAGCAGTGTAGACACGCTTATCGACGCCACGGGAAAGTATGTTGTCCCGGGCGGTATTGACGCTCATACCCACATGGAAATGCCTTTCGGTGGTACCACCGCAGCTGATACTTTTGAAACTGGCACTCGTGCCGCCGCGTGGGGTGGCACCACTACCATCATTGACTTTGCTATCCAACGGTATGGTGAACATGTCATGGATGGGCTAGCCGCATGGCACGACAAGGCTTCTGGTGAATGTGCAATCGACTATGGGTTCCACCAGATCATTGGTGATGTTAACCCTGAATCCTTGCTCGCAATGGATAAACTCATTGACGAAGGAGTCTCCAGCTTCAAAATGTTCATGGCCTATCCCGGTGTCTTCTATTCTGACGACGCCCAAATCTACCGGGCCATGCGCAAAGCTGCTGACACTGGACTGCTGACAATGATGCATGCCGAAAATGGTCCAGCGATCGATGTGATGGTGGAAGAACTCTTAGCTCAAGGGAAAACTGACCCGTACTATCACGGGGTGGCACGTGCTTGGCAAATGGAAGAAGAAGCCACGCACCGGGCTATCATGCTTGCTAATCTCACTAACGCACCACTGTATGTGGTACACGTCTCCGCCAAACAAGCAGTAGCCCAGCTCGCCGCTGCTCGTGACAATGGGTACAACGTTTTTGGTGAAACCTGTCCCCAATACTTGTATCTTTCTCTAGAAGACCAATTAGGTGCGCCAGATTTTGAAGGCGCGAAGTGGGTATGCTCCACACCACTGCGATCCAAGCACGAACATCACCAAGATCACATGTGGCAGGCGCTACGCACCAATGATCTACAAATGGTCGCCACCGACCATTGCCCATTCTGTTTTAAAGGGCAAAAAGAGCTTGGCCTAGGTGACTTCTCGAAGATTCCCAATGGAATCGGATCAGTAGAGCACCGAATGGATCTGATGTATCAAGGGGTAGCAGATGGCAAGA
This sequence comes from Corynebacterium sp., assembly GCA_041854705.1. Classification (GTDB taxonomy): domain Bacteria; phylum Actinomycetota; class Actinomycetes; order Mycobacteriales; family Mycobacteriaceae; genus Corynebacterium. Next base: position 4,480 of record JBHACV010000208.1, read on the forward strand.
TTAGCCTAGAACGTTGGGTGGAACTAACTTCCACCACCCCAGCACGCATGTTTGGCCTATACGGCAAGAAGGGGGTCATTGCCCCAGGTGCCGATGCAGACGTTGTGATATATGATCCGAAAGGTCATACCAAGATTGGTGTCAATGACACACACCACATGAATATGGATCATTCCGCTTGGGAGGGATTTGAAATCCAAGGACATGTGGATACCGTGTTGTCGCGCGGAAAGGTCATCATTAATGACAATGAGTATCTTGGCAGCAAAGGGGATGGCAGGTTTGTAAAACGTGATACCTGCCAGTACTTGGTTTAGGCATTGTCGCGGTTGGGTTCCTTTTCCCAATCGCCAGTTCGGGGCAGTTAGTCCGGCAGCTGCCCCGATTATTGTACTGTGCACTGAGGTATCTAGTTTTATGTCTGGGTAACTGTCGGGCGGATATCGTCGTTGGAGCCACTGAGTACTTAAAAAGTATCGTGTGCAATGAAAATCAAGGGAAATATCCTATGTGAACTATCACCTAAAATGCATGCCGTTGTCAGCATAGTGAGCTGACGACGGCATGCGATAACCTCAGGATTAGGGGAGACTACCGGTGACTATGTCTACAATCTCAAGAAGCCCGTAAATCGGAGCAGTGACTATGGTAAGCGATCCGTAAGTGGACAGCTCTAAGGGGTCAAGGTTTTCGGATGGCTCGGTGCCAGAAAGCGCCCAAAGTGCTTTAGCTGAGTCTACTGCCAGATTTACAGTGCTGTGGTCGAGGTATTCGCGTATATCATCAGTCGATTGACTCATATGCAACTCCTTTTTGAAAACTTTGGGGTGCAGCGTGAATTAAGTTTCAATATTACCTTGAGTTTTCCTAGAATTCGCTTATCCAGTTTTAGACACCTACATGTTTTCAAAAACCTGCCATATTCCAGTGTTGTGCTAGGGGATGAGGGTAGGTGCTGGTCGGTTCACCAGCATCAAGATAAATGCGGCAGTTGGGAAATACCTAGTTGTGGGAGTAGAGGCTGCGGCCGCAGTTTCGAGCTAGGGATTATCGTTGTTGGCTGACTACGTTGCCATTGAGTCCGTCGATGAGGAATCATAGGGAATTAGAGGTTTCTTACTAGAAAACCAGTTTCCGGTTTTCATCATTATTTTAGTTAACGGCATGGGTTTACCATTAATGAAATGGAGAAATATTCTTCTGCAGTATGTCTTTAGCAAGATTACAGCATTATCATCTTTGAAAGCTTATCCAGGTCATTTCTTAGTTCCAAACTACTGAAGCATTTCACCTTGGAGTATGGGCAGAAGTGAAATCCATATGTATTAAGGTTTTCCCAGCACCTGAATAAGCTTCTTTGAATAAGTCGGGTGTATCTGGTGTATTCCATTTGCGGTAAGTTCGAGCCGGACTAGATGGGTCCCACGACTGTGTCGTCTGATGATCTGGGATCTTTATCTGGGATGCAGGCGCAGATGTGGAGTTAAGTCCTGCACGTTTCAACGCATTGTTACTGACAACGGGGCTCATTTTAGGGCGCTGGTTTTTCGCTTGGTGTCCAGATGGTGAGGTTTTTCTTTGTGAGTGTATCGGCTAGTTTTCTTCTGCCGATTTTTGTCATTTTCACTGTATCTTCGGTGATGAGTAATTTTGTTATTCGGTTCCATTGGGTTTGGTTGACTAC
>JBHACV010000209.1:0-18396 GCA_041854705.1 Corynebacterium sp.
ATGGTAGCGATTCTCCTTGGAAATTTTTAAATACCGATCCAGCAATGATTGTGGCATATGGGATCGACACAAGTTCGGGAGGCCTTTGACCAGTAGTAATGGGGGCTTCGGTTCTGGCTAAAGTTCCCCAATTTTTCGTGTGTAGAAGCAGTCGGGAAAGCGTATGGTGGCGGCTTCCCAGCCATCTTTTTCACTGGGCAATTTGACTGGGGTGAGCAAGGAGACGCGGATGACTTCAAAGCGATGTGCGTCGTAACGCATGAAGTGCCAGCTGGGTAGGGAATGTACCAAGCGCCAACCTTCTTCGCCCGCGGTATTGAGGTGGTGTAATTCCTCATCGCGAGTGACTGGACCGAGCCGACGCAGTTCGTCGTCAAGGTCGGATTGATAGGTGGGATCGAAGCGTTGCTGCACTGCTTGACGAGAAATACCAAGATGAGCGCCGATCTTCGACCAGCTATAACCCATATCATGGGCGGTACGTACCGCTTGGGCTTCTAATTCAGCGCTCAACTCCATCACAGCGTGGAACTGGTCGATCGCCTGGAAATAGGGATTTGTAGCAGAACTTTCTATTTCCTGGGCGAGTTGAGTTAGCTGCTGTGCAAGTTGAGCTTTCTTTTCGACGCTCACTTCTTATCCCCAGGTCGCCACACCGGACCTTGGTCTTTGTGGATATAGCGGGCGACCAGTTGGGCAATAAGGTGAATGAGGAAATAGATGGCGGCAGAAAGAGCGGCGACAGAAAGAGTGAATAGCAGCGGTACTGGACTGAAAAGGAGTGCCCAGATCAATAGAACGACGCTAGCAATACTAGCGAAAAGGACCCAACGGCGAGTTTTGAGAATTTGAGTTGCGGTATCCATAAGGCAAGTTTAACTTGCCCCATGGGCATTGGCAAGGAAAACTTGCCATGAATGTATGGTCTACTTGCTTTGAGGGTGGCGAGGAAAGTTTGCTATAAGTGGGCAAAACCGCGGGATAGATTGTGTTTTGCCAGCTAAATAACTAAAACTTGATGCATAGCAGACTTGGTTAAGTGTGGTGTGAACAGTACGTAGAGCGATTGATTCGAATTGATGCTGAAATGGGAAGGATTTCTACAGAATCCAAACGACCTGCTCGACTACCGGCTATATTGCGGCTTTTGGCGGTGCAGCCAGCTTCCGAGTTCGTTCAAGCTAAATTAGCGCGAGAAGCGAAAATCTCGGAATCAACGGCACGAGACTATTTTGATGCTTTAGATAGGAAGTTCCTGCTCAGTACCAGTCTATTCAAGGCACCGAGGTCCTTCACTGTGGGTTTTTCGCCGCAACTTGTTTACCCACTGATTACAAAGCCATACACAAAGTACACAAGGTACACAAAGGTACACTGGTGGTGAATGCAATGTGAAGGAGCGACATGTCTACAATAAATCCATTTCGTCCAACGGCTGGGGCGACACCACCGCAATTAATTGGTCAAGCTGGTGTTCTCGATGAATTCCGCTATGGATTACGCATTCGCACTGGGGCGCCAGGCATTGGAAAAACCATGATGCTAAATGAAGTAGAAGATGCCGACTACAGTCATCTCTGAAACTGCTACTCTCGGTTTTCTAGAGCGAATTGGAACCGCAATCCAACAGTATCTGCCCCACCACTTGCAAACTAAGAAACTCTCAGCTGGGTGCCCCCAAACTGGCAAACCCCTATTTAATAGTTAGACTGCCAAAACACCGCGTTGGTTCCCATGAGGCCGAAATTCTCAGCTGGGTTAGGAACCTGCCTAAAATTAGCTTGAAACTCAGTAAACCCCCTTGTCCAGCCTAGTTTTTGCTCAGTACCGTTGAGGTATGAACACTTGCCTCGACGACTTCGCAGCACTCGCCTCCCGTGGCGCCGAATTGCTTGCCGACGTCAAACGGCGCGATATCGATAAGTACGACCTGGCAAGTGTCTTAGAAATCTCCTTAACCACAGCTAGTCTCATGATTGCGGTTGCGGGTGTCTTCGATCAGGAAGAACTCACCGCCGCCACCGGTCTATCCTTTGAAAAGCTCCGGGCGATTTCAACTACAGAGCGGATACTCCACAATGGCATTGACCGTCGCCAAGTGCGAATGCAACTTTTCGACGACGCCCGCAACTGCACCGTAGACGAGTTGAAAGAACACATAGCAGAGATTGTCGGTAAGCTGAATGCGGGGGAACAGCGGCGACGCAAATGGCACATGCGATTTGGGGCTGAGCCTGATGCTGATGGTATGGGTTATATCCTGGCGAAACTACCAGCCGAGCACATTGAGACACTACGTAGCTCCTTGACTCCACAGGCTAGGGCGTATGTTCAAGCGGGGGAGGCAGTTGATGAGGCCGAGGGGCACGCCAAGGCGCTTTTTACTCGGCTCTTTAATGGCGGGGCACTAGAACATGTTGAGGAGTGGGAGAATCCCGAAAACCCCCTAGACGTGCGGCAACGCCCCTGCATTGTGATCCCTGACTGGGAGCTGGAAGCTCGGGTTGACGGTACAGTGGTCGATACGAATGGCAGCCTCATTAAAATTGAGGACATCGCTAATCGGCGGGTGGCGAAGTACGGTTTCGCGGTGATGGTGTACAAGGGGCCGAATGGGATTATGCGCCCGCAGAACGTCGTCCCCATTAAAAGACTTGCCGATGTTGAACAGCGATTTCTCGCGATCACTGGTCACCTGGTTTGTCAGCACCCCGACTGCAATGTGCGCGCGGTACGATGCGAAATCCACCACATTGTTTCGTTTAAACATGGTGGCCCAACTGAAAACGACAATATGTGTCCTTTGTGCCGCTACCACAACCTCCGTAACGACGATGACCCCACCAAAACCAAAAATGGGCACGTTTTTACCGACCCTGAAACTGGGCAGACTTGGTTCAAAGCCCCTGACGGTTCGGTGCGTCGCAACTGGCACGCCATTAATGACCGCGGATTAGTCGCCTATGGGCTTCGGCTCACCGAAGAAAACATGAGAGCTAGGCGCCCCAACTGGGTGATCGAAGCGATGAAAGCCCTTGAATAAACGCACAGTTTGAGTCGGCAGCCTAGCCGCTTCTCACTAGGAGCGGCCCTTTAGGGCTGCCTTAAAACCATGTCCGAGGCCGAACCTTATTAGACATATCCACCAGCTGATATCGGTGTGCTGCTGATGGAGCGCTGCGGGCCTGAAGCCGCAGGGTTCTTTCCAAGCCTTGGCGTAACCCCAACTGCGTGAAAGGGTACTCAAACAAGTCGTTCTTACTTGCGGCAGCCTCCAGATTCTCGGACCGCAGCCACTGCAATGCAGCATTAAGAATCGCGATCTGCAACTGCAAAAATCGAGGCTCATTAGTCGGTATCTCCTCTAATCGACGTGCAGCCCGCCTAATGCGCTGCTCATTTGGAGAACCCGAAACTAGGTAAAGAATGCTGGTTAACTGCGCCATCCGATGATGCATGGAGGAAACTGGTACCCGATCAAGTGACTGAATCGCCATATCCACCTGGTTTTCTGCCATTAATTGGCGTGCCAAGCCAAAACCAGAGCTGACAGTTGCTGGGTTGGTTGTCCATACAAGGGAATACAAATAAAGCGCCTTGTACCTTAATACAGCAGGGTCTTGAGTGAGTTTATTCCACAGCCCTGCCATCGTCGCGGCATTCTTACCATTTAAAGTCGCAGCTTCTAATGCGGCCTCTGGCCCTAATAAGGGAGTGTTGGCCAAGCCTTTGGACTGCAGGATAATCTCACTAACCGCCGCCCGCGCCAGCTTCGGGGCGGCCTCGCCAGGCAAAATCGTAAACACTTTATTAAAGGCCGATTGGGCTTGGGTGTATTCCTCGAGCAGCAAACTTGTGACGCCATAGTACCACTGGAAACGCCAGTCGTCGGAAAGCTTCTCTTCAAGTTTGCTGAGCCAACCTTTTGCTTCCGCGGTGAACCCTAGGTCAAGCAGCGAGCGTACGACGCCTAATTGAATTTCTTTGCTCTCAGCGAATTCCTGTTGGGCGAGAGCCTCGCGCATGGTCTCTAATGCCTCTGAAGGTTCAGTGTAATTAGAGCCAGCAATCATAGCTGCGCCAGGGTCTTGGCGGTCAAGCAGTGGAATGTGCAGTGCCGCGACCACCTCGGGGGAGGTAATGCGGATGCTGCGTTCGATGCCGTCAATGAGCTGATCAGTGCGAAATACAATGTGCTTAGTGCCAAACGTTGATCGTTGTGGTGAAAACAGTGAATGCTGCGCTGGAAATTGCAGCCCATCATGGACCGCAAGATACTCTCGCAGCACACCGTACAGTTGCGTCTCCAGTTCCCTAATACTAGAAAAACGCTGTGATGGATCCTCCTGTGTTGCTCGCTTTAATAAGCGGTAGTACGACAGGTACTGCGCGAATAACGGTTCCTCATCTGGGTCTGGTAACCCCGGAGCGTAGGCGCCGTTCTCCTTTGGAAGTTTGACAGTCATGGCAGCCAAGGTGCGACCAATGGTGTAAATGTCGCTGGCCACGCTCGGACCATCAGTGGCCACCTCGGGCGCCTGATACCCCTTCGTACCGAAAATGAAACCAAACGCCCCAATGCCCGACACCGCTCCTAGGTCTATGAGCTTGACCTGATCCTCTGTGGCAATAATATTATCTGGCTTGAAATCGTTATAGACCACGCCCCGAGCATGCAAATAATCCAGTGCTGGAAGTGTTTCTAATATGTAGCCAATAGCGATGTCGATCGGAAACACCCCACCTGGCTGTTCCTTTTGACGCTGCTGCAATGAGGGGCCCGGCGCGTACTCCATTACAATGAGTCCACCCTCAACCCGAGGGTCATCAATGAAGTTGTATGCCTTTACAATCACTGGGTGGGTAATGTCAGCCAAAAATTCCCGCTCGGCTACCGCTGCCCCATAATCCCGCGGATTGTCGGTGCCCATCATTCCTTTAATAACAACAATGCGATCTGAAACGTTGCGATCCTGTGCCAGATAAATCCACCCTAGACCGCCATGCGCAATGACGCCGAGGATTTCGTACTGGTCTGCTACCACGTCTCCCTTATGCAGAACTGGTTGCTCCACTCCCTCTTCAGCTTCTGGGTCAATTAGCCCAAATTCTTTAATAGGGACGAAAGGTAGTCGGACCATTCCATGCGCCACCGCCCGGTTGCCACGTGATGCACTACGACGGGCACGGAAAGTGCTTAGCGCCTCATTCCGGGATCGCTCTGATGGATCTGCGGGCGTTGGCGGCTTTAATAGGGACTGGTCGAGCCAGTTGTTATCCCATTCTTCCTCGTCGTCAAATGGATTAAAGGGCACCGCACTGGTTTGTGCTTCTGATGCCTTGAAGGAAACCGCAGCAGTGGTTTCTTCGGTGTCGTCAAATGGGTTAAATGCGGTGGCTTCAGTCGTTGGGTCTTGGGGAGTCATTATTCCTCCACCTGGTTGGGTTCGTTGCGGTAGTTGGTAGCGGGTGGGTCTTGGGATGGCAAGTACACTCCAAGCCATTGATTATAAGCCCGCTGCCATGTGCCATCAGCGTAGATACGTTCAAGAGTGGAATTGACTTGTCGAATCAATCCTTCTGTGGCGTGGCGAACCCCAGGCTTGGCAATCGCAACCCCATATTGATCTGTGCTCAGTGGCTTGCCGACAATCGAGGTAAAAGGGTCCTGTGCTGTCATCCCGGACAAAATAACATCATCGGTGACTACTGCTGTCGCTTGGTTTTGCTGCAACGCAATCAGGCAATCCGCTGAGGATCGCACCACCAGTAGGTCGCTTTCTGGGGATTGGGAGCGCACCCGATCAGCAGCAGTTGAGTTGTTGGTTACGCATACTGTCTGTTCGGCAAGTTCCGAAATTTCTTTAATAGGGGAGTGGCTGTGGACCAGCATGCGTGTCGAACCGGTGAGATACGGCGTCGAGAAGAAAACTTGGTCTTGGCGTTCCCTGGTGATCGATATTGCTCGTATGGCAATGTCGATCTGTTGGGACTCTAATGCGTGAACCCAGTTGGCGGAATCGATGTAGCGAAACTCCACTCGCTGCGGGTCATTAAAGATATCGCGTGCAATTTCCCGCGCTAAATCAATTTCGAAGCCCTGTAGTTCCCCGGTCGCAGTATTGCGAAACGACAGCAAATTTTGAGACTGGTCCACGCCAACGATAATCCGCCCGCGATTAATGATCTCCGGCACTCGCTCAGCTGGGGTGGCGTTATCTGGTGCGAGGCTGCCAAGCAGTCCAGTAGTTAGGATCTGTTGCGGTGGGACGGTTCCTGCTTTCTCCAGTACTGCGCCCTGTGGCAGCGGGGTATAGGGCAACTCATCATTGAGGGGGGTGGTGGTTGGCGTTTCGGAGTCGGTGGTGCAGCTGACGAGTACCGCCGCGAGCAACACCGCGCCAAGCGCGCGCCGAGTTTGATTCGCCATTAGAGGTACTCCTGCAGTCGAGGTCGGATTCCAATCCACAGACTTAGCACTGCGAGAACGCTCAGCACTAACACCATTGTTGATACAAATGTGGAGGCCGCAATGCCCTGATTAAAGTAGCTGCGCATGGTCGTGCGGGTGGCGTCGATAAGCTGTGTTAGGGTCGAATCGAGTTTGCTGTATGCCTGTACGGTGTCGGAGTCGAGTGCCAGCCGCTGCGCGCCATCGTAATCACCCACATTAAGCTTTGCGACGATCGCCGCATGCTCTTCCTGCCACTCCGCCAGTGCCTTCTCTGCCTCCCTAGCGGTGGGGGAATCGAATTGGGCCAAAGTTTCTTTAATAGTGGAGGTGGTTGAGGCGAAGGTTTTATCCGTTCCCTCTAGCGATTGCCGCCACACCAGCGCGAGCATTTCTTGGGTGCGTGCCTGTTGCCCCATGATTCGCGCATTGGTTAAGTCCTCTAATGGGGCGGCGGCTTTAATGTGCGCCTCCGAGCCGGCCTGCCAGGTCAGTGTGTTGGCAGTGACCACCCATGCTGTGGCAACCACCATTAAAGCGAAAGCCGTGAGCATCCCGAGGTTCAGCCGTCGGTTGGTTGTCGCTGCCAACCAGAATTGGCCTAGTATGAGGGCGATCAACGCGATGGCCAGCCCCCCAATCGGCTGCCACAATGGTACTGTCAATGCTTGTCGCTGTGCTTCGACGTTCGCGTTTGTCAGCATGTACAATCGTGATGCACTTGGTAGCAATTCCTCCCGCATGAGGGTTGAAGCTTCTGACATATATGCCACTCCCACCGGATTACCTTGCCGATTATTGGCCCATGCGGTTTCCACCAACCCAGTGTAGACCGGTAGCTTTTGTGACAAATCGGTGACTAGGGTCATCTCCTCACTGGTACTATCGGAAATTCCGCTGGCGGTTAGTGCCACCGCACGACCTGCTTTCTGGTACTCGGTGGCATAATCTGACCGAAACTCGGAACTGTCAGCGTCTGCTAATACAAACCCAGAAGAAGCTGCGGTATTGGCATAGGAGAGGGAAGAGTACAGATTCTGTGCCATGTAGCTGACTGGCTCAGTATTATTAATGAGCTGGTCGAACTCGGCCCGTCGATCGGCTGCGATCTGGGACATCGACAAGCCAGCCGATAGGATGAAAATGCTCAGTGTCACCACCATCGTGGTCATTTTGCCTGGTGTGGTGCGCAGGAATTGCCAAAACTTCTTGGACCACTGTCGTGGATAATTCAGGTAGGCATGCCAGAACGTACGCGCCACGCTGCGGCGTCGTGCAGTGCGGTCAAGCCAACGATCCTGAGTATCTTCGGGGACTTGGGCAATTGGGCTTAATGGTGCAATTTGCGTCTTCACTGCCTCAGCCTTCGAACAGGGTAAAAAGTGTTTGGTTAAAAGAATAGAGGAATTGTGACCTTGATTGCTTTAATTGGGACGGATGTGTGTCTGTGAATACTGATGGTGACGGCTGGGTTGAAACTCCCGTAGGCCCGCGTTGGGGTCTATTTGGGGCCGCTGGATTATTGCTCTACCACCACAATATTAGTGGTGAAGTGCTTGTTCTCATGCAACACCGCGCGGCTTGGGTGGCCCAAGGCGGGTTGTGGGCACTACCTGGTGGGGCCATTAAGAGCACTGAAACTGCCACCCAAGCCGCCTTGCGGGAAGCTGAGGAAGAAGCTGGGATTCCGCAAAAAGCTGTGACTGTGGACACTTGCCTGACAACTGCAATCTACGGATCTTGGAGCTACACCACCGTCATTGGTTCGACCGAAAATCCTTTAATAGGGCAGAGTAACCTAGAAGCCATTGAACATCGCTGGGTCCCAATCGACGAGGTCGCATCCTTTACGCTACTCCCAGATTTCCAAACCGCGTGGCCCACGTTGTACCAAAGTGTGAAAGAATTGCTTGCATGATTGAAGTGCGAGGACTATCCAAGCAATATGGGAGCGTGCGGGCGGTCGATGATCTCACCTTTGAAGTGAAACCAGGAATCGTCACGGGGTTTTTGGGCCCTAATGGGGCAGGTAAATCCACTACAATGCGGATGATTTTAGGGCTAGATACCCCCACCCAAGGCACCGCCCTTATTAAAGGAAAACGATACGGCTCATTAAAGAAACCTTTGCACACTGTCGGCGCATTGCTCGACGCCAAAGCCGTGCACCCTAATCGGCGCGCCGGGCATCACTTGCAGTGGTTGGCTCAATCAAACGGTATCCCGAAGCGGAGGGTCAGGGAAGTTTTAGAGCTGGTCGGACTGTCAGATGTTATGCGCAAAAAAGTTGGTGGTTTCTCACTTGGTATGGGCCAGCGGCTGGGGCTTGCTGGTGCGTTGCTAGGCGACCCGGAGATCCTCATCCTTGATGAGCCAGTTAATGGTTTGGACCCAGAGGGCATCCGGTGGGTGCGAGAATTTCTACGTGCGCTGGCTGCTCAAGGCCGTACTGTGTTGGTCAGTTCCCACTTGCTTTCGGAAATGGCCCAAACTGCAGATGAATTGATTGTGATTGGTCGGGGCCGGTTGGTGGCTAACTGTTCCACCTATGACTTTATTAAAGAAAATTCCGCTTCCACGACCTTGGTGCGCTGTTCTGATTTTGAGAAATTTCAGGAGATCCTTGCTGCTGCTGGTGTGGTTGCTACTGCCAGCGTGGATGAGGAAAACCGTCCGCTATTGCTTATCGACAATCACAGCACCGATCAAATCGGTGCTCTCGCTTTTACTAATGGGATTGAGCTTTCCTTGCTTGCCGAGCGTAAAGCCTCGCTAGAGGAGGCATTCATGGGTATGACTAGTCATGCTGTCGAGTATCAAGCAGTGGAAGGGAAGAACTAATGATTAATACATTGCGGTCGGAATGGACGAAACTGGCCACCACCACAGCTTTTTACTGGACCACTAGCCTGTTGGTGATTTTCAGTTTGTTGTGGGCGTGGTTTGTTGGTGCCAATGTCACGCCGGATCCGACGGTGTTTAACCTTGAAATCCTCTATCCGCGGGATGTGGTGGCGGGACTATTCCTGTTTGGATTGTTCATTTGTGCTATTCAGGCGATCATGGTGGTTACGTCTGAATACCGGCATAATTACCAGTCAGTGACTTTTTTGGGGACGCCGAATCGCCTAAGCGTGGCGTTTTCAAAATGGCTGTTATATGCCTTCTTGGGGGCTTTGGCTACTTTTATCACGGTGGTGCTTAGCTATTATGTGGCTAAATTCGCGGCCTCAGATTCGGCTTCATCTACCTTGCGGGTCTGGCAGGATGAAAATGCGCTGCGCTATATGTGGGTGTATCCATTGGTGATGGCTTTAATAGTCACATGGGCGCAGGGGGTGGCGTGGTTATTGCGTCAAACTGCTGGCGCGGTGGCGGTAATGAGCCTGTGGATTTTGGCTTTTGAAGATATTCTCATCATGATTCCAACGGTAGGAAAGCATATCGCTACCTATGGCCCAATGAAAAACATGCAGGCGTTTGTGTCGATGACTGATATCCCTGATGCCCCCTGGGGGTATTACGGTTCTGCGGTGTATTTCGGAGCGTGGGCAATTGCATTCTTTATTGCTGGAATCATGATGTTGCGTTTCCGGGACGCCTAAACTGGATGAATATGATGAAAAAGACTTTGGTGCTGTTGGCGGCTGGCCTTGTGCTGGCTGGCTGCGGCGGGGAATCGGCAACAGAAACTTCAACCACAGCGGTGACATCGAGCGTCGTAACGCAAACGACGACAAAAACCACCACTACCACGCCGGTGATTGAAACCACCGAGGAAGCAACTCCCACTGCAGAGGTGACGGAAGAACCGCAGGGGATTGCTGTAACTGGGGAGGGTGGTTCCTGTGGGACAGTGAGTTCGGCGCTGTACCCAGGGATGAATGGTAAGGAAGTGCGGGTTGCTAGCGGGCAGGTCGATTGTGTCGAGGCGTTTGAGATTATGAATACCTATGCCAATACTGAGGCCTCGGGCGACGGGAATATCAATGTGCAGACTTTTGGCGATTGGACCTGTATGGCGCCAACTGCCGTGCGTTCAGCGGAGATTGGTATGGGTGTCTACTGTGATAAGTCCACGGGGGAGCGGATCTTCCTGCCGAATTAGCAGTTATTGTAGGGCAGAGGTTAGCCGCATGACATTGTCGATATAGCGGCGGGTGAGGCCACGCTTGTTCCATTCTTCTAGGGTGAGTTCGATGGAGTTGGCCTTGTATTCATCGGTGAGTTCGGTGAGGGAATCGACAATGTCACCCCTGGTCATCATGAGTGACACTTCGTAATTGAGGCCGAAGCTGCGCATATCCATGTTGGAAGAGCCCACGACACCGACAGCATCCTCGGTTTCTGGGTCGGCCAGCACATACTTAGAATGCAGCACATAGGGTGCGTGGTACTGGAAAATTCGTACCCCGGCTTCTAATAGGGCTTGGTAGTAGGAAGATTGTGCGTGCCCGACCATGAATTGATCTGCTTCTTCACTGACTAGCAGCTCCACTTCCACGCCGCGGTAGCAGGCGGAGGTGACAGCTTCAAGCATGGACTCGTCTGGAATGAAGTAGGGTGAGCACATGACTAGGCGTTCTTTAGCATGGTGGATCAGCGAATTAAACATTCGCAGATTTGGCTCTGTGGTATAACCCGGCCCAGAAGGCACCAACTGTAGTAGATTGACGTTTTCGCTGTCGATATGTGGGGGCTTTTGGTTGACCACTTCGATCATTTCGGTTGATTCAATGAACCAGTCCACCGCGAAAATGGTGTTCATGCTTGCGACTACTGGGCCGGATAGCTCCACCATGAGGTCGATCCAATGGCGGTTGATCTTAATATTTCCGGGCATGAGGTAGCTGGAATCGATCATGTTCATGCTGCCCAAGAAACCACGTTCGCCGTCAATAATGAGCATTTTACGGTGATTGCGCAGGTCTGGGCGTCGGAAGCGCCAGCGCAATGGTTGAATCGGAAGCATGAGATGCCATTCCACCCCGATGGCGCTCAGTCGTCGTCCGAGCTTATTAAAGTGAGGGTACTTCCAAGACCCGACATGATCGAGCAGCAGTCGGACTTTCACTCCACGTTCAACTGCGCGGGCTAGGGCTTGGAAGAATACATCGGTGGTGTCATCCCAGGCCACAATGTAAATTTCCACGTGCACATAGTGTTTTGCATTATCAACCGCGCGGGCCATTTCTCTGATGGTCTGGTTGTAATCGGTGTGTACCCCATGATTGGTGCCGGTTACCGCTGGCATTCCGGTCAGTGTGCGATTGAGGTGAAAAACCGAGCGGATTTCTGGGCTGAGATCATCGGGTAGGAAATTCGGCACCGAATCCTGAACATTGGTGATCTGACTATTGGCCTCTTGCTGTCGTTCGTGGCGGCGTCGATTGATGTAGGGCGAACCCATTAATAAAAACAGTGGTAGACCAATATAAGGCAACGCCAGAATCACTAGCAGCCAAGCGGTAGAGGAGGAAGGACGTCGACCTTCCGGAACAAAGCCAATGGCAACAATTTTAATCGAGTAGTCAATAATTAAGCCGATGGTTTGCCAATGGCCCAATCCGGAGAAGTCAATCGTCAACATAAATAATCCACTATCACTGGTGCATGGTCGGAGGCACCTTTTTGGGCACGTTCCGCAACATCGATAAAAGCACCTGCCACGGAAAGATCACGGCTTAATTGGAAGTCAATGAGCATGCCTTCACCACGATCAAAGCGGGCGCCCTTGTAATCCCAATAACTATAACCCTCAGTGGGGGAGGCAATGGTTAACCCCGCTTCGACCAGCATGTCGAATCCCTGTCGTTCTGGCTCGGTGACATGCGTTTGGCCCGCGAAAGCCGCCATCGACCACACGTGATGATCCTGTGGCGCAACATTAAAGTCCCCACCGATGACCAATGGACCAGAAGTGTTCTCAACATAATGGCTCAATGCTTGTAAAAACCGCAGCTTGTAGTCATAATGTCGATCTGCGATCTCTCGGCCATTGGGCACATACACCGACCACAATCGAATCCCGCCACAAACCGCCGAAATCGCCCGGGCCTCAATGTCTTGCGGCAAGTTGCGATCCTTGTGAAAACCTGGCTGCCCCGGAAATTGCTTTTCGACATCGGCCAGTCCCACCCGAGATAAGATCGCAACACCGTTCCACTGATTCAATCCGAAATGGGCGACCTGATAGTTCGGAAACTGCGCGGCTGGGAATTGGTCATCGGTACATTTGGTTTCCTGCACGAGGCAGACATCAACGTTGTGCCGATCCAAAAAAGCCGCCATCCGACCCGCCCGGGTCCGTGCCGAGTTCACATTCCAAGTGGCGATACGCATGGTTTTCACTCTACAGATTCTTTAATAGGCCATAGCGGTGACGATGGTGTTCCGTGAAGCCCAATTTCTCATACAACCCTATTCCCGCCCTATTAGAAGCAATAACCTGCAAATATGCTGTATGTGCTCCCTGTGACTGGCCCCAATTAAGCATATGGGCGCCGAGTGCGGTGCCGAGGCCTTGGCGTCGATAAGCGGGTGCGACCTCAACAGCGGAATAACCTAGGTAATCGTCGGTAATGGTACCGCGGGTGATTGCTACGGTTCGTCCGTCGATCAGTAGCCGACCAAACCCCATCTTGCCATCAATGTTGCCCTTTAATAGTTGTAAGGCCTGCGGCGGCAGCGGCTTCCCCCGAAAGTGGTAGAGGCTGAGCCACTCGTCGTCGGGTTCGGCAGCAATCTGAAACTCGACCTCGGGCAGGGTGTCTGGTACCACCAGTTCGCGAGTCATAACAATAATTTCCGGCCCAAGCTTTTCGACGCTTTTCTCCACCGACTTCCCAATCCGCTCTGGGATGAGCACGAGGGGTGGGAGTTTGTGTTGGGCGTAGAACTGGTGGATTTCCGCTTCGGGAACTGCATTAAAGCCCACCGATGGCCCCAGCGGTGCAGCGGAATTGGAGCGTTCGGTAATGCCATCGCCAGCGCGCAACAGCCAGCCATCTACCCACCGGTTATGCACACCAGGGAAAGCCTTGGCGTAGGCAACCTCAATAGCGCGAATATCAGAATTGCGAATAGTGCGGGGGCTGAGCTGTTTGATGATTTGGATCTGCTCGGCGGGGACAGTGATGGCGTCTTTGAAGGAGGGGAAACCACCAGCGAGTTGCGGGCGGATCACTGTCTCTTTTTCATTGTGGGCAATCACGTGGCCGATGATGTCGGAATATTTGCCGTCAATGACTCGGCGGAGCACCACTCGATTCCCGACGGTGACCGCGTCGCTACGGAAAATCCTCGACATTATTCCTGCTCAGTTTCAGGATCATCGTGGCCGAAGGGGTCGGGATCAACCCCCGGTAGCCAAGTCAGACCCGGTTCAGTCCAGCCTTCGCGTTTAATGGCTTTTTTCGCAGCGCGCTTCCACCGGCCTTGGAGTACATCAGCGTAGACAAAGCCATCGAGGTGTCCGACCTCGTGTTGGAAGCACCGGGCTAAAAAGCCAGTACCTTCAACGCTGACCGTCTCACCATGCTCATTGAGTCCTGTGACCTTAGCCCAGTTCGCTCGTCCGGTGGGAAAAGACAGGCCTGGAAGTGAGAGGCAGCCTTCGTCATCGGAGCCATCGACCTCGGGCATGCCGAGGGGGATTTCGGAAGTCTCTAATACTGGGTTGATGAAGCAGCCTTTGTGGAACACTCCGTCCTCATCAGGACAGTTGTAGACGAAGATGCGTTTATCTACACCGATTTGGTTTGCAGCCAAGCCCACTCCATGTGCTTTCGCCATGGTTTCATACATGTCAGCAATCAGTGGCTGGAGCTCGGCGAGTGGTTCGGTAACTTTTTTTGTCGGATTGTGGAGCACTTCGGTGCCGTAGATAACGATGGGACGTACTGTCATGTCATACAGTGTAAACATGCTTGCGCCTCTTGATCTCCTCGCCTTTGAATCTACTGCACCGAAAGCGATTGGTGCGAAGGAAGAAGCGATTCGAAACCAATTGGGATTAAATCCCGTGCGCTATTACCAACAACTCAACATTGCAATTGATACCCCCGATGCTATGGCTAAATATCCCCAGCTCACAGCCCGTTTACGCCGAATTAGAGATCAGCGTGCCCGTGAGCGAGACTCCAGCCAGATAGGATAGTTCCAGTGACCAAGCCCAATTCTCAACCATTGCCCTTGCGCGGCGTGGCGATGATCCTCATTGCCGTCGCGTTATTGCTCGTGGGCTGGGGGGCATATTCTGCCACCCAAAAAGACGACTCCACCGATGTCGTAGTCACCCAAGAAACAACTGAAGCCCAGGCCACACCCTCGGCCTTGGCCACTCGTGCTGCAACCACCCCAACCCAGGTGCAATCCGAGACCCCAGAAAGCAACTCGGGAGAAAACGCTAGCTCCCAAGGCCAAGCACAAGCTACCAAACCTCAAGTAACGGTACATGTATTAAACAATTCCACCGTTCAGGGTTTGGCAGCCAAAGCCAAGGAAAGCCTCGAATCCCAAGGCTATTCCATTGGCCATGTGGGCAATTATGCCAATTCGATTGTTCCACAAAACACCGTCTACTACTCCGATAATAATGAGGCGCAGGCGCAAGAGCTTGCCAGTGTCATCGGCGGTGTAGCAGAGAAACGTCCAGAAGGTCTGCCTTCAGAAACTGAAGGGTCAAACGCTTTGGTCGTGGTGTTAGCCAATGATTTTTAGATAACTACGAAGAAACCACCGGAAGCACATGCAAGAATTTCATGCCTCACCAAGACCCACCATTGGGGTGGAGTGGGAAGTTGCCCTGATTGACCCCGTGACCAGGGATCTAGTTTCCCGCGCTGGCGATATAGTCGCCTTGGTTGCGGCAGATCACCCTGAGATTCATTTAGAGCGGGAATTCCTCGCCAACACCGTGGAGCTAGTCACCCCAGTGTGCGAAACTGTGCCTGAGGCGGTTGAAAGCCTGCGGGTGGCTTTAGACGCAGTCAAAGCTGCAGCAGATTCGCTTGGGCTGAAGTTGTGGGGGTCGGGTTCCCACCCGTTTAGTGATTTCCGAACACAGCCCACCAGCTCTAAAGGGACCTACACCGAAATCATTTCCCGTACTCAATACTGGGGAAACCAGATGCTGATCTGGGGAATCCACACCCATGTGGGCATTTCCGACAAAGATCGGGTCTGGCCGATCATTAATGCACTACTGACTAAATTTCCACACCTACTGGCGTTGACTGCTTCTTCCCCGGGGTGGGAGGGCACCGATACCGGTTACGCCTCTAATCGGACCATGTTGTATCAGCAGCTACCAACCGCGGGGTTGCCATATCAGTTCGAAAACTGGTCCCAGTGGGAATCTTATATGCATGACCAAGATATCTCGGGGGTGATTAATCACACTGGCTCCATGCATTTCGATATTCGCCCAGCCGGAAAATGGGGCACGATTGAAGTGCGGGTGTGTGACTCCACCTCTAATCTTAAAGAACTAGCCGCAGTGGTAGCACTGACTCATTGTTTGGTGGTGCACTACGATCGCATGATTGACCAAGGTGAGACACTTCCTACTCTCCAAGACTGGCATGTGGCAGAAAATAAGTGGCGGGCCGCACGCTATGGCCTAGAAGCAATTGTGATTATTAACCGGGATACCGATGAGCGGTTGGTCACTGATGAACTGCGAGAGTTAGTAGCACAACTAACGCCTTTGGCGGAGGAATTGGGGTGTGCCAGTGAGCTACACTATGTCTTAGACATTATTGATAATGGTGCGGGTTATCAACGACAACGGAAACTGTTTGCCGAGACTGGTAGTTGGATCCCCGCAGTAGACGCGACGATAGCGGAGATGTACCAATGACATATGTGCTGTTGCCGTCGACCGGTGAGCTCGCTGATATTTTCACCGATCTTGTGCAGCACCTTGATGGGGCGAAGGTGGTCTCACTCACTGGTGGATTGGGTGAGCAGATTTCCCAGTGCACGAAGTTCTTAGAGAAACACGAATTGCGCCGAGATGTCATTTTTGTCACTCGTGGCACTGGCGGATTCGTGGCCCAAGCAGTAACAGCCCAACAACCCGAGCGGGTTGCGGCGATCTTGAGCATTGCCTACCCCGATCACCTATTAAAGCTTCCACGGTTTCTGTTCAAAGACAAAACACTAGTACCGACCTCAGTTAAGGTGACGAAGCTGCCGAATGAGCAGGCGCTGATCGACCTACTCGCTTAGCGCCTTAGCTTTTCGACGGCTCTTCGGCCGCGTTTGCGTTTTTACGCCGCCGTTCGAACAGGGAGTACCCAATGTATCCGAACATGGCCACGTAGGCGACAGCAATGAACTTAGCATTGGTGCCGGAAAGCGACGTGGTATGTGGATTGACCGTTGGTGACAACTGCGGTAGGAGGAAAATCGTGACTCCCACAACAATGGCCGCTTGGATCCATTGGTTTTCCCACGGTTTGCGGATCAGCACCGCTATCATGGGCACCATCCAAATCCAGTGATGGAACCACGTGAAGGGGGAGACAAGGCAGGCGCCAAAGCCTGCGAAGATAACAGCCCAGACTATGTCGTCTTTTTTCAAGGCCAGCCAAATGCCTGTACAAACAATCACCATGGTCAAAAGCACCGCAGGAATCCACAATGACTCAGCATCAAAGACCCGTTCTAGAACTGAGCGTAACGATTGAGCACCAGCATTATTATGATCGCCTACTCGGGAGGAATCCCGAATGGCATAGGTCCAGAATTTCATGGCATCGGGGACAAACAACCAACCAATGAGCACAGTGATTAAGAATGTAACCCCAGAAATAATGACCGCGCGCCAGCGCTTTTCCATTAAGAAAACCAATACGAAGAAAGCGGGAGTGAGCTTCAGGCCAGCGGCTAAACCGACACCAATTCCAGCGAATTTTCGGTTCTTGGGCAAAAAGTCCAGCGCTACTAAGAGCATGAGGATGGCATTGATCTGCCCATAGAAAAAGCTGCCGTGTACGGAATCCAACCCGATTGAGGCAATCCCAAGCAGTACTGAAATTGGTATGTTGCGGGTAATCATCCAAATGACCAACATAATAGAGAGCAAATTTGCTCCCTGCCAGAGGAGGGTGGCTTCCAGCAGCCCTAATAGGGCGAGGCCTTGGAACACTACCCCGGCAAAAGGTGGATAAGTAAAAGGCAAGTCATAGATGAAATTGCCATCATAAAGGTTCCCACCTGCGAGTAAAGATTTACCGGCTTCTAAGTAAATGGCAAGGTCGAGTGGTGGTACCCAGAAGATCCGAGACATGGGGTCGAAATTAAATTCTGCGATCACGACCCAAACGGCCAAAATAGCTAAGGGTATTAGTGTTCCAAGTCGCTTGCTCATAGTGCCAATCAGACTAATGGTGAAACCTGCTGGAATACTTTAACGACGCTCATACTAAGGGAAAACTTTGTTTTGTCAAAGCTTTTCGGGGGTAGCGCTAAGAACTGATCCCACGTTTTTGTGACTGCCTTTTTGGGCGAAGTTACGTTTATCGTTACAACAAACAAGCCCCTTACCCATAGAGCAAGTGAGCCGCATTACTCAAAGCGGCGGCGGCAGACTGCTCGCGAGAGCCGCCAAAGCCCATAGCCCAGTGCTTGTGGTTGTTTTCGCAAGCGAAGACGAAGGTGACGGTGGATTCGAAGATTTCGAATTGATGGAATGAGAGGATCTCGACACGGCGGCCAGCGTCGGCAAGCAGTTGGGTGGCGGCAGCAATCGGGCCGGAAGCGATGATTTCCTTGCGTGTGATGGTGCGACCAGACGCGCTGGTGGACGTGAGTGTGGCATCGAAGCGCAAGTGACAGCCAGGTAGTTTGGTGACTTCATGGAACTGGACTCGCAGCTCAGCGGTTGGGGCGTAGGTTGCGGCAAAGGTACGCCACTGCATTCCGCGGGCTTCTTGGCG
>JBHACV010000210.1:0-34340 GCA_041854705.1 Corynebacterium sp.
CCTCGCAACATGTTATTTGACCTGGGAGTTCAGCTAGGCGGTGGTGTCGTGGATCCTTTTCACGATTACCTAGTTGACACTCCTACCGCGACCCGTTTGAGGGGTTGCTCTTTCCTCGAACGGGTCCACTTTGACCATGTGGTTTTGGAGTGAACCCTTTGTTTTGATTTGCCATATCTATTAGGTGTGTAATACGGCTTAGTCAATTAGGAGTCCCGCAGCCTTTTTACTCGTTCCCGCAGTTCTGCTGAATAGTCATAGATATTGGAAATATCTTTTAGATCGTGGAAGTGCTCTTTCTTGTTGACATCAAAAATTCCAATTCGGGGAGTTTTGCGGTCGAAGTAGAGTCGAGCAATTGTTTTACGGTTATTGTCTTGGAAGAGGACAGCACAATACGACTTTGCATCGCGCATGACGATTTCTGAAGCAGGGACCTCGGAACAACAAATGGCACGAATAATGCTGAAGCCTTCGACCTCTTCAGGTGTTGTAATAATATCCCCTTGAGGTTCTTCTTCTGCCGAAACGGTAGAGGCTGTTTCTGGTTGAGGTAGGGGAGCCGTGGCAGCTTCTTCTAAATCTTGTGCTGATCGCAATCGTCGATTTACCTCATCTTTGAGAAATTGGGAACTTGCTGTTGTTACCAGCTCCGTGAAAGTCTCCAAATTTTGGGCGGTCATGCGCTTGGTCGTTACTTTTGAAGCGATCCATCTGACCCACTCTGGTGAGGGATCTTTCAGTAGAGATGCAATGACTTTTCTAATTTCAGCAATGTACTTCAATCGCTCAGCATTGGCTGCAATGGTTTCTGAATCAAATTTTGATTTAGTGCACATCTCCAAGTGTGGGAAAGTTCTTGGATCTATGTTGCTTAAATCAATGGTCATGAATGGTTTTTCATCCATGCGATTGACCGCATCTAGTTGTGCATAAAATTGGTAGACCTCCCCGTTGGTGAGGATTGCAAATTCTGTGTCCGTGACATTGAAATATCGGACAAGTTGATGGGCATGGTCAAGGTTAAGTGGTTCGCCAATCTTTTTGCATTCAATGAGGAATCTAAAGTCGTCACCATCTTTGATGGCAAAGTCTACTTTTTCACCTTTTTTGATCCCGATATCTGCTGTGTATTCTGGTACGACTTCTCGGGGGTCGGTAGCGTCATAGCCGAGAACCGTGGTGATGAAGGGAATGATGAAAGCAGTCTTAGTTGCTTCCTCAGTTTCGATTACGGGTTTGAGCTCCTTCACTCTACTTGCGAGAGACTCAATTGCCTGTTCAATTGACATGAAAGCCAGCCTTTCTGAAAATATAGATACTTGCAGTCTCTTAGAATATTAGAAAGCTGGCCGACATGAGACTGATTGTTAATAAATTGATAATTTTGAAGTAGGTGATGGGTGTAGTCATGCGCATGACGATCAAGGGGGCAGTAACTAATTTTTTGTGAGGTTGCGATTGACGGCGACGCTAACATTCTTCTTCACGAACTAAGGGATAAACCGCTGTCGAGTCCAGAGGTACATGAATTAATCATGACCATTGCTTTAAGTCACAGCAAGGGTATATAGTTAGCTACTATTGGTAGAGTGTTTTCGGAATTGACATACGCTATCAGGTGGTTTCTATGCTATTCCTCCACTTTTAAATCGACTACAATCCAACGGAAAATGCGCCTAGGAAAACCCAGACGCATAAATCCACTAAAGAACGGTAGATAGGACTACCCCTGCAGCCGCTCCCGTCGCAGCCGCGCAATCGCTTCAACCTCTAATGGTTCTAGTTCATCAGCGGGAATACCCATCGCGCGGGCCAGCAATAGGTCTGCCAGTTGTGGGTTGCGGGCAAGTGCTGGACCATGCATATAGGTACAAATCACGCTGCCTTGGTAAGCGCCTTCATAGGTGGTTTGGCCTACATCGGTGTTGCCTTTGCCATAGGTTATAGTGCCTAATGGTTTAGCGTCAGCCCCCAGAGAAGTAGCGCCCATGTGGTTGGCGAAGCCGGTCAATGGTTCGGTCAGGCCTTCCATGAGGGGGTTAGATTGCACTTCGCCGATGGTGCGCTTTTTCAGTGAGGTAGTGGCGACGTCGATAAGCCCAAGGCCTTTGATTTCACGATTATCGGCTCGGAAAGTAGTGCCTAAAACTTGTAGACCGGCGCAAATAGCGAGGATTGGGCGACCAGCATCGGCGGCTTTGGCAAGCCCACCATCTGCACTGAGGTGCTCCACAGCGAGAATCTGGGCGGTATCCTCACCACCACCAATGGTGTAGGCATCCAAGCCGGTAGGGATGGGATCGCCAAGATAGATTTTGAGAATCTCGGCATCGATACCGCGCATCCGGGCACGTTGACGTAGGACGAGGGCGTTACCGTCGTCACCATAAGTGCCGAGCACATCTGGGAGAACAAGTCCGATGGTGAGTGACATTTTAGGAGTTCTCCTTTTCTAATCGACGTTCCAAGGCTCGTTTGAGATCCCGGAAGGCAGTGTAATTAGCCAGTACTTCGATTCGCCCTTCGGGGCAGGCTTCGATGGCAGCAATCATGTCGGGTACCCATTCATGCGCGATTTCCGCATAGGTCAGCCGTACCGCCAGATCGGCAGCGCGCTCCCCAGCGGCTTTGACTGCAAGGTCACCAAAGTCTTCAAAACGGACATCCCATAGCCACGAAAGGTCTTCGCCATCAGCAACTTGGCCATTGACGGCAATAACCAGTCCATCGGCGGTGCGATCGACCATTGACATGGCTTCCTGCCAACCAGCGGGATTTTTGGCCAACAGCAGATGTACTTGGCGCGGTCCAAGGTTAATGGTGGAATAGCGACCGGCGACATCATCAACAGTTTCTACGGCTGCGATGGCCCGGTCCAGCGGAATGCCAAAACATTCAACCGCAGCGGCAGTAGCTTGCGCCGCATTGCCGCGATTAGCTCGCCCTGGTAGTCGCAATGAAAGCTTCTTCAAACCGTCAGGAGTTTGCAACCCTTCATCGGTAATAGTCCAGTCAGGGGTGGGGCGCTTGAAGTGTGAACCATCGGGAAGCGGCTTAGCAGATTCCCAGTGCCCATCGCGGTGAATAATGTGCCCACCGGTACGAGGGCAGGAGATAGAATCACCAAACCAACCACCACCAGCAGAAACCCAGATCACTTTCTTCGCTTCTTTCGCGATTGAAGTAACCAACACATCATCACAATTAGCAATCACAGTCAGCTCGGGGTGACGGGCAACGCAGTCCCGCAGAGCCCGTTCAATCTTATTGATCTCGCCAACTCGGTCGAGTTGATCTCGAGACAGGTTGAGCAGTACCAGACAAGTGGCTTGAAGTCGTTCGATCACTGCGGGCACGTGGAGCTCATCGCATTCCAAGACAACGTGACTGGCACCGCGTCCAGCCATCAGTGCAGAAATGATGCCAGCATCCATATTATCGCCACCATCATTGGTAGCTACGGCATGCGTGGTGCGCACGGCAGTGGCAAGCATACGAGTGGTGGTGGACTTACCATTGGTGCCGGTGACCACAGCGACAGGTCGGCCGCCCCCAAGGTTGGTCATAATATTCGGGTCGATCTTTTCGGCGACCAAGCCACCGATCATGCCACCAGAGCCCCGGCCAGTAGCACGGGATGCAAATGTTGCTAAGTTTGCTACACCTATCGCAGCGGCTGTGCGGAGTTTCGCCAGCCCTGCGGTTTTTGGGCGAGAAAAGTTCATGAAGAAAGAGTGTAGTCCCAAGACCCCTTCTTTAGCTCGCTGTTGCGGGTTTCCCGGGTTTCACTGTGGTAACAATTTTGAGAAATTCGGTGTCAGGAACCAACGGCACTTTCTTGCGGTGGGCATGCATGGCCTTGCCTCGCAACTTATCGACGTCCATATTGCACACCACCACCGAGGTCTGCCGTGTTACTTTCTCACTGTATGCCAAATTAGCAGCGACAATGGCTTCAATAATGAGATCGGGATCCATGGTAATCTCTGGAGCCACCACCACCTCCATGCCTTCAATCAACCCAACCGCAGGGTCATATACGCCTGGGTTTTCGAAAAGACGAGGGCTTTCTGCCGCATCAACTCGCACCGTGGATCGGCGCAAACCAAACCGATCCGAAGATAATAGGTTTGGATCCATTCGGGGGGTATCCGCAGAATACATCTCAGCCACTAACAAAGTTTCAGCTCGACTGACCTCCTGCTCCGATTCGTGGGCGCGAGCCACAGTGGCGGTAGCTGGTTCAGTGTCAATACCAACCGCCCGAGCGACTGTGCGAATACGAGTATCAGATAAGAAGACGCCCTGTCTTCTGGCCGCCGCGAGTGTATCAGCCACAGCGATAGGGCGGGGAATATGACCAACACGTTGCCGCCGTCGCTGTTTATTGCGATTACGCCTGCGATTAGCCTTGGCTGCATTTGCCATTGCTTGCCGCGCTTCATGATGGATAAAACCCCAGGTAAAAGGCGCATCATTAGTAATGAGTGTACGGCCATCAATCAACTTATCCAAGGCCCGCAAAATATGGTGAAACCGTTTTGCTCCCACAAAATCTTGTTTTTCTAAACCGTGCAGGTGCTTTGGGCCCGGATCGCAACCAGGATCAAGCACAACATGAAAATCATCAACTGGATTAAAATCTGGATCGTAGACAATAGCATCAATAGCAACAATCCGAGCAGTACTGGGATGAATGCCCGTGGTCTGAATAGTGAGCACCACAAAGGGCTCACTGGTATTAGGCTCGACCGGTTTCGGGGGGATAGTAGAGCGTTGGCTACGCTGCCGCCGACGTCTTTTACGTTGCCGTGAAACCACGGAGGTCGCGGCTGCTTCGGGCGTGGTTCCTTCGGTCATGGTGGCTAATTGTAGCCGGAGCAAAGGTCAGAACTTAGCAGGTGGAACGGGGTGCCGTGGAAATATTTCTGCCATGATATTTGGGCAGTTGGTGCTGTTTCGGCTGTGCGCTTCTGGGATTGCTGGTGTGATCTTAGCTTGCCGATGTCGAAATCACAGCTACTAACATCTTGTCAGGTGGCGTCTACCGGAAATGACTAGGGGGCATGCAGGCGACAAACTGGACTCTAGGTGAGTTTGGCACGAAACCAGCCTAGGCGACGATCATGATAACCGACACCACGCTGTTTTACCTTTTAACCGTAACCAGTAAGAATCCAAAAACAGGGCGATGATACAAGAAAAAAAGGGGCTGGGCACCAGCCCAACCCCAAACATACGACACAGGATCTAAAAGCCGATTAGTGGCGCAATTCCACTCTAAACCTTCTTAAGGTGCCAGTGCTCGATTCACTGTAGAAGTAATTGCTTTCAGCGAAGCATAGGTGATGGAACCGGCAATGCCAACACCCCACACTCGTTGTCCATTCACATCAGCGTAGATGTAGGCAGCAGCCTCAGCATCATCACCAGAGGTACGCGCGTGCTGGGTGTAATCTTGAACCTCCACATCAATGCCCAATGATTCCAGCGCATTCGCATAAGCTGCGATTGGCCCATTGCCATGCCCTTCAATGACCACCTCTTCACCGTTATACAACAGTTTGGCGGTGATCTTCGCCTGATCGTTTTCGGTTTGAGCGGCATCAACTCGCATCAAAACCTGCTCGATAGGTGAGGTCTTATCTAGGTACTCATTGGCGAAAATATCCCACATAGCCTTGGACTCGACTTCGCCACCGACCTCATCAGTAACACCTTGAACCACTGAGGAGAACTCGACTTGCATTGGGCGCGGCAACGCCAGACCATGATCGGTCTTCATGATGTAGGCCACGCCACCCTTACCAGACTGAGAGTTCACCCGAATCACAGCCTCGTAGTTGCGGCCAACATCCTTCGGGTCGATCGGCAGGTAGGGCACCTCCCACTGCTCTTCCCGCAGGTCTTCCCACTTGACATCGGTGTGGGTCGCGCCGGGCTTAATACGAGCTGCCATGGCATCTAGCCCCTTGTTTACAGCGTCTTGGTGAGAGCCGGAGAAAGCGGTGAAGACCAAGTCACCACCGTATGGATGGCGCTCTGGTACTCGCAGCTGGTTGCAGTATTCCACAGTGCGGCGAATCTGTCCGATGTCCGAGAAATCGATCTGGGGATCCACACCTTGGGTCAGCATATTCAGACCTAAGGTAACCAAACAGACATTACCAGTGCGTTCACCATTGCCGAACAAACAGCCTTCAATACGGTCGGCGCCAGCTAAGTAACCCAGTTCTGCAGCGGCGACACCGGTACCACGATCATTGTGGGGGTGTAGGGACAAGATGATGGAGTCTCGACGATTTAAATTGCGGTGCATCCATTCAATGGAGTCGGCATACACATTAGGGGTAATCATCTCCACGGTGGCAGGCAGATTGATAATGATGGGGTTTTCCGGGGTAGGGTCCATCACCTCTACAACTGCGTCACAGACTTCTTTGGCATAGGCAACTTCGGTGCCAGTGAAAGATTCTGGGGAGTATTCCCAACGCCAATTGGTGCCTGGATAGTCCTTTGCCAAGGATTTAATTAATTCGGCCGCGTCAGTAGCCAGTTTTTTGATGGCGTCTTTATCTTTACGGAAGACCACCTTGCGCTGCAAGATTGAGGTGGAGTTATAGAAGTGAACAATCACATTCTTGGCACCAGCGCAGGCCTCAAAAGTGCGACGGATCAGATGTTCACGAGCCTGAACCAGCACCTGAATGGTGACATCGTCAGGGATCATGTTCCCTTCGATGATTTCTCGCACGAAGTCGAAGTCAGTTTGTGAAGCGGAAGGAAAGCCCACTTCGATTTCCTTATAGCCCATGCGTACCAGCAATTGGAACATGCGACGTTTGCGCTCAGGACTCATGGGGTCGATCAGGGCTTGATTGCCATCGCGCAAATCTACTGCGCACCACTGGGGAGCAACAGTAATTTTTTTGTCTGGCCATGTACGGTCGGGCAGGGTGATGTCTTCAACCTCTTCAGCGAAAGCTTGGTAGCGGTTGATAGGCATGACCGAGTTGCGTTGTTTGTTCCATGGGGCTTGGCCTTCTGCACGAGGGCCAGCAGGAGTAGTGATGTCAGCAGGAGCAGAGACGAAGGTTTCGTTGATAACCATGATGAGTGAAGTTTCCTAAAGTGTGAAAAATCTTTTCCCGAACAAATCTACAGTCATTGTGATGTGAAAGATAATTTTTCGGGTCACGGTCGGCTGTGGTTAACTTTCCCGTCAACAAACCCCGCGACGGGGTGCCGACCGTTACAGTCTAAAACCCGCCGCGGCGAAGAAGGAGAAGGAAACTCACGCGCTGCATGTGACTGAGCATACACGCAATCCTCTTTGATGGTGCAAAGCACGGGGGTGATTGGTTGTAGGGTAGAGGCGTGATTGAGAGCGTCGATAAGCAAAAAACCGATCCCAGTAGGATTCAGCTGTCGCACTGGTGGTTGGCTGCAATTTTATATTTTGCCATGTTCGCGGTGCATCTGGTGTTTGTCGTGGGGGTCTTACCTGCGGACTACACGCTGGCTGAGGCACTGCGGCAATGGGATGTGGTTCATTATGTTGACATCGCGCAATATGGCTACTTCCGCAGTGACGAGACTTCGGAACCCAGCGCTGATGTGTATGAACAACGTCTTGCTTTCTTTCCTGGTTTGCCAGGTTTGATGTGGTTGTTAAATGCCATCACTGGTATTGGGGTAGTAACTGCTGGCTGGATTTTGACCATTGCATTCGGCATTTTCATGGTGGTAGGTATGCTGCAGTTGGCGCAGCGGCTCGGATTAACTGGTTGGGGGCAGTTCTTAGCAGTGCTATTGCTGCTGGGTGCGCCGATGGCAGTGACGTTCAATATGATCTATACCGAGGCGCCGTTTATTGGTTTGAGTTTGTGGGCGTTGGTGGCAATGCTCGATCGGCGTTGGGTGCTCGCTGGTCTGTTTGTTTTCTTGGCTGGTCTATTCCGGCTCACGGCCATTGATTTGGTGTTGGCCTTTGCTTTGGTTGTTGCGATTTATGCGCGTAACAATTGGCGAGCATGGTTAGCTGTGGTTTTATCAGCCAGTTCAGTGGTGGCTTATTTGCTCTATGCCTCTTCGTATACCCGAGATATTGGTGGTTATTTCGGCCTGCAGAAGAAAGGGTGGGACTCTACTTTTGACTTTGGTGTAGCTACGGCAACGTGGACCTACAAGCAACTTACTGAGTTTGAAGATCTTGGATACACGCTCTCAGTGGTATCAATCATTGGTGCGTTGCTGGCCGTTGGTCTTGCTTTTCGACGTCTCCCCTGGGCATTGTGGTTTTTTGGCGCCGGAATTGTAGCTAACGTCTTGTTGTCAGATGGCATCATGCATTCTCGGCCGCGACTATTGTTGCCAGCGATTATCTTATTGTTGCCAGTTGTCTTTTGGGTTATGAAATTACCTAAATGGGCGCAGATAGGGGTTGCGATGGGGTATGTTGTTTTTGGGTCGTGGTTCTCTGCTTATATGTTAGTGATTTTCCAGTGGGCGATCTAAGCATGCTCAGTCAAAGTTTAGGAAATTTTAAGAAAAGAAGATGTGATGTCCATTACATAAAATCTTCTAACTTTGCGTCACAGTGGCCAATGAAACCCAATTCGTGCACATTCCATAGTGTAATATGAGGCAATTGATAGTAGGAGTTCACATGAAAAAGTAGAATATTGGGCGATTCCTAGTTTATGTATCAACTTAACTTGAGATATGATTTCAGTGTGACTTACGAAGTATCCAAAAAATTGGCCGTCCTAGCGGCCGACTGCAGCTGTTTATCGGGCTGGAATAAACTGCCCGATCACAATGCCGAGAACTTAGCGAAGGTGTTCAAGGCATTGTCTGATCCTGTCCGACTTCGCATCTATCATTTCATCGCCTCAAATCCGGGTGGGTCGGTATGTACCTGCCATATGCCCAAGATTTTCGGCATCACTCAACCAACGTTGTCTTACCATCTCAAACGGTTGGTGAAGGCTGGGTTAGTCAAACGCACTAAACGCGGAAAATGGGCGAGGTTTACCATCACCACAGAAACCGTTGTGGATGTGCAAACACTATTCAATGATGTCCTAGCTGCGCAGGCACTTGCGGCCAATACCGCGGCATCACAACAAGGGCAGAAGGTTCAGTGATTACCTCGTGCCGAGAGCGCAAAGGTGGACAACACCATTGCAATCAAAGCTGCAATCATAATGAACCAATTGAAGCCATAAACATTAAATTTCTCACCCAATACTAGGTACCCAAGGCCAAAAGCCACCAAGGGTTCAGCGGTTGTCATGGCAGGGAGAGACCGCCGTAAAGCTCCCGCATTGAAGGCATATTGCTGCAGGATGGTGCCAACTATTGCGCCACCAATAAGTAGATACAAGTCCCAGGAAATGAGCAATCCGAAGAGACCGTTGTTGTGGTACTGATCCACTACTGCTTTGGACAGTACCGCGACAAATCCGTAATTTATGCCAACAACCATTCCTAAAAGTAGGCCACGGGTATTGCGTGGCAGCTTGAAGGAAATGAGAAATAATATGGACATGATTGCTATGCCAACTGAGAGGGAAAACAGCCATTTGTGGACCTCCGGTTGGCTTTGTCCACCTATAGGGTTGCCCAAAATAATCAAGGTTGCGACAGCAATAGATAACACCACGCCCCAAAAGATCTCATCTGCAAGTAATCGCCGTTTGTCGTAATAGGCTGACATAGGCATGGTGAACAGCAAAGATAATACCAAGATAGGCTGCACAATCAATAGCGTTCCGTATCCTAGGGCGATCACTTGAAAGAAATATCCCAGTATTGCTGTCGAAGATGCTATCCACCATAATGGGCGTCGAATAGCAGTAACTAACGGTGATCCGGTCCATGTGCCATCAGATGGGGCACGCTCGGCTATGCGATGACGAATCACAGTACCCCACGCGATGGTTAATGCGGAGGCTAGTGCGAAAAGCACAGCTATTAGATTGTTGTCCACTTAGTCAGACTAACCCCAAAAACTCACCGAATAGGTATTTTGGGGAATCGGAATAGTATGCTGGTGTCTCGAAATTACTTGGAACATTGACGAAGTCTCGCCTTGTGAAAGGCTTCGAGGAAGGGCATAGCCCGTGGCACTTGTCGTACAAAAATATGGAGGTTCTTCGCTGGAAAGCGCAGAACGCATTCGTCGAGTAGCTGAACGAATTGTCGCGACCAAAAAGCAGGGAAACGATGTCGTAGTCGTCTGCTCTGCAATGGGTGATACTACCGATGAACTGTTAGATCTCGCCGCCCAGGTCAATCCCGTGCCCCCAGCTCGTGAAATGGATATGTTGCTTACTGCCGGAGAGCGAATCTCTAATGCGCTGGTGGCAATGGCTATCAATTCTTTTGGGGCGGAGGCACAGTCATTTACTGGTTCCCAAGCTGGTGTGCTTACTACTGAACGGCATGGAAACGCCCGCATCGTGGATGTCACCCCAGCTCGGGTGCGCGAAGCTCTCGATGATGGCAAAATCTGTTTGGTTGCTGGCTTCCAAGGAGTCAATAAAGACACCCGGGATGTCACGACCTTGGGACGTGGTGGCTCTGACACCACCGCAGTGGCACTAGCGGCGGCACTGAATGCGGACGTTTGTGAAATTTATTCCGATGTGGATGGCGTTTATACCGCCGATCCACGGATCGTTCCTAATGCCCAAAAATTGGATCAAATCAGTTTCGAAGAAATGCTGGAATTGGCCGCTTCTGGTTCAAAAATTCTAGTCCTGCGCAGTGTGGAGTACGCGCGCGCTTTTAACGTGCCACTTCGGGTGCGTTCGTCTTATAGCAACGATCCCGGCACCTTGGTGGCCGGTTCAATGGAGGATATTCCTGTGGAAGAAGCAGTACTGGTAGGAGTCGCAACCGATAGCTCTGAGGCAAAGGTCTCGGTCTTAGGCATCCCAGATGCTCCAGGTGAGGCCGCCAAGATTTTCCGGGTGCTCGCTGACGCTGAGATCAACATCGACATGGTGATCCAGAACATTTCTTCTCTTGAGGATGGTCGCACCGATATCACCTTCACCTGCCCGCGTGCTGACGGCCCTCGTGCCCTAGAGCTGCTTAAGAAGCTGCAGGCCGATGGTACCTGTAACAATGTGCTTTATGATGACCAAATCGGCAAAGTTTCCCTTGTTGGTGCCGGAATGAAGTCTCACCCAGGTGTCACTGCCACCTTCTGCGAAGCACTACGTGACGCCGGAGTCAATATTGAATTGATCTCCACCTCGGAGATTCGCATCTCGGTGCTGATTCGGGAATCTGACATGGCAACCTCGGTGAAGGCATTGCATGATGCTTTCGAACTCGGTGGTGATGAAGAAGCTACCGTTTATGCAGGTACTGGTCGATAATCACTGTAACGATTGATCGTTAATAGCCGTGACCTTTAATGGTCATGGCTATTTTATTATCGGGGGTGAAATGACAACGGTGCCATTATCTGTGGTTTGAAGGATAGTATTCTCAGCTTCTTATAAAATTATTTGTGTCAGTTTCACTTAGGAAGTGGCGGTGGCTTGCAGGTTTGAGTCGGCATAATAAATAACGCATATATTTTCTGAAAAATAGCGTTGATGTGCGCATATCTTTAAAGATTGCAGATGGGGGTAGCTCAACCTGTGGTTAGTAACGCGGGTGGTTTTATCACGGCATGGAACTTCGGTAGGCTGAGTGCGATACTTTGATACCGATAATAAAATGCTTATCTTATAATGTAGATGACATTAGCGTTATTGGGATCTCAGCTCGGTTCATCATTGAGATCTAGGAGAATTATGTCGAGAATCATCAGGCGACACGGTGGGGGGACGCTATTTGCCGTTATTATGGCGGTCCTTTCCCTTATGGTTGCCTCTCTTGCAGTTCCACAAACAGCCACAGCGGTCCAGACTGATGGTTTTACGGTATCCAATATCGTGGTGCACAGTCAGCCGCGCAATCAGAACGCCAAGATGACCTTTGACTGGTCGGCTGAGAATCTCGGCCGAGCTCCACAGGCTGGTGAGGGCTTTGAGCTTACGCTGCCACCGCAGCTGGAAGTCTATAGCAATTCACGCACCACACAGCCGCTTGTATACCAAGGCACAAACGTCGGTACGTGTGTGTTCGGCGCTTCCACTATTGCCTGCACCTTTGATGATGGCATTGCAAACTTTGCTGATAAAAATGATGTCAAAGGTGGCGTGGAATTAGATGTGGTAGCCACCAATACTCATCGTGAGGCTTATACAGGTACCACTATTGACTTCACTTTCAATGGTGAGACCGTGACTGGTCAGATTCCTACCGGTATCGCTGAGGCGCCAAAGGCTAACTATAATCCTGCTTCCTTTTCTAAATACTCCACCCCGATTGGCGAAGGACAAGGATTTATTCCTTGGGTAGTCGACTTTAACTTCACCCAATTAAATGCTAAATATCCTGGTCAAGTTCCAGTGGCGGATGGTGCTACTGACATCACCATTACGTTGAAAGACACACTGGGCCCTGGATACGATCTTGCAAACTTAGAAAACTCAGCATGGGCTTTGGTGGAAACCAATAATGCTAATGCCGCAGTCACAACCCCGATTCGGTTGGCTGATACTAAGGGCACGGGAACGGATTCTCGTTTCACTATGACTGCTACCGGTACTGGTGAAGAGCGGATGATTACCATAACTGGTCCGTTTAAGCCAGACACCAATTACCGACTCTCAGTTCCATCTCGACTGGAATCCGGGGCAGTATCCGGTGTGGAATACACCAATAGCATCGAAATTGTTGGCACAGATATCAAAGCAACTGGTAAGCGGAGTTTCATCAATGCTGCCAAGGTCACCATTGATATGAAAGATGGCTATGGTGGTATTCGGTTCATGAAGGTTGTTAGTGGTTCTGAAGCTACGCAGGTGCCTGCTAACACAGAGTTCACCATGAAGCTTAATTACACCCTGCCAGCTGGTAAAACTCCAAGTGACTATCCCGATTGGACTGATACCAAGAGTCCTGAGGTGACCGATGGTGCGAATACTGGCACCGTGACATTGAAGACCACAGTTGGCACTTGGACTAACTTCCCCTATCAATTCCCAGTAGGTACCACCTTCACTTTCGAAGAGGAACTGCCTACCGTCCCAGGTGTGAGCTTCAATAAAGACCGGATTACGTTCAACCCAGCTACTGCGACAATTGCCGACAAGCAAGTGTCCGAGGTTACAGTCACTAACATCGCCGAGCAAGGTGGTGGCACCTTTAAGATCGTCAAGAAGCTTAACGACGCTGCTCCCACCGCTGCGAAAAGCAAAGAGTTTAGCTTCCAGGTGGTCTGTACCAAAGACAACCAGGAAGTCGTCAATAAAGAGGTGACTATCACCGGTGCGGGTGAAACCGTCGTCAGTGATGTCCCAATCGGTGCTGACTGTGTGGTAACCGAGGACACTGACGCCGCCAAGATCGATGGCTACCAATTGACTGCCACGATCAAAGATGAACAGTTCACCCAAGCGGCCGACGAGAATGTCGTCGAAGCCACTAATACCTACACCGAATTAGGTCGAGTGGTACTGACCAAGGAGATTACCGGTCTTGCTGCTAGTTCTTCCGAGAATGAATCACGTGAGTTCGATGTCGAAGCCAGCTGGACTGATGCATCTGGTAATCAAGTGACCGAGAACCTGAAGATCTCTACCGATGAGAACACCACCTTGCCAGAGTTGCCAGCGGGTACCGTGATTACGCTGAAAGAAATCCTGCCCACTGATGGCATTTTGTCCAAGTGGGAGACCCCGAAGTTTAGTTCGGACACTCCTGGGGTAGTCGTAGACAACGGTGATGGCACTGCAACTGTGACGATTCCATCAGATATTGATGGGGAACTCGTGCTTGTTACGGTTACGAACTCCACCAAGACTCCATGGTGGTTACTCATTGTCCCATTCTTGCCGGGAGCGATCGTTGAGATCATTACCAAGCTATCTCCGCAGTCGCCAGCTCCTGCTCCGACCAATCCTGCAACACCAGCTCCCACCCCTGCTCCGACCCCAGCTGATCCTGGCGCGAAGGGCGTAGCAAAGGGTAGCCAAACTACCCCAGCAGCTACCGATGCCAATGCCCCAGCAAAGAAGGGTGTGGCAAAGAGTGGTGAGACTACTGCCGCAGGTAATGCTAATAACCAGAAGGCAGCAGGCAGCAGGTCTTTGGCGCAGACTGGTGCTTCTGTCTTAGGTTTGCTTGCAGTTGCGGCTCTGTTGGTGGCACTCGGTGTATTCTTTGTTCGTCGAGGTCGTACCAATAGCTAAGTCGTAGGGGCAGATTCAGATTCGGCCATCCAAAGGTTTTGAGTGGTCGAAGCCCCAGTAGAAATCTGTGGAGATCCTTGTTTTTGCGGAGGATCTCCACAGATTTTCTGTTTTGGGGTTTATTGAAGTTTATTCCAGTGAAAAATATTAATGAATATCATTGTCGATATAGTTATTTTCCAGCATTAAATAGCTTCACTTCTGTTGTGCCTTTGATCTTGAATAAGTCTCATTGCGTACGCTGTTTTGATTTTTTTAAAAAATTAACTGCATAATATTATCTTTAATGTCTTAATGGCATTCCATGCTGTCGCATGAAAGTTTTTGAGGTCAGGAGAGGATTCTAGTGTTTACGGATCTTGGAAAGCGGTCTGCGAACACCTTATTTATAATTGGTGCTATTGCGATTCTTTTTGGGGTAGTGGCAATGGTATGGCCTGTTGCTACTGCTCTTACAATGGCAGCAATGTGGGGCATTTACGCGCTGCTTGATGGTGTTGCGGCCATTAGTTTGGCATTAGGCCAAAAAGAAAAGCGTTGGTTGCCAATTCTTTCTGGTGTGCTGGGTATTATCGCGGGTTTGGTTATCTTTTTCCAACCAGTAACTGGTGTGGTTACCCTTGGCTGGATCTTGGGTATTTGGCTGGTTGTTCGCGGTGTTCTTGAACTAAGTGCAGCCTTTAACCTAAAAGAAACCACCCCAAAGGTATTGCTTATCATCACAGGCATCTTTTGGATCATTGGCGGCATGGTAGTGTTTACCCATCCAGGAGAGTCCATGATTAATATGGCATTTTTCCTGGGATTGTTGGCCATATTCTGGGGTGTTTCTTTCATTGTTACGGGTTTCATGATCCGTAGCGAAAGTAAGAAACACACTAGTGAATAGTTGGGGGTAACTCCAAAGCATTATATAGTCCAGTCATTGTGTTTTTGTGGTGACTGGATTTTATTTTTATAAACCACTCAAAAATACGTTAATGGTAAAGCATCTCATCATTATTGTTGCCGGGTTGATTTGTTACTTTGCAATTCCAATTCGGGTTGAATCTGATTTCTGGGCTCGTGGGATTATCATTGCCTTGATGTTCGGCATCCTCGGGTACACCATTACTCGCCAAATTGGTACTGGTGGGGAGCGCATTGGAATATTGATCGATTTACTGATCGCTGCAATTTTAGGATGTGCGCTTGCTTGTCATGTACTTGCGGTGCAGGAGCCAGGACAGTTCAGTGATCTCAATACCAAGGTTGACGCATTGTATTTTACGCTTACTACCATGTCTACTGTGGGGTTTGGCGATATTCATGCAGTAGGTCAGCATGCGCGCATATTGGTAATTGTCATGATGATTTTTGATCTCATTTTCCTAGCTGCATTAGGCCGTGCTATCGCAGACGGCCTGCAACATAGACAGAAAGTAAAAGATGATTAACATTTCACTTCGTATGCTCGGAATCGCAGTAGGTTATGGGGCAGTGGCTGGCATGGTTGCTGGTCTTACCTATGTCTTGATGACTAGATTGCAGCATTTTATCTGGTCGTTTAGCGATGCACACTGGTATATCTTCGTGATGGTGTTAGTTGGTGGGATACTACTGGCATTATTACGGAAAAACTTTGATCTTGATGATCTGCAAAGCCTCATAACACGTGCTGAAGATCCGCGTTCTCTACAGTGGCAAAAAACCTTAATCCTGGCGATTTCTGCCATTATTGCTGTAGCTTTTGGTGGAGCGATCGGCCCGGAAGCTGGTTTACTCGCGGTGGTGGCAGAACTTTCACTATTGGTCAGTGCGAAATTGGCAAAGACGCAACAAGAGGCTCAGGTAATCGGACAAGCGGGTACTGCAGCAGTGCTTGCGGGAGTTTATGGCTCACCACCAGCTGGTGCTGGATACGATGACGATAGCCTCAGCTCTAGCAAAGCACCAGGACTTATTGCGGGGATTAGTGGTTTTCTTGGTTTTGTCATAGTTGTTCGGCTATTGGGTTTGGATAGTCACTTATTACATTTGCCGCTTTCGCCTCGTGGTGATTTGAGCACGTGGGTTTATGCGATCCCACCAGCGATTTTCGCTAGTGCATTAAGCATTGGCTACTTGTGGTTTAATGCCAAGACCACTCACGGGATTCAACGGTTGGGGGCTGGTTGGGTACAAACTTTGGTCGGGACCTTAGTGCTTGCAGCATTGTTTACTGCTTGGCCGATTTTACGGTTCTCTGGTCATCATGAATTGGAATATGTTGCTGACTTGGCTCAGGATTCTGCCTGGTTAATGCTCGGTGGTCTGGCGGTATTGAAAATGGTGGCTACCGCGTTGAGTCTTGCTGCTGGCTGGCGAGGTGGGGAGTTCTTTCCATTAGCATTTGCTGGTGCCGCTGCTGGTGCAATGCTACTGGGCTTAATCCCAAGTATGGATGCAGGTACCGCCATTGTCGCAGGGCTGACTGCTGGGGCTACGGTGGCTATTCGTAAGCCACTGGTAGTAATGCTTATTGTAGTTTTTATGGTGGAAGGCACTGCTATTGGCCCAGTATTGATTGCCGCTGCGATAGGGATGCTTGCGGTTAATATCAGTCCAATTAAACCAGTTGCATCACACTAGTTACAATCTAGGCAATTTAAACAAATAGCGCATTTGCGATAGAGATCGTGTTAGGTACTTTGGTGTACTTACTGTGTCTGGCAGATGTGCTTGTTTATTAAAGATTGTCGATCGGGGTAGGTGGGGTTCAGAAATAAAAGCTGGAGGAATTCTTGGGCCACCACTTGTATGCCATCAATTGGCGCGTCGCTAATCTGCGTAGCGCCGATTGGTGGCAGTTTTTCTTTCCCTGTCTGTCCTAAATTTGGGAAAGGATAAATTTAATCTTATTCTTAAGATTGATTCAGTGCAGGTGGGGGCACAAATAAGCTACGGTGTATATATCAAATGTAATTTAATGATTCCTGCCAGCTAGTATGCGAGTTTTAATAGGTTTTAAATGACTGCTAGCCTAATTCTCATATAGATCCAAGGATTCTTTGGGAAGGCAGATAATGAAGGCATTGCTGGGCAAGTCTACCGCTGTGACGGTATTGCTGATGTTGATTGTGCAATTGTGCACACCAACAGCATCGGCGGCGATCAACCCTGACATCATCATTTCCGATCTTAAAATTGAAAGCTCTGATGTACTTGGTAATCTCACTAACAATGGTGATGACCGTCTCATGCTTGGCCGCAATGTTGCGAAGATTAGTTTTTCTTTCGATGCATCCCAGACCGATGTGATAGCTGGGGATCAGATCGTGGTGGTACCTGGACCTGAGTTCTCGATAGGGGTGGACCAGAGTTATGACCTAACATTGCCCTACCAGGGGGCACAAGTGAAGGTTGCTACCTGTGAACTTAAGCGAACTACAGGACTAGTATGCACCTTTAATAATCGGATTAGCACGCTTAAAGCGGCTGGGGCACAAGACTTCACAGGCAAAATCTCTTTTGTTGCTGGCCTAGCGCAAACTACCGCCAAAAGTAGTGTGGATTTTCAGGTCAACGGTAAAACTGTTTCTGTAGCGCTTCCTGGGGATCAACCCATTGGGCAAGTTGCTGGAACTTATCGTCGCAGTGGTTTTAGCAAGGACACCTCAAATCTTCTCAATCGAAATTCAGATATGGGCTGGGGTGTGTCTTTCAACACTGCTAATCTGCAACAGCAGCTTGCCGCCACTGGTGATAGCCGGGTTTTTGATGGTCAAACTCACCACACCTTAACGTTTATTGACAGTGTTGGTCCAGGCCAAGAATTCAGTCCTGACCTGAACCGATGGATTTTAAAATTTAAGGGAAATTCCGAGTTATACGGTGCTTTTGGAACAGTGCCCACCGATGCAGGCTGTGTTAATGTGACTCTCGCTAATGGCGCAGGTGCAAGCTTAGTGACCACCGATAATTTTTACCAGCAGTGCATGCGTGCCCTAGCAGACAATAATATTGATTTCGACTATTCCAATGAATTCACCATGAAGGTCACCTTCTTGGATGACAATGGCAATGTGGGGACCTATAAAGATCGACGCGCAAAGATCGAAATCACCGGTCCGTTTGAAGCAGATGCCAACTATGCCTTCAATCCTGCGGTTTCTGTTGCTGGGTGGCAGGAGGCCAGCGCGGCAGAACGAGAGGCATTGAAGATCAAACTTGGGTCAAGCTTTGAAAACACTATCGTTTCTGAAGACACCGGCCAAGCTGTTACTGCAACTGGTAAGGCATTCCAAACGTTGACAGGGACTATCACTATGCAGGATCGCTTTGGTACCTTCTCCCTGACCAAATTTGTGCAAGGATTAAGCAGCAATGCAATTCCAGCTGGTACTACCTTCACCGTCACCGCGAAATGGACACTTCCCCAAGGGACCACAGTCAAAGATTATTCCAATTGGCAACCTAGTTCTTCTGAGGGGATTGAGTTTAACTACGACACTACCGATCCGGCTGAAGCTCATTCTGGCACTGCCATCTTTAGCCTTACACCAGGGAATAAGGTCACTTTCCCGGACCCATTTTTCCCGGTTGGTACTCGGATTGAACTGTCTGAAGATACCACCAGCATGCCTACTATTTCTGGTGTGGAATGGGCAGATGCGACCTTCAGGCGGGGTGGCAACACTGTCTCCCCAGCTTTCACGATTCAAAACAAGCAAAACCTTGACTTCGAGGTGGTTAATACTGCCCAGAAAAAACTCGGTACTTTGAAGGTGGCCAAGAAGATCGAAGGCATTGCAGAGGCTACGGAAGCATTCGATCTTGCTCTTAATAGTGAGTTCACCTTTGAATACCGTTGCGGTACTGATGCTGCGTTTACCACCATTAACACTAAAGTTCCTGGCAATGGTCAAGCGGTTACCGTTGCCACCGACTTACCTGATGGCACCACCTGTCAGGTACGAGAAAAAGAAGTTGGTCCCACCGTTGGTGGTTTCAAACAAACAGGCACCATTCCAGCGACTGTTATGATCCAAGGCGACACTGAGGTTACCGCCACGGTGACCAATATCTACCAAGAAGAAACTGGTGGTATTAGCTTCATCAAGCAGATTAAGACTGACGATCAATCCAGTGAAGCCGCCGCACTGGGCGACCTGCATACCTATAAGTTCACCTACACCTGCACCAAAGAGGGCAGGACGGTCAAAGAGGCAACGGATGTAGCTGCGACTGTAGGGGAG
This sequence comes from Corynebacterium sp., assembly GCA_041854705.1. Classification (GTDB taxonomy): domain Bacteria; phylum Actinomycetota; class Actinomycetes; order Mycobacteriales; family Mycobacteriaceae; genus Corynebacterium. The sequence continues at coordinate 19,541 of JBHACV010000210.1, forward strand.
CCAGTGACCATTACCGGCATCCCACTCGGAGCCGAATGTGAGGTTGAGGAAAATTACGATGCCGCGCAATTGGCCGGTTTTGACCTGATCCGCCCATCGAAGAAAACCATTATTGCTTCTGCTGATCCAGCTGCTCATTCTGAGGTTTTTGAAAACGAGTACACCCTGAAAACCGGTGGGTTCAGCATTAAGAAGCTTTTCGACGACCCAACCTTATCCGATAGCTTAGGCGATGTGACATTCGACGTTGTCTGTACTTCTCCACTAGGCACTAAGAAACAAGAGTTCCAGGTTACGGTTCCCGCCTCTGGGGCGGTCACTGAGGTCCCAGGTGTACAAATCGGTAGTGAGTGTACGGTCACCGAGGATGCCGCAAGTGCAGAAATCAAAAACTATGAGTTGGTGGCAGTTGATCCTCAGACTGTTGTGGCGGTTGAAAACCCCAAAGATAAGGTAGTGGAATTTACCAATGCCTACACCAAAAAGACCGGTGCCATCACTGTGACCAAGCAGGTCAAACTCGCCAATGGTCAGGAAGAATTCCAGGCCGAGTTTGATGCGATCTTTGATAAGAACCAGAAATTTGATTTTCATTATGATTGTGGGACCGCAGGTCAGGGCGACTTCCAACTCGCCGACGGCGAAAGCTTCGAGTTGGCGGGTATTACCATTGGCGCAGAATGTAGTATCACAGAGGAAAATGCAAGTGGTATAGCAGGTTTTAGTCTCAAAACGGTAGCAGCTCAAACTGCAACTGTCCCAGGTGTTGATGATCCAGCTCAGCAGCTACAATTTGTCAATGAATACACTCGGGAGACTGGTGGACTGAAAGTCCAAAAGGTCGTCACCGGCGATCGACCACAAAATCTAGATCCAAGCCATCTCTTTGGTGTCACCCTCACGTGTGATCGTGCTAGTACCGATGGCCAGTTGCAGGCCAATACACCCAAAACCCTAGAGCTACCTGCCAGCGGGGAGTTTGTGGAAACCGGATTACAACTACCAAGCGGAACTCAGTGCCAACTTTCCAATGAAACTAATCTCACCACTGATGAGATCAGCAGGGAAGGGTATGTCGCTAATGAACCCGAATATGGTTCGGTGACTATCTCTGCCGATACTGAAGCAGCCATTGCAGTGACCAACTCGTATACCAAGCAGGTCGGTACCTTTAGCATTCGCAAGAATGTCACTGGTGACGATGCTGAAACCTTAGAAAAGAAGAACTTCAGCTTTCGCTACACCTGTGGTGAGCTAGGCAACCAAATCACTGGCACTATCGGGGTCGCTGGCGATGGCAGCCAATCGGAGCCGTCGCAAGAAATTCCTGTGGGATGGCACTGTGCATTGGAAGAAACCAATGGTACAGAAGCCGGATATGATCTAAACACCACTGGGTTAACAGAATTAACTATTGCCGAGGGTGCGCAGAATTCGGTTACTGTGACCAACGAGTACACACGTCACCTAGGTTCTTTCGCGGTGACTAAGAAAACCAATGATGGACTCATGAGCGGACAGCTTTTCCGTATGGTCTACACCTGCTCGGACGATCCGGGGGTGGCTAAGGAACTGATGGTGCCTGCCAATGGCACACCAGTGGTCGTCGATAAGCTGCCAACTGGGACTACCTGTACCGTGGAGGAAGACCTAGATGCGGCCGATCAGCCTGGATACACCCGAGCAACCAGTTATGACAACAACACGGTCACCATCACTCAGGATGAAGTGGCACAGGTTATTGTGCGCAATGACTACACTCCAACATCCGGTAGTTTGCAGATCTCTAAGTCAGTAGTGGGCAATGCTGCAGCAGTAGCACCGCAGGTTTTCAACTTCACCTACACCTGTACCCCAGAGGCAGCAGATGCAGAAGTAGTTACCGATACTGTGGCAGTTTCAGCTGGTCAGATCGTAACAATCGAGGACCTGCCAACAGGAAGCTGCGAGGTAACTGAGAACCTTGATGCGACTCCGGCGAACGTGACGGTGGAGAGCGCACTCAATGATGCCACTGGTACCTCGGTTACCGTGGAAGTAACCGAGGATGCAACCACAGTGGTTGAAGCTACGAATACCTACACCATTGCATTTGGATCGGTTAGCGTGGCGAAGACCATTAACCTGGATGAACTTCAGGACCGCAGTTTCAGTTTGGATTATCAGTGCACCAGCTTTTTAGGTGGTGCACTAAGGGGCAGCATTACTGTGCCTGCGACAGGTGAACCGGTACGGCTTCCAGGCGAACTACCCATAGGTAGTAGCTGCCAGATCAGTGAAGAGTTGGCGAAAAATGCTATCAGTGGTTACCATCTTGCCGAGGTAGAACCTCAAACTGTGGTCATTGGTGCCGGTGACAATCAAATCACCATTGCCAACACTGCCACACGAGATGTTGGGGCAGTGACGTTAACCAAACAGGTAGTAGGCAATGACGAGTTCGCTACCAAAAAATTCCGCTTTACCTACACCTGCACTGATACTGGCGACCGAGTCGAAAGTATAGAAGTAACTGGGGATGGTACCCCTGTGACCGTGCGTGACGACGTTCCCACCGGTACCAGTTGTACAGTAACCGAGGATGAAGAGGCGGCTGCGGCGGACCACTACTTCCTGAACATGGAAAAGCCGAAGGCCGTGACCGTGCCTGCCGACGGCGGAAGCACAAACATTACCTTTACCAATACTTACACTAAGAAGCCATATTGGATCATTGGGCTATTGCTGATCCCAGCAATTGTTGGTGGAGCCGAGGCGCTAGCGGGGGTGACGACCCCTCCTGGAGTATCGGATCCGGGTACACCAGCGCAACCTGCCACTCCAGATCCTGGCCAAAAAGGTATAGCCAAAGACAACCCTGCCCCGGCCAAGACAGACAATGGGACTGGGATCCTAGCAAGAACCGGCGCTTCGGTACTGGGTATTGCAGTAATTGCCCTGCTCTTGGGGATATTGGGTGTGTTCCTGATTCGCCGAGGGAAAAACAAAAAATCTTAAACAATAGCGCGATTACAGGTTGAGCGGGTGCCTCTGGGTAGGAGCGGCACCCGCTCACTTTTTATCCAAATATCGAAAAAATGTTCGTGTGAAATATTCTTGTAACAAGCAGCCGGGGGCTGAAGAAAAACTACCCAAGCTGTAGTGTGTACAATCCTGCTAGGCTTTCTCCAAAAGGAGTTTGGAATCTGGCAGAAGGGTCAGGGAAAGTGCGTAAATATTTCATCACCATCGTATCCCTATCAGTTGTTACCTTGACCGGCTGTAGCGTAGTGAACAGTTTGGGTGGCCAGCTAACACCATCCCCTGTTGAAACGACAACTACTCAAGCCGCCGTCTCTACAGCTGCTCGAACTTATGTGCCACAAGAGAAGGGTGGTAGTGAGAATGATGTGCTCACACCAAAGCAGCAAAGTGGGGGAATGACCGATGCCTGGTTCAAGCAAAATTTTGTGGGGTACACCGAATTTGATCTGGCCCCAAATAATCCCAATATGTATCTGTCGCCAACTTTAGAGGGGGTGCCACTACCAGATGGTGCGCCAGCTGAGTCTGTTGTATGGCAACGGCCAATGTGTATTCCAGTTCCCTTTACTGTGGAAGGGCCCAGCTATGCAATTGACCAAAACGGCACACTGCTACTTGGGGGTTGGACGCAAACCAAAATTGGTGCCGTGGCAGCTGGTGCAGGGATGCTGTACTCCAATATGTATTCTGAAGACCGACTACTTGCAGCATTGGTGAATTCGTGGGTCAGTGAAGATCACTACGATCAAGCCGTAAGCCTTATTGAATCAAGCCCTGAACTGCTGGAAAACAGCAATATGTATCAGACATCCAATCCTGATTCCTGTGACCCGAATATTGGCCGGATTGGCGCGTTCTACCTTGATGAATACACCTCAGATACCGCTGTGGTTTCCTACTACACGCCAGTTGATGACAGCAATGGCTGGGTGGTTCAAGTGCATTTGACTTGGCTTCCTGACAAACAGGAATGGTCATATGATTTCGACTCGTATCTTAAACATGGCGAGAAAGCTCGGCTGGTTGGGATTGCAGAAGCTGCTAATTTCCGAACGTGGTAAGTCATGGTGTCTAACTGGCCGGGTTAGATCAAACGGAGTAAACGCATGAGCGTTATTAACAGTTGCGCTTCAGTTTGATAAACCAAGCCAGAAAAAATTTTAATCACGATTAACCTTGATAAATAACTTCAGGCCTAGTGTTTTTCGCACAAATGGGCGCGTAATGAGCCAGCTGGAATGCCAGCTGCAGATAATTAAAGAAGGATAAAAATGAGAAAAGCGCTAGTAGCAACCCTTGTGATCTCTGCATTAGGGCTGTCTGGATGTGGCATGATTAGCAACAAAATTGCACAGATTGCACAGCAAACTTCCACAGTTGAGACCACAACAGCGAAAACAGCGACATTGGCAGCGCCAACAACTACCTCGTCAGAATCAGATTCGATATTTGATGATAATGATGTTATTAAGGACACCGGTGGAGAGGGGATCACCGACAAATGGATCTCCGACAACTTCTTAAAAAAGCAAGGTACCAGTTCCTACGCGTTGGTTAACCCAGAAATATATGTACCCAAAGATCTTCAGGGTGTACCACTGCCAGGTAAGGTTGACGACAATGTGGTGGTATGGCAAGCAGTTGGCTGCACCTCGGTACCGTTTACCGCCTTCGGGCCAGAAGTAGCAACGGCAAAAGATGGTGTGATTACGGCTAGTGGTTGGATTTCCGAACCAGTAGGAGCAGTGGTAGCTGGTTGGACGCTTATGGCGATTGCCTATGGCAGTCAAGATCGAGCGGCAGCCATTGCAGATGCAACAGGTCTGTCGAAATCTGATGCGCAAAAACTCCTAACTGACCATCCAGCTCTTACTAGTCAGACCCCTAGCTACCGCGACACGCAGCCGGAAAACTGCTATCTTGATGAGATTCGTAGCACCGCCTTCCAAATTGTAGATTATGGTACAGACTGGGCTGAGGTAGATTATTTTGTCCCCATCGACAGCGAAACAGGGGTGTGGACTCGGGCCAAAATGTACTGGGATGCCCAGCTGAGCGATTGGCGCTTAGAGCCAGAATCATTTACCAACTACCAAAATCTGCTTGATGGACTGGCCGCCGGTAATTCGAATCTCATAGTCTCCACGCCCAAAGCGGATGAGACAGACGAAGCCTACGTGTGGTGAGGTGACCACTCAGACACCGCTACCCTGTGGCAGCCTATAAGTAATAGCACGGCCATGCCCCTTTTGCGGCATGGGTTGGGGCACAGGGGTTAACCACTATTTCCCCTTTGGTTTTACCTAGGAGTACTATAGATCGACAGGTAATAAACAAGCACTACACACCCGTTAAAGGGGGTTTGGGAAATATGACCACTGTTGCAGTTGTCGGCGCTACCGGCCAAGTTGGCCGTGTCATGCGAGACATTCTCGAAGAGCGAAACTTTCCCACGGACACAGTCCGGTTCTTTGCTTCCGCGCGTTCTGCGGGCAAAACCATTGACTTCCGTGGTGAAGCCATTGTCGTTGAAGACTTGGCCAAGGTGACTGAAGAATCGCTCAAGGGCATTGACATTGCGCTGTTTTCTGCCGGTGGATCCACCTCGAAGCAGTATGCTCCCATCTTCGCTGCTGCCGGTGCGACGGTAGTGGACAACTCTTCCGCATGGCGCAAGGACCCCGAAGTGCCATTGATCGTCACCGAGGCTAATCCGAGCGACAAGGACAATGCTGCCAAGGGCATTATCGCAAACCCAAATTGCACCACCATGGCACTGATACCTGTGATGAAGGTGCTACATGATGCTGCCGATCTGGTTAAGATGCATGTCAGCTCCTACCAGGCAGTTTCTGGCTCTGGACTCGCTGGGGTGGAAACCCTAGTCAAGCAAATCGCTGAGATCGGCGATAAAGCTGTGGAGTTGGCTCATGATGGTTCGGTGGCGCAGTTTAGCGACCTTGGCCCCTATGTTGCCCCAATCGCCTACAATGCCCTGCCATTTGCTGGTGCACTGGTCGACGACGGCACCGAAGAAACCGACGAAGAGCAGAAACTGCGCAATGAATCCCGTAAGATTTTGGGCATTCCAGAATTGAAGGTTTCTGGTACCTGCGTGCGGGTTCCAGTGTTTACCGGCCACACCATGACTATTCATGCCGAGTTTAATCAGCCGATTACCCCAGATCAGGCACGGGAGTTACTTGCCGACGCCCCTGGCGTGACCGTGGTTGATGTTCCTACACCACTTGCTGCCGCTGGTCGGGATGATTCTTTGGTCGGTCGGATCCGTCAGGATTCTACCGTCGATGATAATAAAGGATTGGTGTTGGTAGTTTCTGGTGATAACCTGCGCAAGGGTGCTGCGCTGAACACCATACAGATCGCGGAGCTTTTAGTTTAAATTTGCTAAAGGTTTAAGCCACCAGCGATATCAGTTTTGAAATCGCTGGTGGCTTAATTATCTGTTTGGATCAGAGGAAGTGATCAGTGGGTTACGAGAACTGCCAGAACTGTGGTGGAACATCATCATAGGGGCAGTGCTCAAACGGTAGGCACTTCCAAAACGGATAGCTGGAGGAGGACGAACCTTGCGAAAATGGTGCTGCATTTGCCACTGGTGTGGTTAACACGCCAGTGGACATTGCTGCTGTAAGGCAGCAGATGAGGGCTCTCTTTTTGAGGGACATAGGCTGAACCTTTCGGTGGTTATGGTGGGCAGTGGTAGTTGCGCCTGCTGGGCCAAGTTGGAGCTGGTGGTGAGAGCTGGGTAGGTTTTCGCTATCTATATTATATTCAGAAGATAAAAGGTTAGTGGTGCTCCGCTATTTGGCATTGCTGAATCGGTCACTAGGATAATGGACTGCTGATTGCTGTGGCGACAACGACGGTTGGAGCAGTCAAAATATTGTGAGCACAGCAGCTGAGGTTAATCTCAGTGGTTATCCTCAGCACTTTAGCTGGAACAGAACTGTCAAGCCATTGATAAACATATAGTTGAGTACATACTTTGAGGCGCAAACAGCTTGCAGCAATAATTCAAGGGTCTAATTCCGATGAGATACTGGAATTAGACCCTTGAGAGCAAGACCAATCCAACTCGCAATGGTGGTTCGAGTTGTCATGGGTAAAGTACTTAGTGATTTATCGCCATTTTAGATCAGGGCAGATCATAAGTGCGTATGGCGGGCAATCGCCCCAGAATGGATCAGGGATCCCGTACAACCGTCCCGTTGAGTTTTGCGATGCCGGTGCTGCGTGTGCGATCGGTGCGGTTAATACACCAGTGGACATTGCCGCGGTAAGACAGCAGATGAGAGCTTTTTTCCTGAGTGTCATGTTGGGTGAACCTTTCGTTGGTTACGGGGATTCTGCGGTGAACTATGGTATTTGTGCCTGTTAGTCCTAGCTGGACTGGTAGCGGTAGTTTGACAGTTTTTCCACTATTCGGGTCATACCCATGGGATAAAAGGCCAACAGTGTTCCGCTAGTCGGCATTTTCGAATTGGCCACCAAGTATGGTGGACTGCTGATTGCTGTGGCACAGCCATAACAGTTGGAGCGGTCAAAAACATTGTGAGCACGGCAGTAGCGATACTGATGGCGAGAGGTCTGGGGCGACTAGGCTGAGGCATTGGCTGAGTCCTTCTGTTGAGGGAAAAAATGAGGTGTGGGAAGTTAATGTTGCTTACTTCATGTGGTTGTGAACAGGGATATGGTTATTTAGTGTGGGGTTAAAATGTAGTCTGCCTATTTATCCCTCACATACGATTTTCACGACGTGAGGATAATACTTGCCAGGCTCTTTTGTCCTAGGGCCATAGGCGTCCCAGCATTTAAACTCTCGTGGGGTGTCAGCCATGGCAGCTGGGGTTAAGGCCGTGGCAAGGGCAATGGCGGAGGCAGTGGCTGCAATGTATCGTTTGGCTTTCAAGTCAATCACTCCTCGTGATGAGCTTTTCTGATGAACTTTTCTGTGGTGGGTTTCCCACTTTTGCATAGAATGTAGTCTATATATTGGGGTGGGAAGTAGCAAGGAAAATTTGTAATGAAAATTATAATTTTCTGCTCATGAATGACTTTATGGCGTTGGGGCTTGTTTAATTGGGGGTGTCATGTTTGGGGCATGGGGGAGGGGTGTATGGTTTGTGATGCTTTGTGCTATTTGCTTATGCATAGTTCCTGCTTATCGCTATAAACATCGATGTGAACAAAAAGTCGCACTTTTGGTTAATTTATCTAACCTTTTAGTTAAAAATGTTTGAAAAGATTTACTTTTGGCTGTAGTCTGGTGGGCAGACTCAGCCCAAAGTACATCAGCCTAGCTTTGAAAGGATTGTCATGAATACCAATGACATCATCGAGAACGGGATGCGCCCCGAACTCTCTGGCACTACCCATCAGCATGGCGGACGACCCGTTGCCTCTGAAAATATTTCCATCACTGCAGGCCCGCAGGGGGCGAATGTACTTAATGACATTCACCTGATTGAAAAACTCGCCCACTTTAACCGTGAACGTGTCCCAGAGCGTAACCCGCACGCCAAGGGGCACGGTGCTTTTGGTGAGCTGCACATCACCCATGATGTTTCCAAGTACACCAAGGCCAAGTTATTCCAGCCCGGCACCGTGACTCCGCTCGTTTTGCGATTTTCTACGGTCGCTGGTGAGCAGGGTTCCCCAGATACATGGCGGGATGTACATGGTTTTGCTGTGCGCTTCTACACGGAGGAGGGTAACTACGACATTGTTGGCAACAATACTCCGACCTTCTTCCTGCGGGATGGCATGAAATTCCCAGACTTCATTCACTCCCAAAAGCGCATGGGACAGACCGGCCTGCGCAATGCAGATGCGCAATGGGACTTCTGGACCCGCACACCAGAATCCTCACACCAAGTGACCTATCTCATGGGTGATCGTGGTACTCCGAAAACCTCCCGTCATCAGGATGGCTTCGGCTCCCACACCTTCCAGTGGATTAATGAGGATGGTGACGCTTTCTGGATTAAGTATCATTTCAAGACTCGTCAGGGTTGGGATTGTTTCACTGATGAAGAAGCCCAAGAAATGGCTGGAAAGAATGCTGATTATCAGCGTCAAGATTTGTTTGAGGCAATCGAGCGTGGTGATTTCCCCATTTGGGATGTCAAGGTTCAGATTATGCCCTTTGATGAGGCGGAATCTTATCGGTTTAACCCCTTCGATTTGACCAAGACGTGGTCGCAGAAGGACTATCCACTTATCGACGTCGGCTACTTTGAGCTGAATCGTAATCCGATCAACTTTTTCGCCCAGATCGAACAGCTAGCGCTTGATCCAGGTAACTTGGTTCCGGGGGTTGGTTTATCTCCAGACCGCATGCTCATGGCACGCGCATTTGCCTACGCCGACGCACACCGCTACCGCATTGGCCCGAACTATCGTCAGTTGCCGGTGAACCAGCCTATCTATCCGGTGAATACCTATGCTCACCAAGGTCCAATGGAGTATCAGTTCAATCCTGCTGATGCGCCGGTATACACCCCGAACCGCTTTGCTAAGGGCGCAGGTTACCTTGATGATGGTGTTTCTTCCTCATCTGGAATTTCCTACGGCCAAGCCCAAGAGCTGTATATTAATCCCGATCCGCATGGCACTGATCTTGTGCGCGCAGCCTACGTGCAGCACGAAGAGGATGGCGACTTTGTCCAAGCTGGCATCCTGTACCGCGAGGTCATGGACGACGGCGAGAAAGAACGCCTCGTGCATAACATCACCAATGCTATGGTTGGAGTGTCACCAGAGACCGAGGAGCGTTGCTACTGGTACTGGGAGCAGGTCGATGCACAGCTAGGGGCAAAAGTCCGCGAGGTGTTCGCAACTAAGAAGTAGCCCTGTATGTTGTCCCTTGTGGTTTATTTGGTCGGCTACAAGGGATTTTTATATCTAATGTGATTCACGTCAGGCGCATGATGACGCCATAAGATTCGTAGCTGGTTGGGTTGATTGATGCGGCACCTTATCAGCTAATGTTGGGCCATAAGAGCTGAGAAGCACTGGTAGGCCTAACAGCTGTTCGATCTGTGCTAGAACTTGTTCGGAACTGGGATTTTCCAAGCTGTCGTATATTGGTGTGGCATGTAGCAGTTCAGTGGTTAGTTGTTCTTTAGCACTCAGCGATTGCCATCGGTCAAAAGCAATATCGGAAACGATCCGCATCGCATGTTTCGTAGCCGTATTCGTTAGTGGATCACTAGGAGGGACAAGGGGCAGCTGATAACCAGTGGCGAACTTCCACTCGGGGAGAGCAGTAATCCGATCAAGTCCAGTAACCACCAAACCATCGATATGACCTGCTGCTTTAATAGCATAACGATGGGCAAGTGAGTCGAAATGCCCAATGCGGAATTTGCCCTGCCACCGACCTGTGCCATTGAAGTATTCTGGCAAAACGTCATCTAAAGCAGGATCTTCGGTGACAAATGGTCCAGGGCCATGCCGGGTAGTATAAGCCCGAAGGATTCCCAAGGTACGAACTTTGCCAGAGAAACTGATATCCGATAATAGCTGCAAAGCATTCGCAGGAGTTGTGGTACTCCAAGTGGTATAGGGGTGGAAACCGTGCCGCTCGTCTAAAAGCACTCCTTGAGCTGCTTCAAATACAAGATGTTGGTGTTCATAGGCGAGTTCTTGCAGGTAATCCGGTGCGACCACATGGATCTTTTTTGACCACGCTGCATAGCATTCAGCATAGTAATCGCTGAGGCTCGGGTCATTGAGGGCCTGCCAGTCTGGGGAGTCATAAGCAAGAAGTGCTCCAAGTGCGCGCATTTGGTCACGCTTGTATTTTCGCAAGGCCTCTAGTTTTTCGTGCACTTTTATCCCGCTTAGTTCTTCAGCCCGTAGGGTGAGCTGAGGTTGCAGCATATCTGTCAAAACGGCCTCACCAATCCCTTGGCCGGTACTGCCATGGGCATCTTTATTACGGGCTAGTTCACGGAGTCGATTAGCGGCTTGGTGGAAAGGGGTGACAATCCTAGCGCGTTCGCTAACAGTGGTGCGTTGCCAAATATCGGTCACACCAAGTTCGATTAGGTGCGCTGCTTCTGGGAACATGGTCAGAGGGTTGACCCACATGTCTTGACTGAGGTGGGTGACAGCGGTAGATAAAAAACTTGCTGAACCAAATTGGGAAAATGTGTGGTGTCGTCCGTCTTCAGTGATCACGTTGTGCTCAGCTTGGCCGCCACCATTGAAGCGCACCACCACTGCGCTGGGTGATTGGGCGGCAAGGTATTCGACGGTAGTGCCTTTTCCGGCGTCGCCAAAGCTTAGATCGGTAATGATGGTGGCTTGTGCTGAAGTATTCATGGTGATAGTTAGAGTCGGAAGGCGCCGTGGTTGGTTTCAATGGTGCCGGTGGCTTGGGCCCGTCGACCATTATCAGCTGGGGGTGTGTACTTTTCAATCGCTTGGATTGCGTGTGTGATTTCGGTACTGCTTGCTCCAGATTTGGTCATGGCTGCGGTGGTTTCGTCGGCGGTTAGACCAGCTTCGAACCTAGCGATCAGTGCGGCAATGACCTCGACGACGGTGGCAGGGTCGTCTAGTTCCACGATGTGTTCTTTACCGAGGGTTGCTTCCCAAGCAGGGAGAATATCTTCGGGTTGGTAGGCCCCTTGTTTTTGGAATAGGAAGAACACATGGTTCTTTCGTTTTAGCTCGTCAAAGATCGCTTTAGTGGGAAGCGGGGTAGCTAGGGTGTCACCAGTGAGTGATTGTAGGGTATGGTGCCGACTCCAGTGTCCGGCTGTGAAATTATTCTCCAATAGTTGGTAGGGCATCTCATCACCAATGAAGAATACGAATCCTTTTTTGGCATACAACTCAAATGGTTCGAGGTGGACGTGTCGTGCAGACATATATGCGGCGAGCTCGTAGGACTCTTTGCATTGGCCGCCGCCACCGCCTTCAAGGATCAGGACTTCGATCTGGGCATCTAATCGATTGTCTGATTCGAACTGACCGAATTGCAGGGGGAATCGATCGCAGGTAGCGTCGCCAATGGCACTGACGTTGATTTGTGGATCAGTGCAAAACTTCCCGGTGCGTAGGTACTGCTGTAAATGCGGCAGTTTGCTGTGTACTACCTGCGCTGCATGGTAATTGCTGCCGGTGACATCCAACCAAATCAGGATTGGGGTCGGGTCAGGGTGTTCGTCGGTCACACATACTTCCCGCATGACCTGCCCAGCGAAGGGGCTGGTAGGGCCAGCTGTAGCTGTGGGGTTTAGCAGTGGGTGTACAGTGTGTACCCTTCCTGCCCTGACCTGTTCGTCGTAGTCAAAGGTGCTTTTTCCTCGTGCAGCTCGGCTGGCTGCCGCACGGGTGTAGCTTCCAACGTTCCAAGTTCCGCCGCCCATTGTGGTTTCCTTCTTTCTAGGTTGAGAGGTTTTAAAGGTGAAAAGGCCGAAATTGCCTTGGGAAATAGGGTTCGCCGAGTCGTTCCAATAACTGGTCGAATTGAATGCCTGCATCAGCAGCTGTGAGGTACTGGTCTGCGGTGCTCATTTGGTGAAAATAAGTCATCATCATTGGTGGGATTGAGGATGGCATTGCGGTCGTAACTGGATTACCACCAAGGAGAAAAATCATGGAACGCGCTGCTAGTGATAGATCCAATGCTGGGGTTGGTGGTTGCTGCGTGAACACTGAATTGGGATACCAGTCGTGCTGCTGTCTAGCAATAGCTTTGAGCTTGGGATAGTCAGCTCCAATCTGACGAACCGAAAAGCACCAATCTACCAGCACCAGCCCGTGCTGTTGCGGGTGGATCATGATGTTTTGCGGCACCACCGCCCCATGAATCAGACCGACTGTGTGGGCAAAATCTAATGCCCACACCAACCGACGCCACATCCATGCCATATCCAAGGGATGTACTCCATCGGGATACACCTGCTTGACCTGTGCAAGACTGACAAAATCAGTCAACTCAGCAAAAACATTTACCCGCACTCGCTTATCGACGCCCATTACACCAAAGGTGTCCAGCAGCCGAGGGAAGAATACAGCTCGCGCTGCATTTCCTTGAGCATAAATAGTCTCAATAGCACTGGCTTCGGTGGCCAGTAGGTCATTGTCCTGTGGGTTTGCTGCGACCTTGATGAAGCTGCGATGAGTAGCATCGCCAATGGATGTTGTCCCAAGATAGCAGGTTGCGGCGTCGCAAAGCTGGGTGATTTTGGTGCGGGTTGTGTGGGTAGCTGTGGCGGATTTAAAGATCGGTCCGTGCAGCTGCGCACAGGCTTGGTTGTAGAACTGAGTCAATCGGGTGAATTGTTCGGTTGCTTCGGTTTTTGCTTGCTGTGGTGCCAGGTCCGGATGCAGTAGATTTGCCCACTTATGGTAGTGCCGTTTGAGGTCACGAAGCTGGGTGCTGCTATCAGTGCTTTGCGAGGTGGGGAAAATATCGGAAAAGTGCGTTGCTGATTGGATTTGGATGAGGGTTTGAGCGAAGTTGTTTGGTGGCATTGTCACCTCCTTAGGATTATGCAACTGACACTTAGTGTAATTTACACACTAAGAAGTTTTCAACGGGGCCACGAAAATGGGGGTGACACAGATTTTGTATAGAAGTGGCGCACAAGGGCTAGAAATATGACGGTTATACTCGGCCAATGCGCAGGTAGCGGTTATCGGGCCGCTAGCATAGACCCAGACCGGTGAGGAGAATCATTAAATGTCCATCAACTTTTCTAAGCCGCGCCTGCGGGCAGTGCGGATGATTGCCCAAGCGTTGGCACCAAGTGCGGCGCGACCAATAACCCCAAATTCTTTGGTTGAGGCTGCGTCGTGGATGGTGGCAACCCAAGGGCAAAATTACGTTGGTGGGCTTACTGGTTTGGCGATTCGTGCTGGTCAGCAGGTGCGTCATGAGAATAAAAACACAACTGCATTAGATGAACCACTAACCGATAATCAGCTTATTCGTACGTGGTCGCAACGCGGGACGATTCATTTTCTCCATGCCAATGATTTTTGGGTGGTGCAGCTATGTGGTGGTCGCTCGACTAGTGAAGATATTGAGCGTCGAGCGGCGCAGTGGGGTATAGGCATAGCTGATTATCGGCGGCTATATCAACAGGTCATCGAGGCCTGCCAAATACCCATGAGCAGGCAACAGATCAGGGAAATCGTGGATGGTTATGGTGTGGAACAAGGCGCTGCTGTGACCTCTAATTTGCTGCGGCACTTAGGCGCGCGCGGCACCCTCATACAAGGCGCTAAACATGGGAATCATGACAGTTTTGTACAGGCCGTGCAGGCGCTAGGGCCAGTGGTGCTTAGCCGTTTTGCACTCGATGATCCGCAGGATTATGAGCGCGCGGTTTCTGAATTATTGCTGCGTTATGTTTCCAGTCGCGGGCCGGTGTCAATTGCAGATTTCACCTGGTGGAGTACGCTGCCTAAAACCGTCACAACTAAAGCCGCACGCCAGCTTGTCGACGCCAATGAGTTGGCCACAGTTACCGTAGCTGGCAAACAATTATGGGTAGCATCGTGGCAGCTGGATGTTACTGATCGGGAAGTGACTGCAGCATTACGACGCACGAAGAACCTGCCACCCTTCGATGAATATCTCATGTCCTATACCGACCGGGACGCGATCTTTCACAAGGACACTGATCCATTGACAGTGCTCACTAAAAACGGTTTGTCCTGGGAATTTCAGGTGCGTAATGGATTTATTACTGGACGGGCGGAGTAGTAGATTTTATTGCGAGTGCTCCGC
>JBHACV010000211.1:0-4998 GCA_041854705.1 Corynebacterium sp.
GAATGACCTTCATCGTGGCAACTCTCCTAACTATTTAGGCTCACTCGCTTGAACGCAAATGTCAATATTGCTTCCAGCAGGAAGTGCTAGGGTTTGGGAATTAATATAGTTATGAGATTGGCAGGAAAGACACCATATTGTACTTATTACCTTGGGTACGAGTGCTTGGAATGGACCCTAGGAAACTATGCCACAGGTCACAGGGTTTATATTCTGAGTACTTGATTTGAGTGTCTGAATATGGCTCCCCCTTCCACCTACCCCTTTTCCACGTACACCTTCCTGAGGTGACCTAGGTTTTTAGCTATTTGAACCTCAATACTCACATTCAGCCTTGGTCACTTACCCAACAGACTCTGTAACAACATGAACAATGGATCGCTCCGATTTCATGACCAAACGTGCAGGCTCCCGCCAGAACTTCAGAATGCATTCCCCTTGCTGCCAATTCACGATGAACGCCTCCCATCCAAATACAAAAAAATGTAGTAATAGGGTTGTCCAGCATGCGAGAGTATTTTTAGCTACCTAGGGCCAAAGCCTAGTTATTAAGATACAGTCGATAAAACTAGCTACTCGCCAAGGACCCACTACACTATGCTTTGGACAACAAGTATTAATCCAGTGGTTGTTACGTATGTCGCTTTTTCACCGGATATACCTTGTGCTCAGGGTCATACCACAAGATGCGGAACAGCTCGCCCGACCTAAACCCCCACAATCGCCGTTTACCGCTAAGTTGGAACCGGAAGACTCGCTCTTCGCCGTCATCAAGCTTACGTAATCGCTCTTGGGCAGCTTCGGACAGTTCGGTGACAAGGTGCTCATGGTTTCGCCTGCGCCCACCGGACATTTCGGTTTCGCATTCCCGCCATGTTTTGCCGGTTAACTCGTCTAAGAACTTAAGCAGCTCAATAGTTTCCTTAGCATTCAAGTCCCAGCGAAGCCCATCACTTGATTCTGATATGTCATCAATTTCTCTAGCAGTCTACTGCACCAATGCATCACGATAAGAATCAGTAGAGGTTGCGCCCCTTGGAACCTGCTTCTGGCCCAAACTTACAGTGATCGGTGGAACATACTTACCACCAGCATTATTGTGCTGCTTAGCAAGTTTCTTCTCATTACGTTTTCTGCCCTTTTTTACGCAGTGGCGGCAGACTGCATCGCGCTATAGAAGTCCTGCATAACCTCTTGACTGACCTCGTTATTAGAGTAAGCACCGTTGGCAATCCCTTCACGAGCCTCACGCCAAGGGCGCTCACTATGTGATAAGTCACTTAGTTGTTGACCATTAAGATGCCCATAAGCATCAAGGACAACATTGACTGTTTCTTTTTCATCCTGAGTGAGATTAGCCGAGTCACCAGGAAACATCTCTACGTTGGCGGTGAAATGGCCTCGGTGGTGGTCATAGAGATCACGTGTGATGGGGCCATTTGCCCACGCCTCAATTCGTGAGTTAAAGAGGGGCTTTTCATCCCATACCAAGCTCCACGCTTGCGAATAGTAGATGAGTTTTTGCAGCTTCATGGTGCTCATGTGACCACCTTGGTGCTCCAAAATGTACCTAGCGACATCGTTGACATGTGCCATATCTTGCTCCTTCCACCCATACTCCAAGGTGAGATGTCTCAGTAACTTGGAGCTAGAAAAAGACCTGAATAAGCTTCCTAGTAGTTGTAATTAGACAAAAGGGATATACCACAAACTATATAATTAACCTCATATTTGGCACCCCCAAACAATCTATAGATTAAATGTTTGTTTAGGTCTTAACTCATATACTACTAAAATCCAACCCAATGCCTAAAGCAGTATAACAACTTCCCGACGTGCTTACTTTCTAGGCCCCGCCCCTGCTCCATACCAGCCCACTGATTAGCAAATCTCAGCATACAGGACTACCAGTATCAGCAAGGTCTACTGTACTACCCGATACTGGTTCGGGCTGGTTCCAGTCCAAAGCGTAAAAGCTCGGATGAAGCTATTGGCTTCGAGGTATCCCAACATGAACGCAATACTGTCCATGTCCATATCGGTGCTGGCTAAGTACTGCTTCGCCAGCAGGAGCCGAACATGGTTGAGTTGTTTACGAAAGGTGGTCTTTTCTGCACTGAGTTGGCGCTGCAGCGTACGAGAACTTGTCCGAAGCTTCCGGGCAACATCTTCAATAGTGGTTTCACCTGCTGGAAGTAATTCCACTAGGGCTGCTCGTACCCGGGCCGCCCAGGAATCATCTACTGCTAATTGTGAAAGCCTGCGCTGTAATTCCGGTTCAAAGAAACTCCACATTCCCTCGTTATAGGAAATAAATGGCAGTTCTAGATCCGCTTTATTGAAAGTTATGGCGGTAATACCACTTGTGATTATAGGCGCTGAAGCAAATTCCCGGAATGCCTCACTGAGTTCATGTGCAACCTCAATATTGAGCGGTATTATTGCCGTTTTGGTGGCATTACGTAGCACATGCAGGATGAAAGCAAGTTCTCCTTCGGTAAAAAAGGATGGTAGCGGGTGTTCAATATCATCGCTTTCGAGGTAGAGCGTGACTTCGTCGCC
Organism: Corynebacterium sp.; assembly: GCA_041854705.1. Taxonomy (GTDB): domain Bacteria; phylum Actinomycetota; class Actinomycetes; order Mycobacteriales; family Mycobacteriaceae; genus Corynebacterium. The sequence continues at coordinate 2,563 of JBHACV010000211.1, forward strand.
AAGTTCTTCCAGCCGATAACGCACCGGACCAATTAATGGCTTGTACTCAGCAAGTCGCTTGATACAGCGCAATCCATCATGGGCGCAGTATGCGGCAAAAACTGGTGGGCTAAATTTTTCCACACCGTCGTGAGTCGCTAATTGTACTGCGAGCCCATCGTTGGATGTGAGATCGCTGATTGCTTGCATAAAAGCGAAGTACTCCGCGCTGGTTACTACGGGAGCGCTGCGCCCGAAGAGGTCTTGGGCTAGGCCTGCTTTTCGCAAGACCTCGTCAGTTTTTAGACCTACTGATTGGAAAAGTTGTGGGTATTGGGAATCAAGAATGTAGGTATTACTGCGCACTGCCAGCCTGCTGTTGGTCAAAAACAAAGTTCAACATGGCTTTACGTGGCATCAAAGGAGCAAGGGAAATAAGAGGCTTCTGCCAGCTCACCAAACCGGAGATGACATTGATGCTTCCTTTGAGCATTCCTTCGTAGCCTTCTTGTGCAACCTTGTCTGGTGAAACAGCATTGGCGAACAGTTTGGTGTCATCAAGTCCACCAGCATTGGCAAAGCCAGTTTGCATTGCGCCAGGCATGAGACAAGATACAGTCACGCCGGTGCCCTGTACTTCCCGCCACAGGGCATTTGACCAGCTAGTAACATAAGCTTTGGTCGCATAGTAGACTGCCTGCAGCGGGCCGGGGGTAGTGGCAGCGGTAGAAGAGACATTGAGAACTTTTCCACTGCCCCGAGAAATCATCTCTGGCAGAAAAAGCTTGAGCAATCGGGTGGGGGTTTCAATATTGACGGCAATCATGGAAAGGTCTTGTTCCATCGATCGTTCCCGGGCAAAATCACCTTGCCCACCAAAACCAGCATTATTAATGATGTAATCAGGCAGGATATTAAGTTCCTGACAAGCATCAAAGATCTTCTGCGCAGCCTCAGGTTGGGATAGATCAACCGCAATGGTGTGTACTGCAACTTTATGTTTGTCTTTTACCGCTTGCGCCTGTGCATCAAGTTTATCTTGACTGCGACCTACGAGAATGAGATCGCCACCTGTTGCGGCGTGGATATTGACAAATTCAGTTCCCAGTCCACCATAGGAGCCGGTAATAAGAGCAGTAGCCATGAGAGGTACCTCCAAAATCTTGTAAACGATGTGTCCTTGCGCTGACAACTTTAACCGGTGAAATCTGCAATGGACCAAGCAAAATGCGCCAGTAGCAATCAAATCGCGCCAGTTTAACATGCAGCCAGTAGGACATCTGCATATCGTTTACTACCGCGCTAATACCCGGGCAGCTAACTCCACGACCAGCTGTTCTGGGTCAACTGTGGTATCGAGCGGTACGGTTAGCTGATCGAGGATGAGCCCATCTATCACGTAGTGAAACAGTTGGACTTCCTTCCCTGTTATTGGGAGACCCATGCGGGCAGTAAATTGCTGATCTGCTTCTAGCCCGGCGCGTCGCCATGCTCCCAAGGTTGCTGCTATCTCAGGGTTTCGGGCGGCCTCAAGGCGGAGCTCGAAAAGTGCTAAGGTGGTGTCTTTATTTTTGAGTAGTCGGTGAACGATGTCATGCAGGTAATCGGTAAATAATTCAGCATTTGGTTCGCGAAGCGCTAGTTGGTCATGGATTTCTGGATTAGGGGTTAGACGTTCACTGATTCGCTCAAGGATCGCTTGTACGATCGCAGCACGGGTGCGGAAGTAATTCGAAGTGGTGCCCTGCGGTACCTTAGCGTGGGTATCGATTGCTCGGTAGCTCAATCCCCGTGCTCCTTGCTGAGCGAGGATTGTTAGTGCGGTGTTTACCAACAGTTGTCGTCGTTCATCGTTGCGTGCCATGTGTTTTATGATAATGTAACCACTACATTCGTAGTGATTGGAGCATTTATGCGTGAACTTGTTTATTATGTTGCTGTTTCCATTGATGGGTTTATTGCAGAACCAGACGGCAGCTTCGACGCCTTCCCAACCGAAGGCGATCACATGCGCTACCTGATCGAGGAATTTACTGATGCGCTTCCCACCCATGTTTTGCAGACACTGGGCATATCTGCTCCACATTCGCTTTTCGACGCTGTCATCCAAGGTCGCAATAGTTACGAGATTGCTCGCGCAGCAGGCATCACCAACCCCTACGCTCATCTAGAAGAATATGTGGCAACTTCTGCGCGTTTCGACGAGGTCACCACTACTACCAATGCGCTGCAGACGGTACGTGAGCTAAAGCAGCAACCGGGCCTATCCATTTATCTTTGTGGCGGTGGCGCCTTAGCTGGCAGTCTGCTTCCCGAGATTGATCGTCTGATTCTTAAGCGTAATCCAGTCATCCTTGGTGACGGCATCAAACTGTTTGCGAACACCACACTTGCAGTACAAAACTTCCGGCTTGTCAGTTGCAATGCTTTCGATTCTGGAGTCATTATCGAGCACTA
>JBHACV010000212.1:0-25515 GCA_041854705.1 Corynebacterium sp.
ATCCCCAAACTTCGCCGCCCCATTAGCAAACTTCGCTACATTCGCACCCAATTTGCCTGCCTTCAAGGCTTTGAATATCGCCCCACCCGGCAAACTCGTTATTAGGTCGAAGGCAAACTCCCCCCACGACGCATTCCCCGTTAACGCCAACAACCCCTTCAACGCCACCCCAAGACCAACCAGAACCGCCCCCAACACCTGCAACCCCGGAATCAATAGGCAAATACTCCCCACAATCTGCAGCACATCCGAGACGATCTTTAAAATATCAGCATTCGCATTCACAAACGCCTTCACGTCTTCCCACATCGCTGCTAACCCCGTGGGGTTTTCCTGAAAACGCTTCCTAGCCTGAGAATCAACCACCCCAACCTGCGTATCCACATCCACACCCAACTGGGCTTTAATCCCATCCGCAGACGATAAATCCGACTCCCAGATCCCCAGCATCGCCTGATAATGCGCCGAAGCTGCAGTATGCTCCGCTTTTGCTGCCGCAAGCTCAGTTTCTGCTGCTACCGCCACCCCTGCTAATGCCGGACCCGCAGGAGTCACCGACCCCGCTACCGCTGCGGTTTTCGCCGCTGTTGCCTTGACCGCCGCTGCGGCAAGTGCTGCCTCAGCCGCGTTATACCTTCCTACCGCAGTTTGAACATTCGTATGATCCCCCCGCGCCTTTGACTCCAACACACCCATCTGGGTCAACGCATCCGATAATGCCAATCCATACTTATCAATCGCATCCCCCACCGCAACATGCGCATCCCCCGTGACATCCAAATGCTGGGGTAAGGACGCATTAACTAGTTCTCGGTACTTATCCCCTTCAGTACCTAAAAACCCACCATCATCAATCGCACGCAATGACACCGCTGCTTCTAACGCCCGCTCCCCAAACGCCTTCCATTTCCGCCCGGTATCCAATACCTCAGACACATCCCCACCAATATGGAAATGAGAAGCCTTAAAAGTAAAAAATGGTGCTAGTGGTAGTACAGGCATGGTCCCTTAGTCCCCTTAAATCAACAAGCGATCTCTGCCGAAAGCTCTTTGTGCTTGGTCGATAGATGCTGATAGATGGTGTAAAAGTTGTATTTCGTTCTAAAGTCTCTAAACAGTTTTTGAAGTTTTAGCTTTGACCAACTGGTACAAAGTACCCCTCACGCCAAAAAGTGGCGATGTGTATAGGTGAGTGGCAGCTTATGATGCCACTCACCCTTTAATTAATCCCCTTGCAATGATTTAGCTACGTTTTGCCGGGTTTCAGCCACACCTTGGGTGTTTTCATCCAAAGCTGCACGCACCTGATTTAAAACACCACGAGCCTGCTCTGCGCTGCTAGACCACTTGCCATGAATCCCTTGGTACTGCTCCTGTTCTTCGCCTTCCCAAGCACCACCAGCAAGTTTACGCATATCGCCGTCCATCTCACTCAAGGTGTTTTCAATCCCAGAAGCAAGCTGTTCAATGTCTCCTGAAGCGGTTTCTGCTACAGAAGCATCGTATGCATATGTGTCATCAGACATAGTTTAAGATTCAGCCTTTCCGTTAAAAGTGGTTGTTTTACAGTATGCTGCCGCTTTGCGGTAAATCCATACCTGCGAATCGGTTTTGCAAGGTAGATGCTTGTGCTTCTTCACCAGAGCGGTATGACATAGCAGCACCCTCGAAACGGCTAGTCAACTGCTCCAAGGCTTGATTTACCCCATCCATGGATTCTTTCCATGCTTGGGTCATCTCATTCCACGGCTGGGAAGAGGTACCTTTCCATACTTCCTTTAGCGGCTCAATAACCTCAAGAAAACGAGAAGACTGCTCTTGTAGAGTTTGATGATTAGTTTGCAATGACTGCACATGCTCAGTCATTGCTGAATGTTCAACTGAATGTTTACCAGCGCTCATTTTAAAACTCCTTATATAGATGCATATCAATATGTTACAAGCAACAACCCCACCCTATCAGTTGGGACGTCGCATAGCCATAGTTTTTTACTGAGATTCAGATAAAATATCCCAAATACCTTTTCTTAAATCCTTAGTGCCGTTGCGCACCCCCTCTAAGACCTCCTCAATGTTGGAAAGAATACCTACCACATCATCGGCACTGTCATTAAACTTTCGTGCACATTCGTAATACGCATCAGCTTCGTCAGCAATCCAATGCGGCTCCAGATTCGAAACACCGCTTCTAAGATCTGTTATAGTGACTTTCATCTCATTCATCACAGAGATAATGCCACCTTCAGAAGTCTCCGCTGTGGAGTTTCGAAACGCAAATACATCAGTACTCATAGCATCACACCATCGTCGGTCCTGCTGGGCCTCCGACTGCACGGCCACCAGAACCACTACCGGAGCCTTCTCCGCCGGACCTCAGCTTATTGGCAAAATCGGTCAATCCCGAAGCCACCTCTGAATCAAATTCTTCGGTAACTTCAGCGATCTGGGTGGAAACGTCGCCAAGTCCACCAATGTTATCCATCAATGTTCGCCTTGACGTTTTCCATTCTTCGAAGAAACTCGCCACAGAAGCTTGAATCTTTGAGCCATGAACCGAATCAACTCCGCCGAGATGTATGATCGCGTTTTCAACGCCTTCCATGTCCGACTTCACTGAATTGAGGTTTGTGCCGATAGAGTGCAGCTGCGCCTTAGGGATCTGCACATTATCACTTGATGTCATAAAAACTCCTTCGATCGCAACAGTTATGCAGTAGCCATTGCAGCGACTACTTCCGACTCGTTCGCAACCAAATCACCAGCTTGGTTTAGTTCGGGATCGAGTATCAATCCAGTCTGTTGTGGATAGCACTGGATATTGTTTGCCAATCGGACAACGATGTCTCGAATCATGCCACCCATCTCAGCAGTTGGTGCCATTCCCGAAACAATGACAGTCCAAGGGGTAGAAAGCACTGGCATCACTGCCTGGTAATTCCAGGCTGACTTGCGGTCAGTGATGGGCCCGATTTGCACCTCACCACCAAAGAGCAAATAAGGACTCCCAGCATTGGTAGTCCGTTGCTCTTTACCTTCCCGCTTACCAAAGGCATGCTCCACAGTTCCCATAGACGCCACATCTGGTGAGAAACTCTGCCAACGAACTAGCAAAGTACATGCACCAAACTCACCTGACTCCAGCGGACCTGGCAAGATAAAAGATAATAAAATCTTGTTTTCCTGCGAAGCTTTAATGGCCTTCTCTAGGTAAGCCATTAAAGCGGAATGTTCAGATCGCTTGAGCCTAGATCCAACAAAGTAATCATTGATAATCTTCTCGGCATTGCGTTTCCACGTTGCTGGATTAGTGTCCAAAAAGGCCCAGTTTAGCGGCAGCTGTGCTGTCCACAAGAAATTGGGGCGAAGAGCTTGAGGATGTAAAGAAAGCTGCTCTTTAGAAAAATCTACATCTTGATCTGACTGAAATGCTGCCACAAAACCATCCTCTACAAAATCCTCACTTACCTCTTTGAGCAATAACGACTCTACATAAAGCAGTATCTATCCGTAAAGGAAAAAATTGTAGCTCAGCAAACTTTAAATAAAAGTAGCAATTAATTCTCAGGATAATAAGCAAGCTGAACAAGCCGACTGCGACCAGTTTTATCAACCCATTGAGCCCGACCTTGTGGCATATGGCGTAAAAACACCCCAGGCCAGATCTGACCTTCTTGCCGATCACCCGAAAGAAGCAGACCATTAGCGCCACCATCCCGAATTCCTTGCATGACCGCTTCGAAACTAGATCGGCCTACACCGGCAGAACGTCGAGCGATAATAACATGCAATCCTATGTCACCTGCCTGCGTAAAATACGGAATTAGCGGCCGTAATGGGTTGTTATTGCCCTCGATCATGTCAAAATCATCAACCACTAGATAAATCTCTGGCCCACTCCACCACGATCGATTACGCAACTGTTCTACTGTCACATCTGACGGTGGAAGACGTCGTTCCAGTTCACGTCGAATAGCCTCTACTAGAACTTCTGCAGCTTTTCTGGTACCGGCATAATCGCCCAAGAAATCTGGTGGCACGAACCCCAACAGGGAGCGCCGCATATCAAATACTCCAAACATAATTTCATTGGGTTTAGCACCAATGAGGATCTCGGAAATAAGAGTACGGAGGGTGGAAGTTTTCCCAGACTGAGAATCACCAATGATAATTATGTGACGTTGGTTTCCGTCCAGGTCAAACTGCACGGGACCTAGATCTGCTTCGGCAATTCCAATCATTCCCTTGGGGGCACCCGCAAAAGAACTACGAAGATTTTCGTAAGTTATCAACTCTGGCAACATTCGCACCTCAGGAGCGAGTTCGCCGCTCCACGCATCGGCAATAGCAGCGACCACGCCTTCTGAAGTATTCTGCCGAATCACATTGGGTTGGTTGAAGGTGGGTAAACAAATCTGCGAATAAAGCTTATCGGTGCTAAGTGCCCGTCCCTGAGGTGCATTTTCCATGCCCATCATTGCTTTACGACCAATCACCGAGTCAATGGGATCATTCAGGCGCAACTCTAATTTGGTACCAATCACCGCCTGCAGCGGCAACCGGAAATCAGCCCACCTACCAGAACTAAAGACCACATGGATACCGTAACCTAGCCCCCGTTGTGCGATGTCTTGCGCTACCTCAGAAAGCCGATCGAAGTCCTTTCGGAAGGTTGCCCATCCATCGATAATGAGAAAAACATCAGCTGCCACCAGTTCAGACAGCTCACCAGCATGATGCATTTGTCGCATTTGCCCTACGCTGTCAATGCCATGTTGATTAAAAATTCGTTCTCGCTGATCCAACCAGTTCTTTACTTCGGCAATCATACGGCTGAGTTTTTCCTCATCAAGTCGTGAGGCAACACCGCCCACATGAGGCAAACCTTCAAGATACTTTAAAGCAGAACCCGACATATCTACGATAAACATGTTCACTTCAACTGGGGTGTGGGTCAGCGCCATAGAAGTGATAAGTGTGCGCAGCACAGTAGTTTTACCGGACTGGGGTGACCCAAGCACCACCATATTGCCACCCGAGCCAGATAAATCCACACTCATGGGACCTTGCCACTGTTCTAGCGGCTTGTCTTTCATGCCAAGCATGATATCGAGATAACCTGATCGGTCAGCGCGAAGACCTTTTTGAGAGTTAAGCCGCGCAGTTCCTAGCACCTTTTCTAGTCCCAACTGCTCTGGCAATGGTGGCAACCAGATCTGCCTAGTTTTTTCTGCAGCTGCTCGTAATCTCGAAACCACAACTTCCAAGGTTATTTCTTCGTTTGCGCCATTAACCTTGCCCAGTTCTGCTTCTTTGATCTCTATCTCACGTTGGTAATCTTCCTCTCGCTGGTGCAACCACGCCTCGGTGGTATTGAGCAGTTCCAACGGCATAGCCACTGGTGGCAAGGAACGATCTGCCTCTTTAATCATAGGAACATAGGGGCCTGAAACATAGGCAGCCTTGAACCGATCGAAAATATCTGGATCAACTTTCAGCAAACCAGAGCCAGGAATAGGGGGAAGTTCGTGAGCGTCAGAGGTACCAATAGCAGAACGAGATTCCTGTGCTGAGAAGGTCCGAAGTCCCAACCGGTATGACAGATAGGACTCTAAACCACGCAACCGCCCCTCTTCCAAGCGCTGCGAGGCTAACATTAAGTGCACTCCAATAGAACGGCCGATTCGGCCAATCTGGACGAACAAGTCAATAAATTCTGGTTTGGCGGCTAACAACTCACCGAACTCATCGATGACCACAAATAGGTGTGGCAGAGGATCCATGCTGGGGTCGTCGTTACGCAATTTATTGTATTCACCAACATTGGCAAGACTGCCAGCTGACTGCAGCACCCGCTGGCGGCGTTGGATCTCACCAAGAATAGAGTCATGCAGGCGATCGACCAGTCCTGAACCATCTTCTAGGTTATCCACGATGGCAGCGGTATGTGGCAAAGCTTCTAAACCTGCGAAAGTCGCACCACCTTTGTAGTCCACGAGCACTAGGGAAAGCATCTCTGGGGGATGGCAGATCGCCTGAGCCAACACAATGGTACGCAATACCTCTGATTTACCGGAACCAGTAGCACCAACACAAAGACCATGTGGCCCCATACCGTTGAGCGCTGATTCCTTAATATCAAGGTTTACCGGCCCACCATCTGCATCAATACCAAAGGGAACATTGAGGAAATCATCAACACTACGTGGTGCCCACATGGTTGCAATGTCATAGGTATAAAAATCCGAAACTCCCAAAAGCCGGTCAAGTCCAATGGTCTTTTCTAGGGGCGCATCGGGAGTCGCATCTTCGACCAACCGCAGGGGGGATAGTTCCCGAGCAATGGATTCTGCTAAAAGTGGTGAAACATCATCGGTAATCCCTTTGTATCCGCCATAAAGGAGTCGCCGAGGATAACCTTTGATGCCTTTTTCTGGTTCGCCAATTGCTCCACGATCTGGCAGTTGAACACTAAAATCCGAAGCCAACCCAGTATTTTTTCCACGCTGAGTTCTCTTCTCTGATTCAAAACTTACCCGAATATCCACATGCGACGGTTCCAATCGTTGCACGGTGGTGGTGGCGATAATGGTTAGTCGAGCATTTGTTAGATCTTCAAATACCCCGAGTTTGGTAGCAACCTCTCGGCCATGCTCGGATTCCATATCAATGACCACAATCAGATGTGGACGTTCCACTGGTGTCTTTCGGCTTTTGCCTTTAGCTTTGAGTTCTTCAAGCCGTTCCTCAAGTTCAGCGAATAAGGCATCAGCAGTGTCTTCCCCGGCAGAAACCCCACGCCTACCAATGGGGCCATCAAAACGGTTCTCATCGAGAATATGCGGCAACCACAATGCCCATTGGCCAGAATCAACTCCCCCAGAAAGTGGCAAGGCAAGGTGCATCCGTACGTCGTCAGGCGCATGTAAAGCAGCAACTTGAGTTAAAACCGCCCGTACCGCTTTGGCAGTTTGTTCATGTTCTCCCACAAAAGACACCGTGCCGTGTAACGGAATAGCCATTGGAAGATCATCAATGGTTTGGCAACGTTTGAGCATACGGTCCAAATGAGCCTTAGCAATTGGCTCTGGAACCTGCATTGGATCACTTGAGGGGGTTAAATCTATACCACAGGCAAGTTCACCAGTACCCATCCCTAACCGAACAATGAGGAAGTCTTCATCCGAGGGCCGTCGTTCCCATAACCTGTGTGGTTGACGGATAAGTTCAGGCAGCGCAGCAGGTTCTGGGCTACGTAATGCGGTTTGTTTTCGCTGTTCTTCTGCGAGTTCTCGGATTTCTTCTTCTTGCTCTTCTAAATGCTCTAAAAATCTTTCCCGAGCATCTTCAGCTTGTTTGCGGGTGCCAGTCTTCGCACGAATAATTGCAATGATGGCGGTAATGAGTACCACCACTAACATCATGCTGCCCACTGCCATTCGAATGGGATTACCCGATGAAAACATCATCATTGCCATACCCATGCCAGCAAAAATCGGCAAGATTGCTCGCAGCATTCCCCCGGTGGGCCCAGCATTCCCCCGAATTGTAGGGATAGCAGCAATCCGCACCGGCTTCTGATTGCCAATGTGACGATGAAGTCGGGCAGGACGGTGAATTAAACGGGTACTCATAGATCCTTTCTAAATGGGAAAAATCCTGCATAGCAGGCCTAGGATTACACCCACATATGTTCGCGAAATCTATTGGTGTTCAAAAACTATGTAACCATAACTAAGATGACAGGGGTGTTTATCCGTCTGAGCGTATTCTGGCAAAATCGACAATTGGATGTAAGCCTGCCTGCTTCACGTCCAATTGTGGACGTTATCAATGACATAATAACTCTGCTAGGCGCGGGGGAATCGGATGACCCCCATCCGCAAAACGATGTGGTGGGTACCCCAGTGTGGCTCCTGTCTTCCCCCAAGACCGGAATTTTAGAAAATGAAGCGACTCTAAGTGATTATGACATTCTCGATGGGCACAAACTTTATCTAACCAAACGCAATGAAGCTGCACATTCTCCTTTTGTTGACGATGTTATGGCTGAGGTGCGCAATTCAATCAGCGAAAACCAATGGCGCTGGTCTGGTGAATCCCGCAGACGCGGCATGTTTATCATTGCATCAACACTTTCAGCTCTCCTGTATCTCATTTCATTGTGGCAGGTGGGCATAGCACCAGATAAGTTGAATCACTGGTCACCAATCCAATGGCTGTTCGGGGGTATTGTACTCACCATTACCACCATTTTTGTCATACTGTCGGTATGGCAACCACAGCCAGTGCTTCGTTGGTTTTCCATAGCACTACCCATCAGCGCGGTTGGATTTAGCTACCCTTTCCTGCACGGCTTTCCCGCAGCCATTGAATTAGGTTCTTTGATTACTATTGGCACCTTAATGAGTATCGCAGTACCGCTCATTACCAGTCGCAATACCAAACGTTCTGGAGTTGCAGGATCTCTTGCTTTTCTTGGAGTCGCCATCGCTGCTCTGATCGTAGTAGTCTGTAATGCCTACGGTGTTAGCGCCTTGGCGTTAATCGCGTGGAGTTCTTGGCTACCGATCGCGATTTTGCTTATTGCACCAGGAATTGCTGTTCGATCTTCGGGGCTTGCTTCCCTACTCCGTCGCAATGATGCTGGGGATCCCATAGCTAGGCTTGATATCCGCTCCCATGCTGCTCGTGCTACTGCTTATTGTGATGCCTTGGTGTGGTTTGCTACAGGAATTGGAATCTTGATTTCCTTGACCCTGATTTCAAGCCCCTACTGGCAGCAAGGCCTGTGTGGCGTGATCGTAGCAATTATTCTTATTTTCCGCAGCAATGGGTTTAGCGACGCTCGGCTGATTGCTCCACTGATCTTCAGTGGGTCGTTCTGCCTTACGGTTGCTACTGGTTCACTAACCTATTGGATTGAACACCGTCATGCCGATCCAGTTCATATTCCTTGGTGGACCCAGTTCGGTGAGGGAGCTTTGGTTCCTTGGCTGGTCTTCGGAATTTCTTTAATCATCTTAGTTTTAGTGTTTTTAGCGCTCCAGTCCTACACCCCACACGAAGTTCAAGAAGCCCGAAGTGCCTCCATCATTTCTACCTTCGATACCATGTTCAGTGTTACGGCGATTCCGGTCATTCTTATCGCTCAAGGGGTAGTCACGTATCTTTGGGCTACCCGTTAGCGATCAGCTACCGATTCCCAAACATCTGTAGCACTGTTGCCGCCCCTATGGTGGCTACTATGATAATGCAACCAAATAACAGGGAAACCAAAAGGATTCGTAGGGTTTTCGGCTTCATTGTTGGTTCGAAATTTCCAAACCGGATTGCCTCGGTAGCCAAGCTCAACCGTAGTTTATTCGCCTGTAATGCCGCACGATGATCCTTGCGTTGCGACGACCTCCGGGTGGGCTCAACCCCAGCATCTTGATATTCGCTAGTACCGTTAGTGGCTGTTGTCATATCTGGTTCAACTCCTAATCCAGCAATTCAGGTGGGATGGGAATGACGATTTCTGGCCCGCGTTCTGGGGTTGGTGCAGGGGCAGGCGCAGCTGGAGCTATCTGAGTCACTGTTACCGCTGATGGTTGTGGTGGTGGGGGCTGACTCGGCTCGTCTTCCTCTGTTTTCTCCTCGGTTGGCGGGGGCGGAAAATACGAGCTTGGCAGCGGCGGCAACTGTCCCGCAACGGGTTTGACTTGGGTTATTTCTTCATCCTTTGCCCAGCCAGGTTTTTGACAAGCAGCGAGTAATCCCCCAACCACAATGACCATTGTTGCTTGCACAACAACTAGGGGCCAACTGAAATTTTGAGTTTTTATCATCGGGAATATTCACTAGCCTTCGCATGTACAGCTTTTACAAATTCAGGATCTGCATTGATGTTTTTCACGGCATTATCCCATCCATCTGGTGATTTGAGATCCCCCATAACGCATAATTGCTTTGCCACTGTCAAAGCCGCATCATCAATATTATCGGGATTTGGTGTCTGACCAGGTTCAGCAGCAGTTTCGTATTGTGCCCATCGACTGGGCATGATCTGCATTGGCCCAACTGGAATATCATGTTCAGCAGTACCATCAATGCGCCCCTGATCCGTATCAGCAACTGGAGCGAAACGAATTGGATCAAGATCCCGTAGTGGTATGGTCGATACTCCATTCTCATCAAGCTTCGAACCATGAGTATCACCATGATTACTCAGCACTGCCCCTAATGCTGCGACAGTAGGCCAACCTAAATCACAACCTTCTTGGGAAGTCTTAACCACAGCAAAAGCATAAGCTCGTAATGCCCGTTCTGGAATACCATAAGGGGCGGAGTGTTTTTCTGACCATTCTTTTACTTGATCGGTTTCTGCATAGGTCACTGGTACTGGCGGCTCAAGTCGATCCGCACAACCCGAAATCAATAAAGTTGCTAGGGGCAATGTGATGGCAGCCTGAACCATTGATCTTTTTGTTTTTCTCATGGTTACGACTCCCGCGCATGACGATGCCAGCTGGAAAAATCCTGTGCCACCACCGCAGCAAGTTCCAAATAGGCCAGGTAAGTTTTGCGATCAAGCCGTTCTAAATCAATGATCGCCCCCTCAGATAGATGACGATCATAGGGGATGATCTGCACTGCACGAGTCCGAGACTTAAAATGCTCCACAAGCTGATCGACATCCACGCTTGGGGTTCCAGTTGGCAGTGCTGAAACTACCACGATGGCATTGGATACAAATTTCCCGTACCCCTGATGGCTAAGCCAATCTAAGGTAGCCGAGGCGGACTGCGCTCCATCTAATGCTGGAGAAGTAACCAGAATCAGCGTATTTGCTAGGTCTAGTACACCTCTCATCGCTGAATGCATAAGACCGGTACCGCAATCTGTGAGAATAATATTATAGTAATGCTGCAAAATATCTATAGCTTGGCGATAGTCTGCCTCGCTAAAAGCCTCTGCAATCTCTGGATCCCGATCAGAACCAATGACTTCTAAACTACTCTCCGCTTGGGTGGTGTACTTACGTGCATCTGAATACTTCTTAATATCAGTGGCATTGAGCAGATCTCGGATCGTTGGTGAACGTGGCACAGCGGCACGCTGTGCCAGATTTCCAAAATCGGGGTTTGCATCAATGGCAATGACTCGATCGCCGCGCAAGCTAGCGAACATTCCGCCAAGCATCACGGAGGTAGTGGTCTTACCCACACCGCCTTTCAGCGATAAAATCGCAACTCGATAATCTCCCCGAAGCGGCGCCTTCACCTGTTCGATCAACCGCTGATGACGATCGACTTTTTCGGAATCACCTAAATTAACATGCCCAGCGGTTATGGAGTGCACAAACTTCCGCCATCCAGACTTCGGCGCCCGTTTGACCGGGTCGACCAAAATGTTTTGGTCTAAGCCTGCTGGTGGTGCAAGATACTGATTCGGATCGTCAACCGGATCGAAAGGCGTAATAACCGGGGCAGCCTGCATCAAATCTTGTGGAACTAGTGGCGGGTTGGCAGCCACGAACTCCGGCTGATCAAAATCAGAATTTTCTATTGCTTCAGGGGTTGGCTCTGGTCGTGGTGCTGCCTGTGCCAATGGTGGTTCAGCTGAAGAAACCGCTGGCATTGGTGGCGCCGCAGGAGGTGGGGTTGCCTGTATGGGATTGGGTGCGATTTGGTTTGCAGGAGGCATCATTCCCGAAGTTGGTGGGATCGCGGGAGGAGGAGCCGCAGCCGCCACCTGATTTTCCATGGGAGGCCTTAATGACGGCTCAGGTTGGATTTCTGGATTTTGTTGTGGCACAACTTGCGTGGGAGGCTGCGCCAGACTCGGCATTGCTGGTGGCGCTACCTCTGCAACTTGTGGGGTCGAGTCAGTCGGAGCAGGGGCGTCTGCTGTCAGTTTTGGTGACCTATCTGGGAGGTCTTCTGGTGGCGAAGCTAAGTCTGAAACTGGCTGTTCTTGGTTTTCTTGCGGCTTTAAGATAGCTGCTTGTGTCACTGATTGCCCTGGTACGCCAAAATGCCTTTTGGTTTTTTCTTGTGTGAAAAAGTCTTTTGGTGCAGGGTTCTCGGAGTGTTGTGGCCCAAATGGGTGCGCAACCATAGGGGGAAGAGCTGAGGTTGAATTCTCGGCGCCATTCGCAGCCCAAGGTGGTACCCCACCCCCATTTGTCGGCGCTGAGGTAGGTGGTAGCTGTTCGGTAGAGTTGGCGATTTCTTCCCTAGCTGATTGCTGTTGCGGCAAATTTTCTTCTATTGAAGCTGACCTAGGCTGCGTGGGTTGCTGTGCAGCTTCCGGCGATTGCTCCGTTTCATCCAACCGCTTTGGGGCAGATTTAGGCTGCGCCTCAGAATGCGGTGCACCAGTTTGAGCCCAGCCTGCGCCTTGCTCATGTGGCTGAATCGGTGATTCTTTCTCCGCAGCCTGTAGCCACGGAGGAAGAGAATTCGCCTGACCAGATTCCGAGCTCACTAGTTCCTCCAAAACCGTTTACCTGATACACGCTACAATTCACTAACATAGCAGTGTCACAATTGTACTTGTCTATTTCACCTAACTAAGCCCCAGTAGCTTATAAGGATTGTTACTTTATGGCTTCAAGTAAACCAAACATCATCAATAAGATTCAATGGAACAATAGGTTCGCGCAGGTACAACGCTTTCCGCCACAAGAAACCGACAAGGCGATAATTGTTGCCGTCGCATCAATGGATAATCGGGTTCTCACCAGCATGGTGGCTGCTCTTTTAGCTCATGTTATTGACTCGGTTTCACAAGTACCAGTAGCTGCAGTCGACGCTGATGGAATGAACCAGCCGCTCAGAGCGCTGTTGGGATCTGGGACTGGTGGTGATCTGGTGGGACTAGCTACCCACACCCAGACTTTTCTAAACCGCCACGAAATCGAGTATTACGCAGATACTAAAGGGGCTATCCCCCTTCTTGCATGTTGGATTGAAGGACCTGGACGGATCTCCCCTGATTTTCTAGATTCTGCGGTTCGACGAGTGCAACATCGGTGGCCCGCTGTCATCCTCAATCTCACGCCTAGCTGCGCACCAGAAACAATTGCTACAGGTGTGCGAATGGCAAGTCATGTCATTTTGGTCGCAGATCAGCACCACACTGGTCATGAGTGGCTTTACCAACCTGGTCATCAGCTCAGTGAGGCTGCCGAGCGGAATCAGGTGACCGTCGTAACGCTAGGCAGCCAAGCTAAAAACACCACCCCTGATACCGTTCAGCTGCCCACTACAGGGCTGGTTGATAACCAGCGTGACCGCATTATTGTGCCCACTGATGCTGAATCTTTGACTGCATTCCAACAGATTCTCAATCGGATTTACAAAAGTTGAATTCACCATGTTGGCAGGGTGGTTTTAGCGACATTCACCAGAATGATTGCCCACAATCTATTAGTAGGCAATGGGCACTATTCTGGTGATTGATCTTTGAAGGCATGGCGATGCCAATTGGGGAAATCCTGTGCCACCAAACCTGCCAATTCGAGGTAAGCCAGATAAGTTTTACGATCAAGCCGTTCGAGGTCGATCATTGCCCCTTCAGACAGATGCCGGTCAAAAGGAATCATTGCCACTGCTCGGGTTCGAGCCCGGAAATGATCCATCAACTGTTGTACATTGACGTTTGGTGGTCCCGGCCGGGCTGCTGACACAACCACAACTGCATTCGAAACCAATTGTTCATAGCCATGATGGTTCAGCCAATCCAAGGTGGCTGAAGCAGACTGCGCCCCATCTAATGCTGTCGAGGTAACCACGACCAAGGTGTTAGCCAAATCCAGAACTCCGGCCATTGCAGAATGCATCAGACCGGTTCCGCAGTCCGTCAAAATAATGTTGTAGTGATGCTGCAAAATATCGATTGCATGCCGGTAATCGCGTTCGCTAAATGCCTCAGATACCTCAGGGTCACGCTCTGAACCAATGACCTCCAAACGGCTTTCCGCTTGGGTGGTGTAATTGCGGATAAGGGAATACCGCGACACATCATCTGCATTGAGCAGGTCCCGGATTGTTGGGGAACCAGGCAAAGCGGCGCGTTGCGCCAAAGTTCCCAGATCTGGGTTTGCGTCAATGGCAATCACCCGATCACCCCGAAGACTGGCGAAGATTCCGCCGAGCATAACCGAAGTAGTGGTTTTGCCAACGCCTCCCTTTAGCGATAAAACAGCCACTCGATAATCGCCTCGCAATGGCGAGCGTACCTGTTTAATAAGCTGCTGTTGATGCACAATCCGCTCTGGGTCCCCCAGATTCACATGCCCACCCGTAAGCGTATGCACAAGTTTTCGCCAACCGGTCTTTGGAGCTGGCATCACTGGGTTCGCCAAAATAGACTGATCCAACGCAGTTGGGACCAATTGTGCACCATCAGGAGCAGTTGGCTCTTCCGGCATGAGTGCGCGTTCCTCTGAAAGCGACAACGGAGACACCATCAACGGTTCACCCAATGGTGCTTTTTCCGGCATCGCTGGTTCCGGCTGCTGCTCAAATACTGGAGGTGCAGCATTAGTAGTTGGCGTCGCCCCCTCCCCTGACGAGGGAGAATAAGGCGAACGAAGCGATTCGAAAGTTTGCCGCCCAATGCTCAGAGTTTCTTCAACTGATGGCACTGCTTCTGGTCGTGGCTTCTCAAAAGCTGGGACAGTTGGTGTTGGCTTTTGGTTCGGCGCACTATGACGTCCAGCGGGTGGCATGCCTGCCTCTGGGGTTGCACGCTTCAATGGGTCGTACTGCCGCCCTGCTAGCAACTCTGTATACAAATCATCGCCAGTGTTTTCGGGTGTTTGCTTGTTGGCTTCCTCCCGATAGCGCCGAGCTTGGCGGGTTTCACCATAGCTTCGCTTGCCGACGGGTTCTACCCGTGAACCAATATAGGTGCCCGAGAAAGTCTCCCCATCTGTGAGCCGACTAGCCCGAGGTTGCTCTCCTGTAGGTTGTACTTGTGGATTGGGCGCACTAGAAGAACTTCCAAGGTTCTTGCTTGGCTGAGATTCGGAATCAGCCAAAGACTGAAACGCACTCCTCCGTGGATTAAACCCACTGGATCCAACCTCGTGGTTGGTGGGACCACTTCGATCCTGTGGCCGAGAAACAGTAGGGTTTTCTGACACCGCAAAAAGTGGCCGGGAAGAGTTAACGGGGTTTGTTGGCGGAATGTTATTGGACAATCCGTTCCCCAAGGAGTTTAGCTTTTCCTCGGATTCCGAAGAACTTGCCGACGACCCAAGCGGGTTCACCTGCAACCGAGGTGGCAGGTTCTGCGGTTGTTCGGGGGTGGCAACCATGAGTCCCTCCAAAATTCCAAACTAGTTGACAGGCAATACAATCACTTAACAACGCTACTTTACCTTGTTAGCCCTATCCCCCCTATTTGGAAAACTTAGCTATGGCTTAGTATCTGCAATCAGTTTCTCATATTATCTGCCGATTGTCGCCAATTTTGCTAGTCAACTAGGGTCTGAGAAGTACTATCAAGATCTAAATTACATGCTTGTTAAATACGAAAAAACGATGCGGGCATTACCCCCATAACAATTTAAAAACTTTTTCATGGTTCAAATATAAACCAAAATGCAATTAACACCAGTCACCGAAGCCTCGGCTTCGATGCTGGTGCCAAATACATTGGTCTCTACCGAGACTTATGATGCCTCCGCAACCCGCTCCCGCAGGGCAGCAAATTCATTATGAACCTCTTGTGGCACATGCTCACCGAGGAACTCTAGGTACTTGCCATTGGCCTCAAGGTCCCGAGCCCAGCTTGCTGCAGGGGCAGACAGCGACTCGCGGACGTCGTCAAGCGGGGTGTCGAGGCCGGTGAGGTCGAGATCTTCGGCACGAGCTGTGTTGCCCACAACTGTCTTCTCAGCGTCAACGCGGCCTTCGATACGATCGATGATCCACTTGAGCACGCGAGAGTTCTCACCGAAGCCGGGCCACAGGAACCGGCCGTCCTCGCCGCGGCGGAACCAGTTAACCAGGAAGATCTTGGGCATGACGTCGCCACCTTTTTCACCCATATCAATCCAGTGCTGGAGGTATTCGCCAGCGTTGTAACCGATGAAGGGCAGGTTAGCCATTGGGTCATGACGCAAGGCGCCAACTTTACCCTCGGCTGCGGCGGTCTGGCCGGAAGCCAGCAATGCGCCGATCATGGTGCCGTGGTTCCAGCTGAAGGATTCGGTCACCAGTGGAACGGTGTCGGGGCGACGGCCACCGAACAGGATGGCGTCAATCTTAATGCCCTGTGGATCGTTGAACTCTGGTGCCGCAATTGGGCACTGATCCAGCGGAACTGCATAACGAGAATTGGGGTGAGCAGCATCTACACCAGACTCTGGGGTCCAGTCATTGCCGTGCCAGTCAATCAAGTGCGCCGGTGGTTCCTTGGTCATGCCCTCCCACCAAACATCATTGTCATCAGTGAGCGCAACATTGGTGAACAGGGTATTTCCAACATCCATGGTCCGCATGGCCATGGGGTTGGAGTCGTAGCTAGTGCCAGGGGCAACGCCGAAGAAACCGTTTTCTGGGTTGAAAGCGTACAAGCCGTCCTCGTGCAGGCGTAGCCAAGCGATGTCATCACCAACGACCTCAGCCTTCCAGCCAGGGATTGTAGGCTCAATCATGGCAAGGTTGGTCTTGCCACAAGCCGATGGGAAGGCAGCAGCTACGCCATAAACCTTGCCTTCTGGCGAGGTGAGTTTCAAAATGAGCATATGCTCGGCCATCCAGCCTTCTTCTTTAGCCATGACCGAAGCAATACGCAGGGCGAAGCACTTCTTAGCCAAGATGGCATTGCCACCATAGCCGGAGCCATACGACCAGATTTCTTTGGTCTCTGGGAAGTGCACAATGTACTTCTCATCGTTACATGGCCAAGCTACATCTTCCTCACCGGGTTCTAGTGGAGCGCCAACAGAATGCAGGCAAGGTACAAATTCGCCGTCACCTAGCCGGTCGAGTGCAGCCTGTCCCATCCGCGTCATGACGCGCATAGACAAGACCACATATTCAGAGTCAGTTAACTGCACACCAATCTTGGGATCATCACTATCCAGTGGCCCCATAGAGAAGGGCACCACATACATGGTGCGGCCTTTCATAGAACCCCGGAATAGTCCGGTCATCGTTTCCTTCATTTCTTTAGGATCAACCCAGTTATTGGTTGGACCTGCCCCATCCTTGGTTTCGGAGCAAATGAAGGTACGGGACTCCACACGAGCGACGTCCTTAGGGTTGGAGCGGGCCAAGAAAGAGTTGGGACGCTTTTCCTCATTAAGCCGGATCAGAGTACCGGCGTCAACCAATTGTTGGGTTAGTCGGTCCCATTCCTCATCAGAACCATCGGCGAAGACAACACGATCAGGCTGGAACAGCTCTACATTTTCCGCAATCCAATTTAGTAGGGTTTCGTTTGTAGTGGGGGCTTCGCCCACAAGTCCGTTGATAACCACGTTGGACATTAAATTTCTCCTGACGATAGTTCATGTGCCAATAGACGTTATTTCCAATTCACCACAGTAGCGACTACCGGGTTCGCTGGTGAGAAACCTATTTGCGACCAATATCACAGTGAATTGACTACGAACTGCCTCGACTTTATTAAACCCCCTCTGCCTGCAGTTTCATTTAAATCACCGGCAGCTACCCCACCCTCTTCGAGGGGTGAGAAACTACTATTTCGCTCACAAAATTTGCCCTAATCCGGGGGCAACTTCTCCACTTTTGCACACAATCCACCCCCAAATCGATCAAATCCGCGAAATTATGCGAAGTTCCGAGCACCAACTCACCGGAATCAACCAACACCGCCCCTGCCAATTACCCCCACACCCCGCAATAACCACAGCAAACCCCATACAGATGTAAAGAATTGGTAACTAGTGTGTCTTATGTTGCTTGTGTGAATTGGAGCGGGCACAATGGTAGGGCAATGAATACTTCTGATTTTTCTCAAAACACCTCAGGTGAGCGCCATACCGGACGCCCACCCCAGACCGATTTCAATAAAGAATTCGCCAACGACCTTGACTACCCGCGGTTAGGCACGGTCAGCTTCCGCCGTGGCACCCTCACCGATAACCAAGCAGCCCTATGGCAGCAATACTGGCCAGAGTTAGGAAGAGAGCTATCCGATGAAATTATCGACATTGATGCCTGGTTTGGTCGTAGCGGCGCTAAAACCATCCTGGAGATCGGTTCCGGAACCGGAACCTCTACCGCGGCAATGGCACCAAAAGAGGCCGATACCAATATCATCGCGGTTGAACTCTACAAGCCTGGGCTCGCCAAACTGCTCGGCGCAGTGGTTCGCGAAAAGATCGACAATATCCGAATGATCCGCGGCGACGGGGTCGAAGTACTGACCCGAATGTTTACACCCAGTTCATTGGATGGTGTGCGGATCTTCTTCCCCGACCCGTGGCCGAAGGCTCGACACCATAAACGCCGTATTATTCAGTCCGGTGTGCTCAATCTCATTGCCACCCGGCTCAAGCCCGGTGGTGTCCTCCATGTAGCCACTGACCATGCTGGTTATGCCGAATGGATCACCGAGCTGGTAAGGGTAGAACCGATGCTGGAATTCATGGGATTTCCGTGGCCCGAGTGCCCCCAACTGGTTGATCGCCAAGTCATCACTAAGTTTGAAGGTAAGGGTCTCGACCAAGATCACACCATCACCGAATACCTTTGGAGGCGTCGTGTCTGAATTTGAAACCAACTTCTCCCCTGGTGCCGCCGCCCCTGCTACCTCGGAAACACTGCTATTAGTGTGGGACGCTCCGAATCTTGATATGGGGTTAGGTGCCATCCTCGGTTCCCGACCCAGCGCAGGTCACCGTCCCCGCTTTGACGCCATCGGCCGCTGGTTGCTGGCCAAAGCTGGTGAACTGGCGCACCACCTAGGCATGCCTATCGAAGCGGAAGCCACGGTTTTCGCCAATGTATCCCCCGCTGGAGCCGACGCTATCCGGCCGTGGGTGGAGGCATTGCGCAATGTTGGGTTTGCGGTTTTTGCTAAGCCCAAGCTCAACGAAGAGTCTGATGTGGACCCTGACATGGTCGAACACATTCGGCGTCGACACGCGGAAGGGGTGCTCAAGGGAGTTATTGTTGCCTCAGCCGATGGCCAGAACTTCCGCGAACTGCTAGAAGAGTTAGCCACAGAAGGCATTGCCGTAACCATCTTGGGCTTCCACGAACATGCGTCTTGGGCTGTGACCTCCGATGTTTTGAACTTTGTGGATCTGGAAGAAATCCCAAACGTTTTTCGGGAACCATTGCCGCGGATCAATCTGGACTCCCTGCCGGAAGCTGGGGCGTGGCTGCAACCATTCCGCCCCCTGTCCGCCCTGTTATCTGCGCGTTAAGGAGGGATCGTGTTCTCTGCTTGGGGTGATTTCGCCTACCGCCATCGTCGGATTGTTCCGTCGGTTATTATCGCCGTCATCATGGCTATGTATATTCTCTTTGGCGCCAGCCTGGGAGACAAACTCAGCCAAGAAGGTTGGGATGACCCTAACTCTTCCTCCACTGCGGCGGCAAAGATCGAGGAAGAAACCTTTGGCCGGGACAATTCCGGCGATGTCATCATGCTTTTTACTGATCCGAACGGCATCAGTTCATCGAGCGATTTCGAGGCAATTAATTCCTACCTCTCTGGGCTACAGGAAAAATACCCCGAGCAAATCGAGGCGATTACCAGTTATTTCGACAAGCGCAACCCCCAATTGATCAGTGCGGATGGTGCTACTGCCTTTGCGGCGATTTCCCTCAAAGGCGATAATGAGCAAACCCTCAAAGATTTCCGCATTATCCAACCGGATCTTCATCCTGAGTTTCCTTCCGTAACCGTGGAAGTCGCCGGTGCCACCGCAGTCGCCGATGCACTCGACGCAGGGATGGCTGGTGATATTCATCGCGCGGAAGTTTTCGCCCTACCTGTGGTCGCGGTCCTATTGCTACTGGTCTTTGGTTCCGTGGTCGCAGCATTCATGCCACTGATCGTAGGTGGGCTGTCTATCCTGGGCTCCCTAGGCACACTGGCGATCCTAGCTAGCTTTACCCAAGTCAATGTCTTTGCCCAATCCGTGGTCACACTACTTGGCCTCGGCCTCGCCATTGACTACGGATTATTCATGGTCTCCCGCTTCCGGGAAGAAATGGACCTCGGCAGACCCATTGACGAGGCCGTACGTATCACCACCGCGACCGCTGGTAAAACCGTAGTCTTTTCCGCGGCAATGGTCGCAGTCGCCTTATCCGGACTATTGATCTTCCCGCAAGCATTCCTTAAATCTGTTGCCTATGGTGCAATCAGCGCAGTCGGCCTCGCCGCCTTACTTTCGGTAACCGTACTGCCCTCACTTTTTGGTTTGCTCGGTCGGCGCATCGACTCCTTCACCATCCGACGAACCTCCCGACGCGCCCGGCGCTTGGAAGATAGCTGGTGGTACCGCCTACCGCGGATGGCTATGCGCCGCGCTACCCTCGTTACGGTTGTGTGTGTTGCGGGTTTGATCGCATTGACCTTGCCACTAGTTGGTGTGAAATTCGGTGGGATCAATGAAACCTACCTGCCGCCGGACCATGAGGTTCGTCAGGCGCAGACGCTGTTTGATGAAAAATTCCCGCAGTTCCGTACCGAGCCAATCAAGCTGGTAGTCACTGGTGCGGATAATAATCAGCTGGTTGCGATTTATCAGCAGGCCAATCAGATCCAGGGGTTAAGCAGCATGTTCAGTCCGGATTCGGCTACTAAGGATGGCACCACCGTGCTATCCGCGGGCATCGTAGACCGGGCCAATAACGAATATGTGGTCAATCAGTTGCGTGCGTTGGAAGTGCCGGATGGTGTGGAGTTGTATATCGGTGGCACCCCGGCGCTAGAAATTGAGTCCATTGAGGCATTATTTGCAAAGCTTCCGTGGATGGCGCTGTATATCGTGGTCGCGACTTTCCTGTTGATGGCATTAACCTTTGGGTCGCTGATTCTGCCAGCCAAAGCGGTAATCATGACCATTCTGGGCATGGGCGCTACCTTGGGCATCCTCACCGCAATGTTTGTCGATGGTGTCGGTTCCTCCCTGCTTGGCTTCAGTCCCGGCCCCCTCATGAGCCCAGTTTTGGTGTTAATCATGGCCATCGTTTACGGCTTGAGCACAGATTATGAGGTCTTCTTGGTTTCCCGCATGGTGGAGGCTCGGGACAGAGGCCAAAGCACCGACCAGGCCATTGCTTATGGGACCGCCCACACGGGTGGCATCATTACCGCGGCGGCACTTATTATGATTGTGGTGTGCGGGGCCTTTGGTTTCTCGGATATTGTGATGATGAAGTACATCGCCTACGGCATGATCTTCGCTTTGCTTTTCGACGCCACCGTCATCCGCATGCTGCTTGTACCTGCGGTGATGCATCTGTTGCGTGAAGACAACTGGTGGGCTCCGGCATGGGTGAAAAAGGCCTCGGAATATCTCGGACACAATGCATCTGATGACATTCCACCTCCACCGCCACCGCGACGTTCGGTACGGCAGCATAGACGCCATCGTGCGCAACACAATGAAGAACTGGTACCCTTTTCCGAATTAGTCGCTCGACTGAAGGAAGAACACTGATACAGAACAAGTGGGTCCGATTTTTCGGACCATTGGCAATCATGGGCATCGCTGCGTTTTTGCTGCGCGACCAGATGCCCTTCCTCGCTGACGGTTACAAAGCGGTGCTCGCTGCCAACACTACCGGATTAATCTTGGCGTTCATTGCGGTCTTTGCTTCCATCTGGGTTATGTCCGAAGTCATGCGGATTCTCCTCAACGCGGGGGAAGGGTCGGATAAGATCCGGCCCGGTCAAACCATTACTTTGACTTTGGTGGCCAACTCTTGGTCTTCGACCTTTCCGGGTGGTGCACTAATTTCCACTGTTTATCAGTTCCACACCATGCGTACGTGGGGAATTAGCGTTATGGTGTCGTCGTGGTTCATTGTCGTTTCCGCGGCCTTGTCTACCGTGTGGTTGATTGCGTTGGGTCTGATTTCGGTTTTCTTTTTCGGTGCGACTTTCAGCGTGGTGCCATTGGTTGGATCTGCTGTCATCTTGGTGGGCATGGCGTTTGTGGTGTGGTGGGTGACCCGCAATCCGGAACCTACCACGCGGTTCTTGGTCACGTTGCTTAGTAAACTGGGGCGGTGGGGGCAGCGGCCTCGGGAGGCTGTCGAAAAGCATTTGGGCCAGCTGGGGGCGGTAGATCTTTCCCCGACCAAGTTTGCGTGGGTGGCGTTCCTCTCCTTGATGAACTGGATCTTTGACATTATTTCGGTGTGGTTGTGTGTCTGGGCTGTTACTGGGGTTTTGCCCACCTTTGATCGAGTGGAAAATAACACCACGTTGATGGGCGTTACTCTAGCTTTCGTCACCGCCAAAATCGTGGGTACCGCGCAGGTCACCCCAGCTGGCATTGGCCCGGTGGAAGCCGCCATGACCACCAGTCTCGTTGCTGTTGGCATGACCGTAGGCTCCGCTTTTGGTGTCGTTCTGGTCTACCGGATCATTTCCTTCGGACTCATTACCTTGCTGGGCTGGCTCGTCTACTTTATCGACACCGCCCGCGGCGGCATCAAAGCCCCCGTCGGTTGATCCCTGTGAAATTCTCTTTCCGCAGTTAAACCCATATTTTTGGCATGCTTTGTGAGTTTCGCGCCGCCCTTTCAGCGAGACGTTTTCGCTTGTGTTACTCTTATCCGCCCCTAGGGGTGCCGCTTTTCGACGTTTTTACCCCCACCTAAACAAAGTTATCCACAGGTGTCATTTTTCTGTTTTGACCTCTTGTTTTGCCGCTTTCCGGTCAATAGCGTTGGAGGCATGAACACTTTGGATTTTCTTCTCTACCGCGCTCAGTCCGGTGTGGCGATTATTCGAGAATTTCACGAGGCTATTGGATCGTCTTCTGTGGAGGAATTCGCCCGCACCTACGGCTTCCGCCTAGCGGAGGTGAAGAAAATCATGCACGCTTGGCAGATTTTCGGGCCGCGTGCTGTGTATCGTTCTGCTTCCGAAGCACAGTTGTCCTTGACGGTAGTCCTAGATCTTAGCCGCATTGTTTGGCCACTGCGACACCGGAAAGACCGGACAAAGCTTCTAGTGACGCTGTGTGACCTGTTGGCTGGTGTAGATGCCGACCAAGCCAAGGATATTGCTTCCCAAAAGGTCCAAGAGTGGCTTATCGACACCACTAAGCGCGGCGACACCGCCTGTTTCCACCAAACCGTAGGACGCGATGGCAAACGTCGCCTGACTGCAGCATTTGCCACCCATACCGCGGCGCGGATGGACACCATCTTGCATCGGTTAGCCAACCGGTTAATGCATAACGAAACCGAGTTAACCTATGACCAAGCCTACGCACTAGCGCTGTATCAGAAAGTCACCGGAAACGGTGAAACTGGCGAACAATTTGGCCCGATGTTCATGATTGCCACAGATTACCGCTTCCACGCCGACGGCCGCATCACCACCACCGACGGTGCTCTCATCGATCTTAAAGACGTGGTAAACACCGAAATCGCCCCTACCGGATGGGCGGCGGTGATGGGTGATACCGAGGACAGTGTGATCCCCACCGTGGGTGCGTTGGTGAAAGTTGAGCGTCGATTAGCGAGCGAGCCGCAACGACTGGTGGCGGTAATGGAATCACTGCGCTGTGTTTGGCCGGGATGCGATATGCCTGCCGCAAAATGCCAAGTTCACCACGTGCAGGCCCACCACTTTGGTGGAAAGACCGAACAACAGAATCTTGGTGCGTTGTGTAAACACCACAATGGCCGAAACGACGATGACCCGGACGCAGAGACTGTAAATGGTCGCATTGAGCGAGACCCTGACACCGGGAAGTTGGGGCTCCGGCGGTATAAAGATGCGCCGCTGTGGTTTAATTCTCACTTGCTTGCGGCGAAGACAACTCACGCCTACGCAACCTTCCATTATCAGCGCTAACGATGAGTAGCCTACACAGCCGATACGGCCCAAGTCGGTCGGCCCAAAAGGCATGCAACCGCCTGGGTTTGAGGCAAAATAGTACTTATCAGCCATTTTCCTCACCTATCCAAGGAGTACCCATGTCGCATACTTCCAAAACTCTCACCATTGATCTCGCTCTAGTTTTCGTTTTTGCCATCCTCGCGCGGTTGGCGCATGGGGGACTGGGCGTGGGGGCAGTGCTTAACACCTTCTGGCCGTTTGCGGTAGGAACTTTGATTGGAGCTGCTATTGTTACTGGGCGGAAAATGCACCCATACACCCGTAAATCCGGGCTGTACATCTGGCTAGCCACCGCTATCACCGGGCTGGTGATCTGGTCAATCCGAAACTTAGAAATACCGCACATCTCCTTCATCATCGTTGCGTGTACCACCTCGGCATTGCTGCTTTTGGGTTGGCGGTTTATCGTAACTAGCTTGGTTAAAACTGCGCGGGTATAGTCATGGCGAAGATCGCAGTAGTCACTGGCGCAACCGGCGGCATGGGGAAAGAAATCGTCGCGGATCTTATCCGAGACCATCAGGTGATTTCCATTTCAAGGAATGGTGAGGTGTCTTGGGACTTATCCGAGGTGCATTCCCCCATCCCAGCGGCCTTGTTGGAATTAGACCGGGTTGATGTTTTGGTCCATGCAGCCGCAACCGCCTATCCGCGCAGCGTAGCCCAAGCCACTGCGGCGGATTGGGAGTACCAATTTAACCTCAATGTCATAGCTCCAGCGCTGTTAACCCGTGCTCTGTTGCCAGCATTGCGGCGGGTGGCAGGAAAGGTGATCTTCATTAATTCTGGCGCTGGCCGCGGGGCACACCCTGGTAACGCGGTATATGCCGCAACCAAGCATGCCTTACATGCCGTGGCCGACGCGTTGCGGAAGGAAGAACCAAAGATTTTGGTCAGCACAATTTCCCCAGGCCCTACCGATACGGAGATGCTGCGCGGATTATTCACCGAACTTGGCACCCCCTACCACCCGGAGCACTATATCGAGCCGGTGGAGATCGCTAAAGCTGTGCGGATGGTCGTTGCTGCCGGTCCGAGCACCCAAATCACACAGGTGGATGTTCGCCCCCGAATTGAGCTTGCGGATCGGAAAGATTGATAAAAGGAATCGGCTGCCAGAGAACTTAAAATTCCCTGACAGCCGATTCCCAACAGTCGATTCAATCAGAAAGGAGTAATTAAATAAATACCATACTTTGAAAGGAATTCATGTCGCTTTTCACCCTTTTTACCCCTATATTGGTGTAAATTCTTCTGGGAAATTCGAAAGCAACTACACATCCCCTGCTCATCAAATGGGTGGTGTGGCGTCGAAAAGCGAGGCGCCGTAGCCTAGGGGCATGGAAGTCATTAGTTTGGTCGCGGTTGCATTTGCCATCGTGGGGTTTGTGGCGTGGCTTTATACCCGCGAGAAGTACACCGGTTTACAGCAGTTGCTGTGGCTAGCGC
>JBHACV010000213.1:0-19826 GCA_041854705.1 Corynebacterium sp.
AACAATAACTGTAAAGATACCTAATATAGTGACTATCATATGAGCCTTCAAGGCAAGGGATTATGTGCTCTTATTGTTCTGTTTCAGTTGTTTTTCATAGCGGAAATACGCCCGAAGACGAGCATAACGCCACGGACCATAAGGCCTTAACCGAATAAGGATCTCGTAACCGGCGAGAGTATTCGCCAAAGCAATCATAATTATAGTAGTAGTAGTGCCATCTATCACAGCATGGTATCCAGTAACAAAGAATCCTGTTACTGTTATCAGTGTCCCCACCAGCATCATTTTATGCATGAAGACAAAGAACTTTTCTTCCTTATACGGATGATCAGCATACGGATAGAAAAAATCATGGTACATACCAGCAAGAAACGGAACAATAACTGTAAGCATACTTAATATAGGGATCATCATATGAGCCTCCAAAAGTGCGGTACGAAACTAGTTATCGGTAATTTTTTCGATAACAAATTCTCCTCCTTCTTTAGCGGCTTTCTCTCCTATAAACCCACCGCCTAGTCCTCCAGCCAGTGCGCCTATGATGGTGCCTGGACCTGGATAGATGAACGTACCTGCAGTTACTCCTACTTTAGCTCCAGCCCAACCACCTGCTATGGCACCTCCTGCATTAATAAGTGGCATTGCGTCTTGTGTATGTGCGCTGATTATCAATCCCTCCCCGAAGGTATATATATTCCCAGCGGTACCAATTTTACTTGCTACTTTGCTTATTTTTTGTGCATCATCGAAAGAGATGGGAAGTCCTGTAGATGGTAAGTGGTGTTGTCCAGTTGGCATTCCGATACCCGTTTTTTGGATCAGAAATTCTTTTTCGGGAGTAGTTTCAATTTGAATTCCAGCCCCAAGATCACCTATTCGACCTGTAACAAAAGTAATATTTTTAGAATTTATATCTGGTATATCACCAAGCGGGGTTGGTTCATAAGTGGAATAGCTTGGCTTCATGCCAACATCGTTTACGACGATATCATAATATATTCCCTGAACTGGCCCTTCGATAGGGGCATCTTTGGTGCCAAGATGAAGAATTTTGTCATTATAGGGGTTGACATGCATGGCTGGACTGCCATCATGGTTAATCACATCAGCGGTGTGGGTGTCATTGTGATAAACCACAGTTGTTTCGGTTCCATCTTCACGATAAATATGCTGTACATTCGGTACTTGTTCGGCAGGTGCGGTTACCCCAAGGTTTTGTTTATAGACATTCCCAGTATTTCCTACCTGTGATGCAGGCATTTTCTGCGTAAAAACTGATCCATCGGGCCGAATAAACTCTTTGGTAACCATCCCCGTTTTCATATCCTTATGCTTAGAAAGCAGTTGATTTTCTTTTACGGTGTTTGGTGGTGCAACAGGATAGTAAACAGTTTCCCGATCTTTTGACACCACATACCATGCACCACCATGCCCTCGGGTTACTTCCCCCAATGCATGCATACTAGATTTTTCTACCAATAAAACTTCACCATTAGCGCCTCGGTGAACTAGGTCATCATTCCAGGAAAGGTAATCGACACCATAAGCATTAAAATACGGGGCGGTTTCTTTCTCAATCAGCGTGGGATTCAGCCAATTTGATGCGATAAGTCCAGCCGCCTCTAAATCATCGTCATCCAGTAGGTACCAGTCCAGTGAACGAATATACTGATTTACCCTCTCAAACTTTTCCGCACTTTCGATATCAAGCGCTTGATACAAACGCGCAATTTCAACCCCAGCCTCCCCGAGCCGACGAACGAAAGCAATTAAATCATCCAGGGAGGGCGCCCAATCTCCTTTGAAATTTTCCACTGCACTGCTGATTTTATACCCGTGAACATCGTCTTCACCTTCAACTGATTTCAGTAAACCGACCTCAGCTGCAATTTTTTCGCTAAATGATTGTAGCTGTTGACCTAAAGCCTCTAATCTTCCGATATGAAGATGCACATAACTACTTATTGCTCCAGGATCAGGAGCACCAGAGTAGGACACCGGGTCAGCAAGACCAGCTATTACCGCCACCACTGAATCAACGTTATTCCCAAGTCGCTCTTTAATTGAAACAGCCTCCATCAGATCATCTTTCCACCGGTTTAATGCCAGCTCGTAAGCTAGATGGTCTTTGGCTAATTTTGCTTCAAGCACTGCTATTGTAGGGCTGGCAGTAGCAATAGCTATGTGTAAAGTTGCTTCGGTTGTGTTGTACTCCAACACAGCAGCATCAACTGCGGCGTGATCGGTAACTGCAATAGCGACTAGAGCATCCATCTCTGTCAGCGCTGTTTGCAAAAATCCTGCATAGCTCACTAATGCATCGGCTAGACCTATGTGTGCCTCTTCAACAGTATCAATTCGGTTTGGCCCAAATTGGTAGAGACGAAGATGAAAAGCATCAGCTTCTGATCCAACAAATTCACAATCATCTGAACTGCGCATTCCAGAAGCAACATAAGCGACTGCTTCGGAAAATTCACGCCAACTGTCAGATATCCCTTCAATGGCCCATGGTTCACCTCCAATATGAAAATGGTGGTGATAGTTGGGAAAAGGATCTAAAAATGGTAATGGCATGACAACTTTTCATGATAGGAAAATTGATAGAACGTATTACAATGAAGCTATCATCCCCATGAATACAGCAATAGTAATGTCATCAAATCTTCAGCAAGAAAACACCAAATAGGGGCAATGCTATTCCACCCCCAACCCTAAAACCACTGGTATATCGCAAAGGATCTATACTTACCCTTAACTTTTAACGGCAAACCCAGCACCCCTCCCTCAGTACATTAAGCATATTCTTATCAAATTTCCTTTGAACTAGGTTTACCTGGTGATAATAGTTACTTTCAGGGCACTTCACTGAAAAATATGAAGCTTTTTAGAAACCTAAGCTGTGTTTATTCTAGGTAATACCACTTCGCTTGGACTCCTACCCACCATCTCCTTCGAGTCTAAGATGGCCTTGTTGATTACACCCACCTTTTTGATAGAAACTAATCGCTGACTTCAGCATGGTTTATTGTTGTCCCTGCCCAAAAATGATCCGAAGGGTGTTATCACCAAAAACAGTGACACACCCCAACCACTGAGAACCTATCCCACACCACTACAAGACCCACATGATTCGAATTTCTGGTAATCCAGAATAGAAAGTACTTCAGCATTTCGATCACCCAGCTTATCCAAGTCATTTTCTGGTTCTAAGTTGCTCAAGCGTTTCACCTTGGATTATGGGTGGAGGTGAAGCCTATATGCATTAGGGTTTTCCGCACCTGAATAAGCTTCCCAATAAAGAAACATTGCCCTAACCATATTTCTTTAACGAGGTCACTACACTATCTTTTCTTCAGTTCAAACGCGATAAATAATTCTGGTGAGAAAACCTCACTGTTTGGGTGGGAGTTTTTGGTTAAAGTTTTTCCATGGGAACGCCACCGATGAGCATGAGTCGTACGGTTCCAGCGGAGCCAAAGTCAATGGTGACTGTGTTGTGTTTGCCCACTGCATCTACAACCATCACGGTACCCAAGCCGTATTTGGCGTGATTGACCTTATCCCCCACCGACAACACTAGGTCACTGGTGTTGAGCTTCGGGGCAGCTGGAATACTCGGCCTTTTTTGTGGCTTATTGCCATGGTCGGCTGCCCAAGAGTTTTCTTGGCTATGGGAGAAATAACTGTCAGAGCGCATCGAGCCATAGTTGTAGTCATCACCCCAACTTGATTGGGTGGGTTCCATGCGGCGCCAAGAAATTAACTCCTCGGGTATGTCTTCTAAGAACCGGGAGGGTGGATTGTTCACCGCATTTCCCCATGAGGCTCGGAGCATGGCTCGGGTGAGATAGAGTATTTTTTGGGCTCGGGTGATCCCAACATAGGCTAGTCTGCGTTCTTCTGCGAGTTCTTTGGGATTTCCCAGTGCACGTAGGTGTGGGAACTGTCCATCTTCCCAGCCAATGAGAAACACCACCGGGAATTCCAGTCCTTTGGCAGTGTGGAGGGTCATTAAGGTAACAACGCCTTGATCGTTGTCGGGAATCTGGTCAGCGTCGGCTACGAGTGAGACTTTTTCTAGGAAGGCCTGTACTGAACCAGGCTCAGGTTCGCCAGGCATTGTTGTAGATGATGATTCTTCTTGGCCCATGCGTTCATATGCCAAGAGGTTAGCTGCTTCTGAACTGAATTCCTTTGCCACCGAGACCAATTCATTGAGGTTGTCGAGTCGGGCACCGTCTTGTGGATCATTGCTTTGTTCCAGTTCCGATTTATACCCGGTAGCGTCCAAAATTGCGGATATTACTGCCCCAAGATCAGGTAGGTCAGTGATTTCGTTTCGGCTTTCTGCTGCATCAGTTCTTAAGGTGTCCATCATGTCGATAAAACCTGCGATGGCGTTTTTAGCGCGCGCCCCTAGTAGGCTGATCTCGCCGCGGGCGGCGTCGATAAGTGCTTGGGCAAATGAGCATTCGGTGTTTTCTGCATGAAGATTCACCGTGGCAATCGCACGGTCGCCAATGCCCCGGCGCGGAGTATTGATAATGCGGCGAAGTGATACTTCGTCCTCGGGGTTGTCCATGACTTTCAGGTAGGCAATGATGTCTCGGATTTCTTTGCGCTCATAAAAGCGGGTGCCACCAACTACCTTGTAGGGAATACCGGAACGAATGAATACGTCTTCAATGGCTCGGGAGGAATTATTGGTCCGATACATCACGGCAATATCGCCATAGTTTGTGCCGCTGTCGGCGAGGGTATCGATTTCTGCTGCAACGAACCGGGCTTCGTCGTGTTCATTATCAGCGACGTATCCGATAATCTTCTCGCCTTTGCCGTGGTCGGTCCAGAGTTTCTTCTCCCGGCGGTTGTGGTTCTGTGCAATTACTGCATTCGCGGCTGAGAGAATGTTTTGGGTGGAACGGTAATTTTGCTCCAACACGATGGTCTTGGCATTGGGATAGTCTCGTTCGAATTCCTCGATATTGCGGATTGTTGCACCACGGAAAGCATAAATGGACTGGTCCGAGTCGCCGACCACACACAACTCAGAGGCATGCTCTCCTTCGCCAACTAGCTGGTGAATAAGTTCGTACTGAGCGTGGTTGGTGTCTTGGTATTCATCGATGAGCACGTGCCGGAACCTGCGGCGGTAATAGGTGGTCACATCGGGGTGTTTTTTAAAGATCCGGACGGTTTCGCCAATGAGATCGTCGAAGTCTAGGGCATTCGAGCTACGTAGGCGCGCTTGGTATTCCACATAGACTTCGGCAATGGTCCGCGAATATGGGTTATGGGTTGATTCTGCTTCACTTAAAGCGGCAGAGGGGCTAATCAACTCGTTTTTCAAGTTAGAGATCCCAGTGGCTAATAGCCTTGGGGTGAACTTTTTTATATCAAGTTCTTTATCCTTAGCGATCATTGCCAATAAGCGCCTAGAATCGTCGGCATCATAGATGGTGAAATTAGTGTTCAGTTCAGGTACTAATTGTGCTTGCTCTCGTAGTAAGCGCACACAGGTGGAGTGGAAGGTGGATACCCACATTCGGTTCGCTGTTGGTCCTACTAATGAGGCCACTCGATCCCGCATCTCTGCAGCTGCTTTATTGGTAAAAGTAATGGCTAGAATCTGTCCTGGGCTCGCCCCTCGATTTTGTAGTAGGTACGCGATTCTTCGGGTTAACACTGCAGTTTTACCCGAACCCGCACCGGCAATAATCAATAATGGGGATCCTATATGTTCTACTGCCTCGCGTTGTTGCGGATTGAGCCCATCGATGAGATCTGTCGCTTGAGCCTTTGGGGGCATCTGGTTGGATATTGTTGGTGTCCATGACGCAGGCGAGCTTGTCGACGCACCAACAGTTGGCTGCGCAGAAGCTACTGGCCGAAACGGTGACTGTGGTTGCTCCGATGTTGGTTCTGGTTGTTGCTTGGCTGCCTTGGGCTTTGTTGGTTTCGTTGGATGTGTTTCTGTTGACAGGGTGAAACCTTCGAGGGTGCTGAAAAGATCGAATTCAGGTTGGGTGTTTTTAGGTGACGATCCGGGCGCAGTATCCATAGTCTCTCCAACTTACAACGTCACCCATATCTGATCGAGCATTGCTGTCCAGCCTGGCGGTTTTAAGGGTTAATTGTGGGCACCAACCCACCTTTCTTCTTTTGTCTTTGGTAGTAGAATATGCCAGATACCACTAGTAACCACGCGGCTGTCGAATAAGGAAAAATGATGTCCGAAACTACCGATCATCACGCTTTTGCGATCCGTTACCCGTCAGGCACGGAAGACCCTCTTTCCGATGCGGAAATTCAACAGTATCGTGAAGAAATCAACCGGCTAGATCGGGTAATTCTTGATGCCATCAAGCGCCGTACTGAGATCTCTAAGGTTATTGGCAAAACCCGTATGTCTGCTGGTGGCACACGGTTGGTGCATACCCGTGAGGTGGCAATCATTAATCAGTTTCGAGAAGAATTAGGCCCGGAAGGCCCGCAGTTAGCTCAAATTCTTTTACGCATGGGGCGTGGACGACTCGGCCAGGTTGGAGATTAATGCCTACCTGTTTGACAACCACAAGCAGTGCTGGGCGGTAATAGAGGTGCAGATCATAAGAATTATTTGGCGGTTTTGACTAGCGTTGGAAGTAACCGTGTATCTAATCAAGTATGGGTTGCACTCACGTTGGTTTGCGGCTGTACTTTAAAACGATAGGAGCTTAAACCCGCATGTCCTTTGACATTACCGCCACCCCAGAATGGGCAGCACTACAACAACATTTCGAAGCCAATAAGGACGTGACCCTGCGTGAGCGGTTTGCTGCCGATCCACAGCGTGCTGCAGAACTGACCTTCGACGCCGCCAACCTTCATGTTGATCTGTCCAAGAATCTCGCCGATGCGGAAACCTACGCCAAACTCATTGACGTTGCCCGTGCAGCCAATCTTTCAGAAAAAATCGAAGCCATGTTTAACGGTGAGCATATTAACCTCACCGAAAACCGCGCCGTGCTGCACACCGCCCTACGGCTACCAGTCGAAGAAGACCTCAAAGTTGATGACCAAGATGTGGCTGCTGACGTACATGAAGTATTGGGCCGGATGCGTGATTTTGCCACTGCACTGCGCTCTGGTGCATGGTTGGGCTACACCGGCCACACTATCAAGACTGTAGTAAATATTGGCATTGGTGGTTCTGATCTCGGACCAGCAATGGCGGTCAAAGCCCTACGCACCTATGCGACTGCCGGAATTACCGGCAAGTTCGTCTCCAATGTAGACCCAGCCGATATGCTTGCGGCCCTTGATGATTGTGATCCTGAGTCCACCCTGTTTGTGGTTGCTTCCAAAACTTTTACCACCCAAGAGACCTTGGCTAATGCGCATGCCGCCAAGCGCTGGTTGATTGAAAAACTCGGTGCTGAAGAAGCCGTAGCCAAGCACTTCGTCGCGGTCTCAACTAATGCCGAGAAGGTAGCTGCCTTTGGCATTGACACCAAGAATATGTTTGGTTTCTGGGAATGGGTCGGCGGTCGCTACTCAGTTGATTCCGCCATTGGTCTTTCCCTCATGGCAGTGATTGGCCCCATGGACTTCATGCGCTTCCTTGAAGGTTTCCATGCAATGGATCTACACTTCCGCAATACTGAGTTTGACAAGAATGTGCCAGTGCTCATGGGACTACTTGGGGTGTACTACAACAACCTATTCGAAGCCGAAACCCATGCGGTACTGCCCTATTCCGAAGACTTGGGCCGCTTCCCAGCATATCTTCAACAGTTGACAATGGAGTCCAATGGCAAATCGGTTCGCCGCGATGGCACGGCCGTGACCGTCAACACCGGTGAGATTTTCTGGGGTGAACCAGGTACCAATGGTCAACATGCTTTCTTCCAGCTCATGCACCAAGGAACCAAACTGATTCCAGCTGATTTCATCGGCTTTGCCCGCCCCAAGCAGGACTTGCCAACTGCTACCGGCGAAGGCAGTATGCATGATCTGTTAATGAGTAATTTCTTCGCCCAGACCAAGGTACTGGCTTTCGGCAAAACCGCTGAGGAAATCGCGGCTGAAGGTGTGGCCGAGCAGATCGTCCCACACAAGGTGATGCCCGGTAATCGACCCACCACCACCATCATGGCAGAAGAACTCACCCCTGCAGTTCTTGGCTCATTGATTGCACTCTATGAGCACATCACCTTTGTTGAAGGCATGTTGTGGGACATTAACTCCTTCGACCAGTGGGGAGTGGAGCTTGGTAAGCAGCAAGCTAACGACCTTGCCCCAGCTGTTTCTGGTGAAGCAGAAGTCGATTCTGGCGACGGATCTACCGACGAACTCATCAAGTGGTTCCGAGCCCATCGCGGCTAAACCCCCTACCCCACTGGCACTCACCAGTGGGGTCCTTTCTTATGCTAAATAGCAGGTGCCGACGCCTAAAACGTCGACAAGTAGTAAAATTTCGCACTACCCAGCCCGGTTAGAACGACACCATAGGCCGGTATCCAAATGGGATCTGGTTGGAATCAACGATAGTGCGACCGAAGGGAAAACAGGTCACTGGGATCATCTTGAGGTTCGCAAGCGCAAGCGGAATACCAATAATTGTTATGGCTTGTGCAGCAGCGGTAGTGAGATGCCCGAGCGCCAACCACAAACCTGCAACACAGAACCAGATGATATTGCCAATGCCAGAAACAGCACCCACTCCGGTTTCTGGTTCAACTACCGTGCGGCCAAATGGCCACAACGCATAATTGGCCATGCGGAAACTTGCTATTCCAAATGGAATGGTCACAATGAACAGGCACGCTATAATACCTGCGCACACATAGATGAACGCCAACCAAATGCCTGCAAAGAAAAACCAAATGAGATTCAGGATGAGTTTCATACTCCCCAGGATAGTTGGATTAAGAGCCCAATAGTGGTTGGCAATTATCACACCACCAAATCACGCGCTCAGCTTCCCCCTCATCACCAGAAAAATCCTTACCCCCAAGAAAACTCTGCTGAATGAGTCCACCGCACCTGCGACAAGGCTGATTGTGACGACCAAAAACATAAGTAGATTCCCCGATTCGACGCACCCCTGTAGTTACCCGCAATGGTGACAACCGGTTTGCCCACATCAATTCCCGACTGATATCAAGAATGCGCTCTACATCAACCTCAACCACTGGTGTTGCCGGATGGCACCCATAAACAAAACAAATCTCCGCACGATACTCATTACCAATCCCCGCCAAATTACGCTGATCCAACAATGCCGTACCAATCGGTCGCTCGGGCCGCGCCACCACCCGAGTCAAAGCTTCTAATTTCCCTCGCTCTAACCAATCACTACCTAAAACATCCGGCCCAAGATGTGCAATCTGGTCATGATAAGCCGTAGTAGGAAAAACTCGCACGAACCCCAACTGATGCCCCACAATCTCAATTGGTCGCGGCTGCGGCGCCCCCACAAAAGTCATAACCACCCGAGCAGTGTGCCCAGGTTTACGCCACTTATCACCTTGCAAATGCAGCGCCCACGTACCCTCCATCCGCAAATGAGTATGCAACACCTGCTGATCGAACTGCATAAACAAGTGCTTACCATAAGACCAAATCCGATCAGTGGTACAACCAGTAAAATCACTCAAGGCAAAAGCAGGAACCCTAATACTGGTACTCAACACTTCCCGTCCGACCAAAAACTGCAATCGACGAGAAAGCTGATAAATAGAATCGCCTTCAGGCATAGCGAAATTCTAACGCCACCGCGGGCCAAACCGAGTTTCCCCTGGATACCTGTCATCATCACCCAATTCCGCAACCGCCTGCTGCAGACTCCTACCACCACTTCTGCCACTCCGCGGTGTCGCAGGTACCGCTGCAATCCGAATACCCTTCGGGGTAATCCCAGCCCCAGCTTGCCGAAACCGTTCCAAATCAGGCGACGATAACGCCACTTCCCCATTAATCTTTTCCACCACCAACCGCATAGTGACATTACGCTGTACCGCATCAATGAGCGCAGTCACCACCAAAGAAACCACCGTATCCCGCGTAACAACCCCCGGTGGTTCAAACAAAGTCAACCGGCGCCCACCACGAGTCAGATGCGCCAATAACAGCCCATCAGCCATAATTACCAAAGCACCAGCCGCCCGAGTTAATGTGGCCCCCGGAACCGAATCAGGCCACGGCAAACTTGCACCATATGGATTCGCCGGATCACAAGCAGCCAACACATAGACCTTCGGCTGCATAGCCCCAGACGGCCACCCATCATGACCTAATACATCATCCAGCCCACGCAACCGATCCACCACCGCTGGGGTGGAAAACTGTGCCGCGCCCAAACCAGCAACAAAATGCCCCCGCAATGCCTTACCAGATTCCTCAAAACTACTGAGCACCTTATAGGCCAAGGCAAAACCACCAATGACATCTTCAGCAACCACACTGCCACGAGTGACCACTCCATAACGATCCAACCACGCCTCACCATGCGCAATGGAACGAGCCGTTGGCTCCTGACTAGCAGCAAGACTCAACCCCCATCGACCAACCATATCTGGCGGCACCGTAGCTACCTGCTCCCGCTGCGCAAAACTAGTCCGACCCATCCGCAACCTCGTACGAGTTGGCGTCCGCCGAGACTTATGCGAAGTACGACCCGACCGAGCACCAGCTAGTCGTGCCCGCACTGGCGCAAAACTATCAGGGCTAATTAACCCCAATTCAAACAACTCCCACATCCCCTGCCGCAGCTGGTCAATCTGCACCTTACCAGGAACCAACCCCAAATCCTCACCACTGACCACCTGCTGAATCGCCGAAAACAAATAACCACCACCAGCAGAAACCGCAGCCAAAATCTGCTGCTGCACCGCAGTCAACGAATACTCCTCCGGCAAAGGTAAAAGTTCAGCCGCATAATCCACCGGCAATAACATCACCCACGGATCAGCACTCCCCGCCGATCCCGCCCCAACGATGACAACCTCCCCGTTATGGCATAACTCATCCACATCCGCCGGATTGAAACCCCGCACCCGTGCAGGAAAAACCACCGACTCCCACGCACTCGCAGGAAGCCGCACCCCTGCTAATTGTTCAATGACAGCATACACCCCATCAATACCATGCAATTCTGGCTGCTCCCCCACCGCCGCCACCTGCTGCCACGAACAAAGAAACCGAGCAAAAGCCGACTGACTCACCGGCTGTGTTTGCGCCCGCGCCACCGCCAAAGACCGTGCCCGAATTACCTTCAACACCGTCGCAGCCACAAACTCCTCTTCCCCCACCTCACTGCGAAACCGACCTTGGACCACCACCTTCTTATCAACTAACCCCAACACCACCGAATGCGCAACCCCCGCAGCCAACCCAAACGCCCGCTGCAGTTCCCGCAACACAAACGGCCCACGAGTTTTCACCCACCGCGAGACCAATTGCTCCAATGCATCAGTAATAGTTGCCACCTGTGCCGCAACCCCCGGCGGCACCGGCACCCCCAACCCATCCCGCAATAATGGCGCATCCGCTACCTGTGCCATATGCTCCCGACCAGCAAACCGAACCACCATCACCCGACCTGCAAGCCGATCCAATAATGACTGCAAATCAGCGTCGAAAAGCAAATGCTCTGGAAGATCAGGAAGGGGAATGGGACCCAAAATACGTAATGCATCAACCAGCTCCTCCTCATTACGGGCCCGACGATCCACAGCCACTCGCCGCAACTGCGCATCCACCTCAAGAATGATCTCAGGATCCAACAAATCCCGCAGCTCCACCGAACCCAGCAACTTAGCCAATAACTCTGGATCCAACACCAAAGCTGCCGCCCGCCGCTCCGCCAACGGACTATCCTCGTTATAAATAAAGGAACCAGCGTAAGTAAACAAAATTGAAGAAGCAAAAGGCGACGGCTGCTGCGTGGTCACCTCCACAATCCGCACCCGAGACTGCTGCACCTTGGTAAGCAACTCAACCAACGCAGGCAAATCATAAACATCTTGCAAACACTCCCGCACTGTTTCCAAAATGATCGGAAAACTCGGATAATTCCGCGCCACATCCAACAACTGAGCCGCCCGCTGCCGCTGCTGCCACAACGGCGCCCGCTTACCCGGATTTTTCCGCGGCAACAACAACCCCCGGGCAGCACACTCCCGAAACCGAGCAGCAAACAACGCCGAATTACCCACCTGCTCAGTAACCAATGCCTCAATCTCATCCGGATCTAATGCAAATAACTCACCACCTGGCTCCGACTCCCCCTCCGGCAACCGCAACACAATACCATCATCACCACTAACAGCCTGAGCATCAATCCCCGTCT
Source organism: Corynebacterium sp. (assembly GCA_041854705.1). Classification (GTDB taxonomy): domain Bacteria; phylum Actinomycetota; class Actinomycetes; order Mycobacteriales; family Mycobacteriaceae; genus Corynebacterium. Next base: position 12,341 of record JBHACV010000213.1, read on the forward strand.
CCGCAGCAATCCGCGCCCCCACCGCCAAAGCCCACGCCGAATTAACCCCGTGACCATAAGGCGAATGCAACACCACCCGCCAATCCCCCACCTCATCCCGAAACCGCTCCACTACCAGCGTCTTCTCATCAGGAACAATACCAGTAGCCGCCTGCTGCTCTGCAACAAAACGCACCAAATTATCCACTGCAAACTCATCCAACCGATCCACCTGTGACACCACCTGTGGATCAGCAGCTACCGCCCGACGAAAACGCCCAATCGCCTGCCCCAACTCTGTCGGCCGACCCAACTGATCCCCCCGCCAAAACGGCAACCGACCAGTCAACCCCGGCGCGGGCGAAACCAACACCTGATCCCGATTGATCTCCTCAATCCGCCAACTGGAAGCCCCTAACGTAAAAACCTCACCCACCCGCGACTCATACACCATCTCCTCATCCAGCTCTCCAACCCGACGTGCACCTTGCTCACCACCAAGCAGATATACCCCAAACATGCCCCGATCTGGGATAGTGCCACCAGAAGTAACTGCCACCCGTTGCGCGCCGGGCCGAGCACTCAAGGTCCCAGTGATTCGGTCATAGATGATGCGTGGGCGTAGTTCGGCGAAATCGGTGGATGGGTATATTCCCGCCGCGAGATCAATGACCGAGTCAAAAACTTCCCGAGGCAAGTCCTTATAGGGGTAAGCCCTAGTCACGGTGGCATACCAATGTTCTACATCCCAATCACGAATTGCGACTGCTGCAATAGTTTGCTGTAAAAGCACATCAAGGGCATTGGTGGGTATGCGGATTTCTTCAATTTGTCCGGTACGCATTTGGTTAATAGTCACTGCGGTTTGCAGCAGGTCAGCTCGATGTTTGGGATAGAAAATACCGGTTGAAACTGCGCCAACAATATGCCCAGCACGACCTACTCGTTGGAGGCCACTAGCAACCGATGGTGGTGCTTCAATCTGCACGACAAGATCAACAGCCCCCATGTCGATGCCCAGTTCTAGGGAACTGGTGGCTATAACCGCCTTCAAGGTGCCTTCTTTAAGCATGGTTTCGGTGAGTTTGCGTTCATCTTTCGACACGGAACCATGGTGTGCACGAGCTATGATCTGGGGCGGTGCGGCAATTTCATCATTCGACATCATTACCTGTGCTGGTGGTCGTGGGCCCTTTTCTGCAATGGTGTCTGGTGCATATTCGCGCGCATAAAGCTCATTGAGTTTAGCGGTAAGCCGCTCAGCGCTACGACGGGAATTGACAAAAACCAAGGTGGAGCGGTGCTCCATGATTTGTGTATAGAGACTGTCTTCAATGAACGGCCAAATGGAGTTGGTTTTTCCAACCGCAGCATTGGGAAAAGTACTGGTGTGGTCAGCGGACATCCCTTTTGTTTCGGTGGAAGCTGCTTCGCTGGGGTCGTCGATAAGTGGGCTGGCGAGTCCGAGTGGGTCGTCGATGGTGATTTCGCCAATGGTGGATCCTAGTTCGGGACTGGGAAGGTCGCTCATGTCTGCGACTGGCACTACTACATTGAGGTCCCATTGCTTTTCAGTTGTTGGGTTAATGATTTCTACTGGCCGATCCCCACCTAAAAAGGCCGCAACTGTTGCTAAGGGGCGCACGGTTGCGGATAAGCCAATGCGTTGAATGGGTTGCACAGCTTGTTCGGCTAGTCGTTCGAGAGTTAGTGCGAGGTGAACACCGCGTTTGGTACCGGCCATTGCATGGATTTCATCAATGATGACGGTTGTGACACTAGATAGTATGGCTCCAGCTTTGGAGGTGAGCATTAAGTAGGCTGATTCTGGAGTAGTTATCAGAATATCTGGTGGGCGGCGTACTTGAGCAGCGCGTTCGGCAGCAGTGGTATCACCAGAGCGAACACCGACGCTAATGTCAGAGTAATCCAAGCCAAGCCGTTCGGCGGTGCGATTAATACCCAAAAGGGGTGCTTTGAGATTGTGTTCCACATCCACCCCAAGCGCCTTGAGGGGTGAGATATATAACACTTTCACCCCAGCTGGTGCCGATGTTGTGTGGAGTGCTTCTGTTTCAGCGGGCGACGAGGCGGGCGGAACAAATGTGTTAGCTGCAAGATTATTCACAGTGGGATTTCCCACAGGAAGGGTGGTTTGTCCGGGAGTTTCGACCAATGTATCAAGTGCCCAGAGGAAAGCTGCCAATGTTTTACCAGATCCGGTAGGCGCCACAACCAATGCATTTTCACCTGCGGATATGGTGTTCCATGCTGCGGTTTGCACTGGGGTGGGGGCGGCAAAAACATCAGTGAACCACTGCCGAACTTGCGGCTTGAAGCGGCTAAGAATTTCAGCCTCAGATTCTGAGTGGGTCATGGGGGCATGCTCCGATTCGATCAAACAACTAGACTTCTTAAGTATGACTGCTCATTTTGATGATGCTACTTTGACTCAGCGTTTGGCGCAGGGTACGGGTGAAATTTTGAAAGGCGTTCGCAATGTTGGAGCATTGCAGGGGCGAGCCTTAGGCGAGGCGGGAGATGATCTTGCCCAAAACTGGATCGCACGAGTGTTAGAGCAACACCGCCCTGATGATGGTTTCCTTTCCGAGGAAGCCGCGGACAACCCAGAACGTTTAGGCAAGGATCGGGTGTGGATTATCGACCCACTAGATGGCACGAAGGAGTTTGCCACTGGTCGCCAAGACTGGGCGGTGCACATCGCATTGGTCGAAGATGGTACCCCGACCCATGCGGCTGTTGGGCTGCCGGACTTGGGGGTGGTTTTCCATTCTTCTGATGCTCGGGCAGTTAGTGGTCCTTATGCGAAGCGGATTGTGGTTTCTCACAATCGAGCACCAGCAGTCGCCCACCATGTGGCCGAGGAACTGGGATTTACCACTGGTCCGTTAGGTTCTGCAGGTGCGAAGGCTATGCACGTATTACTTGGTGATTACGATGCCTATATTCATGCTGGTGGCCAGTATGAGTGGGACTCGGCTGCACCAGTTGGTGTGTGTTTGGCCGCTGGCCTGCATTGTTCGCGACTTGATGGTAGCCCACTGACCTATAACAATAAGGACACCTACATGCCAGATATTTTGGTGTGTCGGCCAGAGCTTGCTGACCAAATCTTGGATTTGGCGGCAAAGTTCAGAGAGGCCAATGGGGGTTATTAAATAACCAACGTTTCGACCATTCCCCGCCGTGGTGCTTAGGCACTAGGCGGGTTTGTTGCTTCATCAGCTAAGCTGTAGGACATGTCTGAGCATGCTGCCGCAAAAATCTGCACTCCGTATGAAGACTTATTGGCAAAAATTCTGACCGAGGGCATTCAAAAAAGCGACCGGACCGGCACTGGTACCACTAGTTTATTCGCCCAACAGCTGCGGTTTAATCTGGCCGATGCTTTTCCCTTGATTACCACTAAAAAGGTCCACGTCCATTCAGTTGTGGGAGAATTGCTGTGGTTTTTGCAAGGATCAGCCAATGTTCGGTGGTTGCAGGAACATAACATTCGCATTTGGAATGAATGGGCAGATAAAAATGGTGACCTTGGCCCAGTCTATGGAGTGCAGTGGCGTAGCTGGCCCACCCCAGATGGGCGCCATATTGATCAGATTTCTGCTGCCTTGGAAACGCTGAAAACCAATCCAGATTCTCGGCGTAACCTAGTTTCCGCTTGGAATGTAGCAGAGCTAGAAAACATGGCATTGCCCCCCTGCCATCTGCTATTCCAACTCTATGTCGCAGATGGTGCTTTGTCCTTGCAGCTATATCAACGCAGTGCAGACATGTTTTTAGGGGTACCGTTTAATATTGCCTCGTATTCTCTCCTCACTCACATGTTGGCGCAGCAGGCTGGGCTAAAAGTGGGCGAATTCATCTGGACCGGTGGCGATTGTCATATTTATGACAACCACCGTGAACAGGTGGAGTTACAGTTAAGCCGCACACCACGCCCCTACCCACAATTGCAGTTGCGACAAGCAGCAGATCTGTTTAGCTATGACTTCGCTGATGTGGAATTTATCGGCTACGACCCCCACCCCACGATCAAAGCAATGGTGGCAGTGTAAATGCTAAAAGCAATCTGGGCACAAAGCTGCAACGGCATCATTGGCGACGGCGCTACCATGCCATGGCATGTGCCTGAGGATCTGCAGCATTTCAAACAGACCACTCTTGGTGAGCCAGTCATCATGGGACGCAAAACTTGGGAGTCACTACCAGTTAAACCATTGCCAAGGCGCGCCAATTTCATCCTGTCTCGCCGTAATCCTGGCCCATGGTCAGCTGGAGCTGAGGTGATTCACACCATTCCTGATACCGGGTGGATCATTGGTGGTGGCGAAGTTTATGCTGCCACCATCGACCGAGTCCAACAGATCGAACGCACGCTTATCGACGTCCCCACCGCTGCACTACCCCCTGAGGAGTCTGCGGTATTCGCCCCCGAGCTTGGCGACGAATTCACGTGTTCGCATGTCACTGACTGGCAATTATCTCGTTCAGGTTTGCGCTACCGCTTTGAAACATGGCAGCGGGGGTAGACCGGAAATATTTTCTGCGCAAAATTGTTAGGTCCAGTATGAGCACAGACACCATTACTATTTATGCCACCTATTGGTGCCCCTTCTGTCAAAAACTTCGCAGTGGCCTAGACGCAGCCGGAATTCCCTATACCCTCATTGATGTTGATGAAAACGAAGAGGCCGGTTTGTGGGTTGAATCCGTCAATGACGGTAACCGTGTGGTGCCTACTGTCCGTTATTCTGACGGTAGTTACAAAACTAATCCGCCGGTCAAGCAGGTCATCCGGCGTTATGCTGAATTGGTTTCGGCACCAGTTTGAGGCTGATTCCGTAATAGATAAATATCCATGATCCACCCATGTCGCGCTTTGAGCTCCGCCTTGAGGGTGGCTACTTCTTCGCCAATTTCGGCAACGTAACCCTTTTTCAGCACTTGTTTATCTGTTCCTAAATATGCACCCCACCACATATACGTTGTGGGGGTTGCTGCAGTTAACCAGGCAGCGCCACCATCGAGCATAACCACGCAGTTATTGCAGTTTTTATTAGCAGCCTTTGTCAGGTTGCGACCGGTGGTAATGACAATCTCTTCTCCAATCCGATTAAGCAAGATGGCATGCGCAGCAGTCAATGCCTGTACTGCAGTAATGCCAGGAATGACGGTAATGGCAATGGGAGTAGAAAACCGATCGAGGATTCGCAGTGTCGAGTCATATAACGAGGGGTCTCCCCAGACTAAAAAGGCAGCAACTCCATCTGGACCAGTATGCGTCAACAGTGCCTCTTCTAGCACTTGAGCTCGTCGATCATGCCAGCGTAGAACTTCTTCCCGATAGTTCTCTGGATCCCGATCTCGGGGTGGGTCGATCACAGTAACTAATGGCACTTGGGAATGATGTGCGCTCAAGATTTCTCGACGAACGGATAATAGATCGGCTTTTTCATCACCTTTATCCAAGGCAAGCACCACATCGGCCTGTTTTAAGGCAGCTACTGCCTCTAGGGTCATGTGATTTGGACTGCCTGCCCCCATGCCGATTACCAACACCTGACGCATCGCGACCTCCACCACTAATAAAATGAAAACCTGCCCACTTAATGCGGACAGGCTTCTAGTTTACCCGTAAGGAAATCAGCCGGAATTAATCGTCTTCCTCATGGAAAATATCATCACGATCTATGGGAGTGAGATTGCCAGCAAACTCTGCGAAGTTACGCGCAATGCTGCGTTGCATGAAAATTTCACATGCCTGAGATAATCGTTTGGCATCATACACATTCAGCTGCATTATTTCTTCAGTACCGGTACCCGCGTCATCGATTTTTTCGACCATCAGGTACTCAAATCCGTTGTACTCGTGGATGCGGGTCACGATTTTCCGGTTTTTAACGTCGGTGAAATTAGGACGAAGCTCAGACATGGGACTCCCCTTAAGTTGCTGACGGGTGCTTTATTTAAAGTGTAAGCAAATCACGGCACCAACTTCTGAGACCTGCAGAAAAACACCCTGAATGGGGGTATAAACGAAAAAATCTGAGCCAAAGTGGGGATTTCCTATGACACTAATGTCGTTAAATCCCCACAGCCCAGATGGAAAACTCCCCTAAATTTGGTTGGCTAGTTTTCTCGGTCTACCCCAAGTTCCACGCGGTCAGCTTCACTAAGTTGGGTGTTGATTTCCGAGTAATCTTTGGTGGTCTGCTGGTTCATGTATTTTTGACAGACATCCAATAGCTGCTGGGCATCAAACTTGTTTAATGTCAGCAACCGTGTAATGGCACCATCTTCGGCGATCAGTTCCAATGCAAGAACGGAGCCACTGCCCTCCTTCACGATCGTTGCCGCCACCGCTCGGCGATCCACATCATGGAAGATGGGGTTAATCTCAGACATATAGTTCTCCTCAATCTAGCGATCTTTGATCTGAATTCCAGCATAGGCCGATTGCCAACTGTGCGCTGGGAATCTTGGACCAGTTGACTCAAATATAGATCCTGATAATGACAACAAAATACAACATCAATGCAAACAACAACGCAAGAACTAGCACACTAGCTGTAATCTAGTTTTTGCATAGCCATTTCCCCAGTTCACAGGGCACAGTGCCCATATTATTTTTACCAAAACTTTTCCAAGATATGACGAGATATCCGCAGGAAATATGAAAAGGGTCACAAATATGGCACATAGTGAGCTTATATCTATTGAGTGCGAGCAGTAGCCAATCCACCGACAGAAATTTAGCGTAGAAACTTCTCTAGGATAAAACTTCGACCCAGAACTTGGCCCAACCAAGAATGCTCCACTAGTTCGATAACACACCATTGCTAGCGTTATCTACCGCAGCTTCAATAACGTAGATAAGGTCTTGTACCGCAATGTCAAAAACCCGCTAGCTTAACCGGAGAATTAGCCCACCAAACCGTTAATGTTGTAGTCTTAATGCCGCGTCGTAGTGGCAACACCGCCACAGATGTGTGCCCTAGTAGCTCAGTGGATAGAGCACGGCTCTCCTAAAGCCGGTGTCGGAGGTTCGATTCCTCTCTGGGGCGCGCCTACCAGACCCCCTCTCACCAGCATTTTCACTTGGCGAGAGGGTTTTTATGTGACTACACCTTGCCCATCTTAGGTATTCGACTTCATCATTTTTGCTGGACACTTGCTACTTTTCTGGATTTTTAGCTAAACAGCCGCTCTAATCAGAGCTAGTAGCATCCACACGAAAGCAAGCAAGGTGCCCCACTTTTAGATCCTGTAGATCAAACATCACCCGGCTAATCCCCCACCACAATTAATGGCTAACCAACACCGGCAGGTTTTCTCGGTGCCAGGTAACTAGGAAATCATAAAAATCCACCCCAAACTTAGCTGTAGCAAATTGGAAAGGATCCACATCCTCACTACGCCCCTCCTTGACTGCCAGCAACTCTGCCTGCTCCTGCTGAAGCTGCTCGATATGATTCTCGATTTC
>JBHACV010000214.1:0-16641 GCA_041854705.1 Corynebacterium sp.
AACCGAAATCCACGCTCTACAGTTGGCACCATTACTGAAGTTTACGATTATCTTCGGTTGTTGTATGCCCGCGTTGGTGTTGCCCATTGCCCGAAATGCGATGCAATAATCGAACGCCAAACTCCACAGCAGATTGTCGACCAGATTCTGGCAATGGATGAGGGACTGAAATTCCAGGTGCTCGCACCAGTGGTCCGCACCCGCAAAGGTGAATTTGTTGACTTATTTCAAGACCTCGCAGCCCAAGGCTATGCGCGAGTGCGCGTCGATGGACAGGTTTATCAGCTTTCCGAACCACCAATATTAAAAAAGCAGGTAAAACATGATATTGATGTGGTGGTTGACCGACTCCAAGTGAAACAATCCCAAAAACAACGCCTGACAGATTCAGTAGAAACTGCATTGAAACTTGCTGATGGGGTAGTGGAGTTTGATTTCCTCACGCTTGACGACGACCACCCGCATCGCTTCCGTCGTTTCAGCGAGAAAATGGCCTGCCCTAACAACCATCCGGTTGGGGTGGATGAATTGGAACCACGTTCCTTTTCCTTTAACTCGCCCTATGGCGCCTGCCCGAGTTGTGATGGTTTGGGTACGCGGTTAGAAGTGGACCTTGATCTTGTAATCCCCGATAAAGATGCACCATTGATTAGTGCTATCCAACCGTGGACCATTGGTGCAGGGGAAGGATACTACCAAAAGCTGCTCACTGGTTTCGCAACAGTGATGGGAGTCAAACCTGATACACCTTTTAGCAGTCTTACCGCAGAGCAACAACAGATGGTACTCCATGGCGCACCTGACAAGGTAACTGTACGGTACAAAAATCGCTACGGCCGGGTTCGGACGTGGAACTCTGCTTTCGAAGGAGTGTTACCCAGTTTGCGGCGTCGGTTAGAGAGCACTGACTCGGATAGCCAGAAGGAAAAATTACTCGCTTTTATGCGAGAAATCCCATGTCCAAAGTGTGGTGGGGCACGGTTGCGGCCAGAGATTTTAGCAGTACGATTAGCTTCCACCACCCAAGGGGAACTGTCGATTGCAGACCTTTCAGCCTTATCAGTGGCAGATGCATCACGGTTCCTCAATGATTTGGAGTTAGGAACCCGAGAAACAATTATTGCAGGTGCGGTATTGAAAGAGGTACAGGCACGACTGAAATTCCTGCTAGATGTAGGGTTGAATTATTTATCGCTCAGCCGCGCCGCGGGCACACTTTCTGGCGGAGAAGCACAACGTATTAGATTAGCTACTCAGATTGGTTCCGGGTTGGCGGGCGTGCTTTATGTGCTAGATGAGCCCTCCATTGGTTTGCACCAGCGAGATAATCAGCGATTGATTGCCACCCTAGAGCAATTACGTGACATTGGGAACACCTTGATCGTGGTTGAACACGATGAAGATACCATTAGATCTGCTGACTGGTTGATTGATATTGGTCCACAAGCCGGTGAATATGGCGGTGAAGTGGTCTATCAAGGGGAACCAGAAGGCATTAAGACCTGTCCAGATTCTATTACTGGTGCCTATCTGGCAGGTAAGAAGGTACTGGCTGTGCCAGATAGTCGTCGGCCAATCAATCCAGAGCGAAAACTCACTGTGGTTGGTGCTCGGGAAAATAATCTGCAGAATATTAATGTCAATATTCCGCTTGGGGTATTTGTGTGTGTAACAGGGGTTTCAGGTTCTGGTAAATCTACGGTGGTCAATCAGATTTTGGCAAAGAATCTGGCAAACCAACTCAATCGGGCCCGGCAGGTTCCAGGGCGAGCCACACGGGTGGAAGGTATGGAGCATTTAGATAAATTGGTGCAAGTCGATCAGTCTCCTATTGGTCGAACTCCTCGCTCCAATCCTGCTACTTACACTGGTGTTTTTGATAAGATTCGTTCACTGTTTGCCGAGACCACTGAGGCAAAAGTACGAGGGTATAAGCCAGGTCGATTCTCCTTTAACGTTAAAGGAGGTCGTTGTGAGGCCTGTCAAGGTGATGGCACTTTAAAGATCGAAATGAACTTTTTGCCAGACGTGTATGTTCCTTGTGAGGTGTGCCATGGTGATCGGTACAATCGTGAGACCTTGGAAGTCCGATATAAGGGCAAAAACATCGCGGAAGTTCTGCAGATGCCAATTTCGGAAGCAGCTGAGTTTTTTGAACCGATTACCTCAATTCACCGCTATCTGAATACCTTAAATGAGGTCGGATTGGGTTATGTGCGGCTCGGCCAAGCGGCAACCACCTTATCCGGTGGCGAAGCCCAGCGCGTAAAACTTGCCTCTGAACTGCAAAAACGATCCAATGGTCGGACCATTTATATTTTGGATGAACCTACCACTGGTCTACATTTCGAAGACATTCGGAAACTGATGTTGGTGATTCAATCATTGGTGGACAAGGGAAACTCAGTGGTTGTCATTGAACACAACCTCGATGTAATTAAATCCGCCGACTGGATTGTGGATATGGGACCTGAAGGTGGTGCTGGCGGTGGTCAGGTTATTGCCGAAGGCACCCCTGAGGACGTAGCCCATGTGGCCGGATCTTATACCGGCCAGTTTCTTAAAGAGCTGCTGTAGTTAGTAGCACAGTTTGGCTTAGAGTTTAAAGGCTAGTGCCAACTGGTGTTACGGCAGGTGAATTTTCTGTCGTAGCTGGGGTAGTTCGGCCACGCAAAGCTGCGATAACGATAAGCAAGATACCAGAGAGCAGAAACGCTGCAGATCGAGGCAGTCCGCTTAATGCCGCCATGTCGAATAATACCAGTTTGGCAATAGCAGCAATAGCTAAGGTAATACCAACTCCTAAGGGGGCTTTTCGTTGGATCATTAATACTGCCGCCAATATCATCCATGAGATCGAGGTAATGGCATGACCAATGAGGAATCCCTTGGTTGGGGTGATCCACGTGGTGAGAGTTACGATCACCAACATGGTGAAATACAGGCCCACCAGGGAAATACATAGCGGTAGTGGTTTCTCTAATTCTGTGATGGTGCTGCGGTTGAATATCGCTGCAATCAGCATCACGATCATGGCTCCGGCAATGAGCCGAGTGCCAATTGCTCCCACAGAGCTGTTTTCACGGAAAATAACGCCAACAGCTAATTCCCAGGAATACATAAATGCGCATACAGCCCATGCAATCCATACAACCTCGTTTTGAGTCCGGATACGGAAATAGAACATGATTGCAGCAAAGAGGAGGAAAAAGCCAACAAACACCCAGCACCGGTCAAAGCCAGACAAACTAAGGGCTAGTGGTAGAAAAGCAATGGGCATGATAATCAAAGGGGCGGTGTGATTATCCAGTGCGAGCCAAATGACACAGACAATAAGAACTAATAGGTAGGTTTCCGGAGTATCGTAGCTCAGGGTAAATAGCGCTAAGCATACAGGTACAGAAACATGAGTTTTCAAAATAACTACAACCACCATGCCTAAGGCGAGGAATAGGCCAATATCGTTGTTATTGGAGGCGGCAGTGTCACCAATGAGCGCACCAACAACAGTGAGTACACCAGCGATGGTGTCGGCGGACTTCCATTCGTAGTGGTATGCGATTACAAACAAGATGAGGCCCGCTAGGCTGTAGGGGAAAATCTGTGGACTAAAGTCATAATAAAAATGCCACATAAGCAGCGCAAAACCGGCAATACCTAAGGCAATTGACTGGCTTTCAGTGCGCCACCAACGAGCTAGTGCTCCAAAACCAATAAGTAATATAGCCAGTCCGATAGAGGCTAACATGGGGGGCCACAAATCCATGATGAACCCCAGTGCAATATCAGTTGCGCCTAATACGAGAAGAGATGTGGTAACTGCTGCGGTTACTGCAGCTGGGTGGAATTGGCGGTTTCGCATGATAAACGCGGCGACGAGTAACACTATGCCAAGAATGGCTGACAGTACAATACGCGCCACTGGTCCTAGGATTCCTCGCTCAATACCAATTGAAACCAAAAATCCAATGCCAATGAATGTAACAGTCGCGCCGAAGAAACCTACAAGGCGGATGATAGTTTGTTCATTAGTCCACCATGGACTTTCAGTTTTCGGCGGGTTTGTGGGAGCTGAGTGGGGAACTGGACGGGGATTGCTTGGATCTGTCGCATGGTATGGGTTTATTTCCTGCGAAGACGTTTGCGTGTGTGGATCACGAAAAGCTGGTTCGTTAGCGACACTGCCAGGGGGCGGGGTTGTTGTACCAGCCCAGTTTTGTGGTGCGGGGTTTGGGGTCTCCAGCGCACCTGAGTATTTGGTAGCTGTGGCGGTTGGCTGTGGCAGGGGAGGAGATTGAGTAATCGGAGAAGGGGTCGTGAGATAAGGATTGTCAACAAATTGTGGAACCGCCGATGTTGACGACTTCACAGTTTCTGTTGACGGTAAGGGGGGTGTTTCAGTTTCTGGGGCGACAGGAGCCTCTGCAGTACTGGGCGCTGGTGCTAATGTTTGGGTGTGTAGTAAGTCACGTAGCTCATTTTGAACATCACTAAGGGCTTTTTCCGCCTCGGTTAGGCGGTTAAGCGCTGACTCTAGGTTTTTATTGTGCTCAATAGGGTTGTTCATGCACCCAATGTTAACAATCGGTACTTGTGGTGACCGCTGCAATAAGGTTACATTTTGCCTACATTTTGCCAACAACATGATTTATGTGTTAGTTTAATTCAGCTACCGCCCAAGAGTCTTCTTGGGTCGCAAGTGGAGATCTTCCCACCTGAAGCCGCCTGCCACGGTTGGCACAAGGTAAAAGAGTACGTCAGTGACTAAGGTTACTGCTGTATGGCATACAAGGTCTCCCGTTTACCAACACCAATGGTAAACGGGCTTTTGACATGCCGGGGAAAACGCTCGCGATTGTCGGTAGATCACGAAGTTCACTTTGCTACTTGAGGAGTTCCCATCAGCGCTGAAGCTCGCATTAATGAGCGAATCCGAGTTCCCGAGGTCCGTCTAGTTGGGCCAAATGGGGAGCAGGTAGGTATCGTCCGTATTGAGGATGCCCGCAAGCTCGCATACGATGCTGATCTTGACCTAGTCGAGGTTGCCCCAAATGCCAAGCCGCCCGTGTGCAAAATCATGGATTACGGCAAGTTTAAATATGAACAGGCTCAGAAGGCCCGCGAAGCCCGGAAGAATCAGCAGCAGACGGTGGTCAAGGAGCAAAAATTCCGCCCCAAGATCGATGACCACGATTACGAGACGAAAAAGAGCAACGTGATCCGCTTCCTCCAAAAAGGATCCAAGGTGAAAGTCACCATTATGTTCCGGGGCCGTGAACAGTCCCGCCCGGAATTAGGTGTGCGGCTTTTAGATCGTTTGGCAGAGGATGTCGCCGAGTACGGCATCGTGGAGTCGAAGCCAAAACAAGATGGTCGGAACATGACCATGGTTATCGGCCCCGTGCGCAAGGGCAAAAAGTAAGACTGAAAGTAAAAGGACGTTTAATTCCATGAAGCAGAAGACCCACAAGGGCACCGCTAAGCGGATCAAGACCACCGGCTCCGGCAAGTTGCGTCGTGAGCAGGCAAATCGTCGCCACCTTCTTGAGGGTAAGCCATCTAAGCGTACCCGTCGTTTGAAGGGCACTGAGGATGTCGCTGCTGCTGATACCAAGCGCATCAAGCGTCTCCTGGGCAAGGCTTAAAAGCCTACTTCCCGCAATCATTACAGCTTAAAACCTCATCACGTAAGGAAGTTTGAACAGTGGCACGTGTCAAGCGCTCAATTAACGCCAAAAAGAAGCGTCGCGTAATCCTAAAATCCGCCAAGGGTTACCGCGGTCAGCGTTCCCGCCTTTACCGTAAGGCTAAGGAGCAGTGGCTGCACTCCATGACCTATGCTTATCGGGATCGTCGGGCCCGCAAGTCCGAGTTCCGTAAGCTGTGGATCACCCGCATTAATGCTGCAGCACGGATGAATGACATCACTTATAACCGTCTCATCCAAGGCTTGAAGCTAGCTGGGGTTGAGGTAGACCGTAAGATCCTTGCCGAGCTTGCAGTCAATGATTTCGCTGCATTCTCTGCGATCTGCGAGACCGCAAAAGCTGCGCTGCCTGCAGATGTTAACGCTCCAAAGGCTGCATAATTAGCTAGCCGATTAAACGGCTTAAAAGCGCAAAGCCACCACACTGATTTTATTGGTGCGGTGGCTTTGCGCTTTTGAAGAAGGTAGAAAAGTTAGCTCAGAGAAAGGAAAAGTTTTTCTAACTTTTCCATATTGACGTTGTTGTTCCCGTCCTCGTCTTGGCTTAGACACTGCTTCAAACCAGAGGCAATAATGCTAAAGCCTGCTTTATCTAAGGCCTTGGAAACCGCCGCGAGTTGAATAATCGCGGCTTCACATTCCTCACCAGCTTCAAGCATCCGAATCACGGCAGCGAGTTGACCATGTGCTCGTTTGAGCCTAGTAATAGCAGAACGAATTTCTTGTACTTCTAGCTGCATGGGCATTACACCAGCCTTGAGTGGTGCCATGTGAGGTACCCACCATCGAGGTTAGATACCTTCTTATTCAGCTGAGTCAGTAGGGAATGCGCAATATGCCCACGTAAACCTACCTGGCAGAAAAGAACCGCGGTTTCTGGGATCTCTGCTTGCCGTTCACGAAGCTCATCGACTGGAATATTCACTGCTCCGGGGATCGTGCCTTGGGCGAATTCACTGGGGGTGCGCACGTCGATTAGCGGCAGATCGGTCATAGCTATTTCATGCCATTGGAGAGCGGTTTCGGTAGTGCGCCGATTGTCAGCAACCATGCCAGCAATATTGACAGCGTCTTTTGCGGAGCCAAATTGCGGAGCATAAGCCAACTCCAAATCGGCAAGGTCCGAGGCAGTCATGCCAGCGCGCATGGCAGTGGCAATGACATCAATGCGTTTATCCACCCCATTTTTGCCAACGACTTGGGCACCGAGCAATTGATCGGTCTTAGCATCAATGACTAGTTTGATGTGTAGCTGTGTTGCCCCTGGATAATATCCAGCATGATCGCTGGGATGGACATGGACAATGCGAATATTCTTGCCTTTTTGACGCGCCCGACGTTCGCTCCAACCAGTGGTAGCTGCGGCAAGCCCCAGCACTCCAATGATCGAGGTTCCTTGAGTAGATTGACGACGGGTATCGCGACCAGTAATGATGTCGGCTACCATGCGGCCATGTCGGTTGGCAGTTTGGGCCAGTGGAATCAAGGTAGCGCTGTTATCGTTAAAATCCCGTTTGGCGGCCGCATCACCAATAGCAAACACATCGGGCGCGCTGGTACGGAAATTATCGTCGGTGAGGATTCCGCCACGTTCGTCGACTTCTAACCCTGCAGCTGTAGCCAACGAAGAGTCGGGGGATACCCCAATCGCAGCAACCACAAGGTCGGCGGCAACAGTCGTACCGTCGGTGAGAACCACATCCTGATTGCCAATTTCGGTAACACTGTTATTAGTTATTACTGAAATACCATTATTGCGCAGGTGATCCGTGACGATTCCGGCCATTTCCTGATCGAGTACTCCCAGAATATGGGGTGCTTGTTCAATGATCGTCACCTTAAAACCTCGGTGATGTAGGTTCTCTGCAAGCTCGACGCCGATGAAACCACCACCGATAATTGCTGCGGTCTTATTCTCAATGTTGCCATTGGTGGTTTCGGTTACTTTTGTTGTCAACGCATCAAGGTCTTCTACGGTCCTGAGCGTTAATGCACGTTCAATTCCCGGCAGATTGGGGATGATTGGCCTAGCACCTGGAGAAAGCACTAGGAAATCGTAGGTAAATTCTTCCGTTCCATCAGGGCCAGAAACAGTGATGTACTTATGCTCAGGATGTATAGCAGTGACTCGGTGATTAACCCGAACATCAATATCAAATCGTTGCGTCAAAGACTGCGGTGTTTGCAGTAGCAATGCATCCCGATCTTTGATGGTTCCGCCTAATTGATAGGGCAGACCGCAGTTGGCGTAGGAAACATAGCCTGAGGCTTCAAAGACAATGATTTCCATGTTCTCATCGCGTCGGCGCAGCCGAGTCGCAGTGGACATACCACCAGCCACCCCGCCGACGATGATGGTGCGAAGTCGTTGTTTAGTCATCATCACCGGCCCCCGAAGAGCTTGCTAAGCAGGCTTTTATTTTCTCGTTCACAAGTACACCAGTCGGAGGCTGGGACGGATCGTTTCACTTGTTCAATGTGCTGACCGCAGCCAGCCCAAGTGGTTTTCTTACATTGTTTGCATTGCACAGGCCTACACATGATTCCTCATTTCCCAATAAGTGATATTCACGCTCTGACGTTCATTATACCCCGGGGGGTATATATTGGTAGTCATGTTAGAGTATCAACCATGAAAATCGACTTCGACCAGGCTTTTACCGAACGCACACCGCGGGTGGTTGCCGCAGCTAAACTGCACCGAGCAGCGGCACGAAAAAAGGCCAAAGTATTTATTGTTGAAGGGGAAAACTCGGTAGAAGCAGCAACCGCCACTGGTGCTGCTACCGATCTTTTTGTCACTGAGGCGGCTGCACAGCGATTCGAACCCATTGTGCGAATGGCAGGACATATGGGTGTTTATATCCATCCAATCACTGACAAAGCAGCCAAACACTTAAGCGATACACAACAAACCACGGGACTGTTTGCAATATGCACACCAGTACTGTGGGGGACAGGACAAGCCTTAACCGGAACGCCAAAACTAGTATGTGTACCAGTAGAAACTAGTGATCCGGGGAATGCTGGCACTCTCATTCGTGTAGCTGATGCGGTGGGAGCTGATGCAGTGATTTTTGCCGGGGAGACAGCCGATCCGCAATCTTCCAAAGTGGTTCGATCATCAGCTGGATCGCTGTTTCATCTGCCAGTTGCTCGAAACCCCAATAGTAAAGACGTCATTGGACAGCTACGGGCCAAAGGGTTACAGATCATCGCTACCACTGCCGAAGGGGAACTCAGCCTCGATGATGCGGAAGAAGTGCTGCGACATGATACCGCTTGGTTGTTTGGCAACGAGGCCCACGGACTTCCCGCAGAGCTAATAGAAACTGCAGATCACCGCATTCGAATTCCGATCCGCGGTCGTGCGGAATCATTGAATCTGGCAACAGCAGCAGCTATTTGTCTTTATGAATCCGCCAAAGTTTTACACCGTGATAGTGCCTCCTAAGATAGTGCGGGTGGTTAGTTAGCGTGGGTGCGATGTGTCTGGATCGGGCGAAAAGGCTATCATTGTTTGGTTGCTACATCTAACGTCAAAAGGAGACTAGGTATCGTGTCTGAGCTCACGGAAGCCAGTTTGAACCAAGCAGCCGCAGCCGCTGAAGCGGCCTTTGATGCGGCCGCGGATCTCGCCGAACTGGCAGATGCGAGGCGCGCCCATCTCGGAGATGATGCTCCAATCCCACAAGCACGCCGTTCGCTCGGATCACTCCCCAAAGACCAGCGGAAAGAGGCAGGTCGGCTGGTTAATATCGCTCGAGGACGTGTGGAAAAGCGCTATGCAGAAGTAAAAGCAGCGTTGGAGGAAAAACGCAATGCTGAGGTATTGCTAGCGGAACGGGTGGACGTCACAGTCCCAACCACCCGCGGGCAAGTAGGGGCCATGCACCCAATCACCACGCTGACTGAGCAGATCACCGATATCTTCGTAGCTATGGGCTACGAAGTAGGGGAGGGTCCAGAAGTAGAAGCAGAATACTTTAATTTTGATTCGCTCAACTTCATTCCAGACCACCCAGCTAGGACTTTGCAAGACACCTTCCATGTCTCAGTGCCTGGTTCTAGCCAAGTTCTACGCACCCATACCTCACCAGTGCAAATGCGCACAATGTTGGATCGTGATCTGCCCATTTACGTGGTTGCGCCAGGTCGGGTATTTCGCACCGATGAATTGGATGCCACCCACACCCCAGTCTTCCACCAGATCGAAGGTTTAGCTGTGGATAAGGGCCTGACAATGGCACATTTGCGGGGCACATTGGATCACTTGGCCAAGACCTTGTTTGGGCCAGAGACCAGCACGCGGATCCGCACCAACTATTTCCCCTTTACCGAACCTTCTGCCGAGGTAGATGTCTGGTTCCCCCATAAAAAAGGTGGCGCTGGATGGATCGAATGGGGCGGCTGCGGCATGGTCAATCCCAATGTGCTGCGTGCGGCTGGGATCGACCCAGAGGTTTATTCTGGGTTTGCGTTTGGCATGGGGATCGAGCGTACTTTGCAGTTCCGCAATGGTCTAAACGATATGCGCGATATGGTCGAAGGTGATGTCCGATTCACGATGCCATTCGGTGTTTCGGCGTAAAGGAGAATTACACTAATGCTTATTTCCCAAAGTTGGGTGGAAAAACTGCTGCACACAGCAAATCCAACCTTTAGCCATGTCAGCGCCGAAGAACTCGATGCAGCCTATGTTCAGGTGGGGTTTGAAACCGAAGGCTATGAACGGATTCCAGAAACCACTGGACCACTAGTTATCGGTCGAGTGGAATCCATTGAAGAACTCACAGAGTTTAAAAAGCCGATTCGCCATTGCATGGTTAATGTTGGCGATGCTAATGGCACTGGCGAACTGCAATCAATCGTCTGTGGTGCCACAAATTTCCACGAAGGTGCGACTGTCGTTGTCGTCTTACCGGGTGCAGTACTGCCTGGAGATTTCGCTATTTCTGCACGAAAGACCTATGGGCGGATGTCTGCTGGCATGATTTGTTCAGCCGCGGAATTGGGCCTGACCGATAAATCCTCAGGGATCATGACACTCGATCCCATTGATGCCCAACCTGGTGAAGATGCTCGTCCGATTTTGGGGCTTGATGATACCGTCTTTGATGTCAATATCACCCCAGATCGTGGATATGCACTTTCTGCACGCGGCTTGACCCGTGAACTTGCCAGTGGCTTTGGGTTGGACTACCACGATCCAGCAGCCGATCAGTATGAAGATGTACCAACCCCCACCCAGTCGCTGATTGACATCACACTGGGGGAAGAGACTAAAGCCCGCCGATTCGGGCTGCGGAAAGTCTCAGGCATTGACCCGCAGGCAGAATCACCTTTGTGGATGCAACGAGAACTGATGTTATCGGGACAGCGACCCGTCAATGCTGCCACCGACGTGACTAACTATGTCATGCTCTACCTAGGCCAGCCGATGCATGCCTTTGATGCCGATAAAATCGCTGGCAATTTAGTGGTGCGTAATGCTAAAGCAGGGGAGACGTTAGAAACCCTTGATAATCAAGTTCGTCAGCTACACACCGAAGACGTGGTGATCTGCGACGATAATGGTATCCAGTCCTTGGCTGGAGTAATGGGTGGCTTGACTTCCGAAATCTCCGAAGACACCACCAATGTTTATTTCGAGGCTGCGAACTGGGATCCAATCACCACCGCCCGCACTTCTCGCCGCCACAAACTGAGCTCAGAAGCTTCACGACGCTTTGAACGCGGCGTTGACCCAGCCATCATCGAAACCGCCTTGGATTTGGCCTGCCACCTGTTGGCCGAAATTGCTGGAGGCACCATCGAACCTGCTCGAACCCTTGTGGGAGAAGTACCAACATTACCAACCATTACGATGGCAGTGTCACGACCAAGTGAGCTGGTTGGAGTGGAGTATTCCCGTGAGACCGTCATCGCTCGATTGGAAGAGGTCGGCTGCCAAGTCACAGTATCCAGTTGTGGCGCCAAACTAGAAGTGACCCCACCAACATGGCGACCTGACCTATACGAATCAGCCGACTTGGTCGAAGAGATTTTACGGCTTGAAGGCCTCGATTCAGTGCCATGCATTGTTCCACCAGCACCAGTAGGTCGAGGCCTGACCCCAGCACAAAAACGCCGCCGTGCGATTGGGCATGCATTGGCCTATAACGGTTATGTAG
This sequence comes from Corynebacterium sp., assembly GCA_041854705.1. Lineage (GTDB taxonomy): Bacteria > Actinomycetota > Actinomycetes > Mycobacteriales > Mycobacteriaceae > Corynebacterium. The sequence goes on from JBHACV010000214.1 coordinate 11,881, forward strand.
AAATCCTGCCTACCCCATTTATTCGGCAAGACACCTTCGACCAATGGGGGCTAGCCCCAGACGATGCCCGCCGCAAGGTAGTTACCGTGCAAAACCCACTGGATGCTGACTACGGCGTGCTCGGAACCACATTATTGCCATCAATGTTGGAAGCCTTAGCACGAAACATTTCTCGTGGACGCTCTGACCTGCACATCTATGGTTTACAACAGGTTTCCGTCGCTCGTGGCGATGGAAAGTCACCGATGCCCTCAGTGCGACAACGCCCCACCCCAGAACAAGTCGAAGAATTACAGCAGTCTCTGCCATACCAGCCGCTACACTTAGCGACGGTTGGCGTAGGCAGCATGGATAACAACGGTCCATGGGGCGAAGGCCGCACTTATACCTACGCCGATGCCATTGAGTCCGCTAAGATCGCAGCGCGTGCAGCTGGTGTGGAGCTTAGCTTGGTCAATGCTGAGCAATTGCCGTGGCACCCCGGCAGGTGTGCTGCATTCCTAGTTGATGATGTGATTGTTGGCTATGGCGGTGAATTGCACCCACAGGTCCTTGAGCGGCTTGGATTACCGCCACGGACCTGTGCAATGGAGCTGAACGTAACCGAGCTGCCACTGACTAACCCACTGCCAGCACCTGTGCTCTCTGCCTTCCCCACCCTCAAACAGGATCTAGCCCTAGTAGTGGATGAGGATATTCCAGCCGAGTCAGTCCGCGAGGTAATCGCGGAAGCTACCAGCGATTTATTGGAGTCTGTAGAGCTGTTTGACATTTACCAATCCGCATCACTTGGCGAGGGAAAGAAGTCATTAGCCTTTGCACTGACCTTCCGCGCTCAAGACCGCACCCTCACTGATGAGGAGTGCTCCGCTGAGCGACTTGCCGCAGTGGAACTGGCGAAACAGCGATTTGGCGCAGAAATGCGAGCCTAATCTGGTTTCGCTGTGAGGTTATGCCACAGCCGGTGCCCCCAAGGAGAAAACAGTGTTGTTTTTCCTCTTGGGGGTTGGTGGTTTTTTGGGGGTGGGGGCGGCAGGAAGACGTTCTTAAGTCGCGTGGCCAGCTGCTTTTACTGCACATGATTTACTACTGATGGATCATGAGTGTCTATGCCGCGATGAAATCTGGATTACAGGGGAATATGGGCTGATCTTGACATTCGAAAAAGTTATTTGAATGGCAGGTTTGGTGGGATGCCGCAGATCCTTACATCACAGCTTCGTGATGCGTTGGAATTTCCAGGAAAAGAATACCAAAGAACAACTCATAACAGCAGGTAGTGATGCTCCTTACTCACATCGCAGAAGCATAGTACATTGTCAATTAATTGTTCGGCCTGCTTTTTAATCTTGCCGTTGAAGACAGGCTGAATTTCTTTACTTAACCCCAATTCATAGGACATATGAAGGAGCCAACTGCTATAGATCAGCAACTTGCTGAGTTACTTGGTAGGGGATGATTATTGATCAAGAACAGTTTCGACAGTTTCTGGTCTAAAACCAATATATTGCCAGCTATCAGTTCGCCCAACCACTGCCAAGGCCACCGCGAACTTCACCCCACCGATTCACAAATCGTGCGGGTGGCAGTGGTGTTCCTTTGGCTAGTTGGTCAAGGAAGGACAATATATTTACCCCACTAGCCATCGTGGCTGGCACCGAGTGTAGTGCTTCAGGATTCATATTGACCTCAGTGTCATCAAGAACCCCTAAGATCTCTAGACCAGGATTTTCCCTACTTTGCCTAGCACAGTATTGCTGCATCCACTCGCGGCAGTCACGTATGTCCTGTTCCCAGTTTCGTAACGGGACGCCGACCAATTCCTGCTGCCACTCATACGCATCACCCATGGACTCAAATGTCCAGCCTTCCCACAATCCCTCAAAGGTGGCAAGGCCATAATATTCGTCGGCAAGCGACCACCACCGCACCTGCTTTTCGACGAAATCCACGTGCACCCCCATAACTGGTAGCTGCGTGGGCTTTCGTTGGTGATAGAGGATGTGATCGTCAGTAGTGGCGCGGTCACGTACCTGTGTGGCAGCTTCTTGAATAGCGTCTGGTCCCAGTTCCGCAGTGGTTGTGAGGAATTCTTCGCCAGCCCATGTAACTATTTCACCTGATCTCAGCCGTACTGAAAAAACTCCGCGATGATCGCTACTATTCCATGGCAAAAACTCGCTGTGCTCGGTGAGCGTTTGTTGGCTGTAGTTACGGTTGGTGAAAAATGGTGCTGGATCAACACCTGCCAGCCGTAATACGCCACGTACACCTTCAGCAGACCAGATGCATGTCCAGCCAGGCCATGTGTGTTCAACTAGGGTGTTGATGATGCGAGGTAGATAGACTGCATCACTTTCTTCCGCCCACACAACGGTTTTAGTGGTGGTGTCGATCAGCAGCGAGCCTTCGATGAATGGAGCATTAGTCCATTGCTCGGGTGTTCCAACACCCAGTGGCTCCATTTCCCATACCCGATCAATGGTGTTGTCACAACCATCAATGGCAATGTCAGCTCCAATAGTTTGGGCAGCCCAATGGTCGTAGCACAGTTCCCAGCCGGTGTTGGTTTTAAGGATGACTCCGAGTCGTGAGCCCATGGGGGACCTCCTGTGAGATGGTTTGTGTGGAATTACTATTGATTAGGTTGTCCTGTAACTAAGTGTTGACTGCGTGATTATTGGCATAAATGATGAGCCAATACTGTCAGTACTACCAGCAGCCTCTTAAGTTTCATTTTCCAAGTATTAGATAGCCTGCGCGTGACTTGTATTGATGATGAAATCACCGCAACCTTCACGCTACGCGACGACGTGCGGTAGCGTGTGGTTATTCGAATATGAATAAATAAAGCATATCCTGCAGATACGGTGATGGCATGGGTGCCGAGCAGATGGGCACTGTCGATGTATTGGAGCAAGCGCTTGCGGAAACTTAGTCTTGACTACTTGACTATCGTGGCATCTAGAAGTTTATTCAGGTCATTTTTCTGGCTCCAAGCTACTGAGGTATCTCATCTTGGAGTATGAGTGGAAGTGAGATCCATATGCATTAAGGTTTTCCCAGCACCTGAATAAGCTTCATATAATCAAATAGAAAAACACCTCTGAAAGAGGTGTAAGTGAATCAAAATGGGGTTCTAAGTCATCTTTGCCATAAAGCAAAACCAAAGAACACCGCACTTGATTGGGTTGACCAACCGAAAAATAGCAGTAAGAAAGGAGCTTAGTTATGGCAAATGTTTACGATGTGGGTCAATATATCACCGAACTCGTCCCAGGCATAGGTAAAATGAAGCTCTTCAAGCTCTGCTATTTTTCTCAGGGGTGGAGCCTTGCTTGGACTGGCCTGCCGTTGTTTAGAGAACCGCTGCAGGCGTGGGCTAAGGGCCCCGTCCCTGTTGCACTGTGGAATCGAAGCGAACCAGCCAGCAACCACAGAGCGACACCAGATGTTCCTAGTGGCGATTCCAAGAACTTAACTACCGCTGAGCGACACACGATAGAAAGTGTGGTTGCCTTTTATAAAAATAGAAGCTCCACTGAACTATCTGAAATGAGCCATGGTAAAGCTTGGAAAGAAGCGCGAAGGGGTGCCCTAGAAAATTCACTGTGTCAAGAAGAATTGAGTGTAACTACCATGCGAGAAGAATTCACCGGGCTACTTCATTCCACGCCAAACGTCCCTTCTGCCCCAACGGAAATTTCGACTTCCGAGAAGTTTTCGCTCGAAACGGCCTTAGCCGTCGCAGCTAAGGTGGAGAAGACTTGGAATGGTTCATTGGCACTACTTGCCACCCGTTAGCAATTGTCTTCAATTCTCCCAGGACATCCCACTGTATAGTTAATTCGAAGCTTTGGGTTCGGATAGCTGAGTCAATTTCCTGGGTAGTGTGTGACGACTAAGTGTGGAGAACAGCTGGTAGGTATCAAACTAATATTTCATTACCAAGGTGGCGGAGGGTAGTGCAAAACACCCATGACTACTTGATGCCACCAATTGCACCAGCGGCACCTAGCCTTGACCATCACGAATCGCACCGGACCGATCCACAAACCGTGCCGGTGGCAGAGGCTCGCCTTCGGCGAGTTTGCCTAACAGGGAGAAGGTTTTCGTTCCATCAACTCCAGTAATGGGAGCAGGTTCTAGCGACTCAGCGTCCATGGTGTCTTCATCGTCGAGGAAACCTATCAGGTTCGTCATGAACGTTTTCCCTGACTCGGGTAGTACGGTGTTGCTGCATCCACTCGCGGCATTGGTGAACATCCTGCTCCCAGTTGCGCAGCGGGTGCCGATCAATTCCTGCTGCCACTCATACTCATCACCCATAGATTCGAAGGTCCACCTTCCTATAGCCTCTTGAAGGCAGCGAGGTCGTAGTGTTCCTCGGCAAGCGACCACCACGCTGCACCCGCTTTTCGAAGAAATCCACATGCACTCCACCGGAATGCTGAAAGCAGGTTATGACATCCATAAACCTCGGACTAGAACTGAGGTTTTCTCACCAGAAAATGGCGGCGCGTTAGTATCCTTCAGTTTTGCGTTGATATAGCGGTCTCATTTTAAAATGGTTTTGGGTGTGTTGGTTTAGGTGGGGTGTGGTGGTGGTTGTTTACTGGTGTGGTGTGGGCTGGGTTTTTCGGGCCATGTGACTTGAGTGTCTTCCCCGATCACCCCGGCATGGGGTAGGAAGATAGAAAGCGATGAAGAAATTCAAGAAACACACCCCGGAACAGATCGTGGTCAAACTCGAACAGGCCA
>JBHACV010000215.1:0-23697 GCA_041854705.1 Corynebacterium sp.
GAAGTGTGGCATGATAAAACAGCACGCGGGAGCCTTTCCATGTTGATTTTTTTGGACGAAAACCATCTTTACGAAAAGCCCCGCGTGCTTTGTGCATCAACACACCCATCAAACACTTAAACCCCCAGACCAAAAAACCATACAAACTACCCCCAATTTTCACAAGTAATTGACAACAAGCGTTCGGTCACTTTTCGGTTGGTTGGGATAGCGGTGGGACTGACTGGCATCATCAAAAAGATGCACGTTGTGCTTTTAACCGCTTCGGGCTATTAAGCGCATTCAGTCTTCTTGTGAATGCACCCCGAAATGAGGTATTTAAATCTGCCAAGGGCAGCTTGAATCAATGGTCCTGAAAGCTCTCAGCTATTATCTGAGTGTCTTCAACTCCTAATCAACAAGAGTCTAGGAAAGTAACTAATGAGTACTCAACCACCTAATGAACAGCCAAAGTTCCAGTTTGGGCAAGACCCCACACCACAGGCAGAGCCGACAGCTTTCCTAGATCCCACGGCAGCACCACAGCAGTCGAATCCTTCCCAATATCCAACTGCTCAATACTCAACTCCGAATTACACTGCCCCTGGCACGACTGCTCCTGGCACTCCGGCTCCTGGCACTCCGGCTCCGAATTACACTGCCCCTAGCGCCTCGGATCCGAATTATGCAGGAACCCAGTATGCTGCTGCCCCAAGCTATGGGGCTCCTTCCTCCTATACAGATCCGGCTTATGGGAATCCGGCCTATCCTAATATGGCAGGTGCTGCCCCCGCTTACGGCTATATGCAGCAGCAACCGCCAGCTCAGCGCAATATCGTTGGGATTATTGCCCTCGTCTTAGCGATCTTAGGCACGGTATTGTCCTGTATTCCAGGTGTGGTTTTCTTAGGTTGGTTCCTCTTGCCAATCGCTTTCATCCTTGGGATTGTTGCGGCACTTCTTAGCAATAAGAAAAAGCTAACAGGCATCCTTGCAATCATCATATCGATCGCTGGCACGTTTATTGCGGCAATTGCCTTTTTTGTTTTTATCGCTGATGCGGTCAACGATGCTGTTAATGGGGAATTGGATAGCAACCTATCGGATGTCTTGGCTGGCTCGGACGGTAGCTCTCGGGAGAATCCACATCCGCTAGGTACAGTCATTAAAAGTAGTGACTGGGAAATAACAGTCAATAGTGTCAACCTGGATGCCACCAATATTGTGACAGCGGAAAATCCAATAAATGAGGTTCCTGCCAGTGGAAATGTCTATATTCTTGCGAATGTGACAGTGAAATACATTGGCACTGATCCAGCAGGTGCAATGCCATTTATCACCGTAGGATATGTCACTCCAGCGGGAAATGCGATCAATAGTTATGACAGTTTTACCATGGCGCCAGATGCATTGGACACCACATCACAACTATACGAGGGTGCTTCTACTACCGGTAACGTTGCCATTCAGGTACCTAGCCAAGGCGTGGAAAACGGTGTCTTGACGGTGAAGCCAGATTTCTTAAGTTCGACCAGTTTCGTCGCGGTGCGATGATTCGGCCAGGTGGCGTGCCGCTGGGTCGCTTGTCGACGGATCACCTGTCGCTAAAGCGCTAGCCGAGTCGTGATCCGGCGTCACAGCCACCGTCATGCGCGGCCGGTTTGAAATGAGTGCTGCCGATAGTCGGTTGAGACACCATTCCAACGGGCCGCGTTGGAATTTCCAGAGCCATAGGGGAGCGAAGATCATAGCTGGAATGACTAGATAGGCAAAGCCCCACCCGTTTTCTTGTTGGAAAAAAAATTCGTTGACCCCCAAGGCGACCACGTGCGCAGTATAGACCGTCAATGGCATAGCTCCCATAGCGATGACTGGGCGAAGCAAGATCCGTACTAGATTATTTTGAGTAATGAGCAAGCAACCCATGATTACGATCAATCCCACTCCTATGCCGCCAAGGATTTCAAACATCGTGTTGGAATGCGGTTCGGCAGTGAAAAATTCATGGGCGGCAAATATTGAGGTAACCTCGGGTTCTTCATAAAGATCAGGTTCAACCTGAGTGGTGTCGGCAAACAGACTCCAGAATTCCTCAGTGGTCAGGCTTGGTGTTTTAGGAAGCAATCGCTCCACGGCTTCCAGTTGTGCGCGATATAAATCGCGGAGACCTATCGCTTCCTCTTCGGCAGTCGGAAGTTGTGTGTCAATGATGACTTCTTCAGGTTGTGACACGAATTGCATGGCGATCCACGACAGTCCGTAACCAGTCACAGCTAATAGCACTCCCAATACTAGCCCGGATATTTGCACCCTGAGTCTGGTTAGGTCCAATCGACCCAAGCCCATGCCCAAAAAGACCATACTTAAATAGGAAAAACCGGGATACATTCCAGTGATAAAAGCGGAAATAACTAAGTCATTCGGGGCGTAACCATTGGAGTAAGAATACTGGAAAAGCGAAGATTGCAGCGCAATGCCTACATTCGGGCCAATGAGTGTCCATCCCAAGCCGAAGATCAATAAAAATTTTGCTCGTTTCCCCACAAAGAACAGACCAAATAAAAACCACACAGCATAAAAACCGAGAATAATCGCCACGGGCTGATTAAATAGATTCAAAAAGGCGGCGATAGCAAATAAACCAATGGCCCGCCCAACGATTCGCAATTTTGCCACTAGCATGTCATCGCCAGTATAAGGCTGGTTTCGGCCAGTCAAAATCGCCAATGAAATCCCAGCGAGCAGGGCGAAAAGCAATGCAGAGCGGCCGTCAGGAATTTCGGTGAGAAATTGTAAAAAAGAATTGTCGGATTCAATTTCTGTCACATGTGCCCAGAACATCCCCATAACCGCGATCGCGCGGGCTAGGTCCAAGCCGACAAGTCGGCCAGCGTAGCGAATTGGTGGCGTTTTGGTGAGTGAATCGGTCATACGATTCACCTTACTGATGTATATGCCGCTAATGCAGGGGATTGACCTACGCTACTATATGTTTATTTTGGCACTAGTTCGGTAAAGGATCATTTCGTGAATCAAGCAATTTTGGAGCTTCTTGCTAGCCACCGTCAACCCCTGATTACTCAGACATTTGTGGTGCTCAGCGTGCTGACATGGCCGATCTCCTATATTGCTTATGCATTTGTGCTGGGAGCGTTTTTTCGAGGCCGAGCATGGTGCCTTCCGGTGATCTCATTGGCAACAGAAGCGACTTCCTTTCTTTTGAAACGGACCTTTGCAGTGCCACGGCCAGAACTATTTTGGCAGGTGGTGCCCGAATATAACTATGCTTTCCCATCAGGGCACACGATGGCTGCGACCGCATTTGCCACAGGAATTACCCTGGTATTTGGTTGGCGGTGGGGCGTGCCTGCATGGCTGTTAGCTGTGACCGTTGCTTTTGCTCGGCTTTATTTGGGGGTGCACTGGTTTACTGACATCATTGGTGGGTTTATTTTCGGCCCACTAGTCGCGGTAGGCGTCTGGGTTTGCGCAATAAAGATTGTGGGCAATCAAGTAGTGAAATCCTAATTGCTAAACTGATGGGTATGGAGAACCGCAATGCCCTTCCCAGCTTTTATTTGTTCCCAGACAAGGTGCGGCTTGCACCATCAGTGCAGCAGCGTCTTGTGAATATCTGGTGGGATAGCATTATCTTGGGTAGGTTCCATCCTGAGGTATTACGTGACGACGCCAAGGCGGAACTAGGCGAGGAGTATTCACTCAGCGAGGAAGACGCCCAAATCATATTAGATTCCCTTTTTACCTGTCGACGTGCCCAAATAGAGCGGTACAAAGAAACCGGTGACTTCGCCGATATGCGGCGACTTAATCAAGCATTTTTTGAGCTATCCGAATTTGGGGTCTTGGCTTTGCCAAACTATCTCTGCTGTACCAGCTGTGCTTCGCAAGCTGCATTCGAGGAAATGCAGCATGGTAACTACAATGCAGTGTTGTACTTCCATGAGCAGGACACCGAACGGCTGCTGAAATATCGGCAAACTCATCTCGGCTTCGACTACGATTACCGTGCCTTCTATAGTGAATCAAATTTTGCCGCTATGACGCCGGAACAAAAACGGGAAGCCTTCGAAAAACACATGGGAGAAATTGTCGAAGAAACCATCCGCCCTACCTTCAACAGGTATCACATTGACTTTAGTTGGGATGGTAATTCCCAAACCCGCATGCTTATTAGCAATGTTGATTGGTTGGTTCCGCTTCCACGAGAATAGCTAGCTTTTGTGTCTCACCACCACTAAGTTCCTAGCTTTACCTGCATTGGATCCACACCCTAGCTATCCATGCTAAATCGGTGATAAGAAACCTCCCCAAAACCTCACCGAAAGTTATGGGCTATACCCGAGACAGAGGTTACTGCATTGCAGTGGGATCCTTTAACAGGCGCCCTGAAACTGATGCGGAAATGCGTCGTAAAGAAAACCGCCTGAGGTTGAGCACGTTAGGATTGCGGGGCTGTCAGAGCTGCGGATTCATGCCCAGTGGTTAGTTCCATTCTCCCGAGAGTGACGGCCATGTCGGGGGCAGAGTTTACACTGCCAAGTATGACTTCCATCAATGATTTCCCCACTGATTTCACCCTTCCAACCAATCTTGATATTCCAGCTGATGTACAGCAAGACATCCTAGAAGCAGTGTGGCGTGAACTGGTTCAAGGCGAAAGTGACATCACCTACCTCAGTGAAGTTGTATTGGAATGGTACGAGGACGAATACGAACTATCCGAAGCAGACGCCAACACCATAGTCGAAGCGCTGCTTGCGTATCGACGCACCCAGCTCACGACAGCAAAAGCCGCAGGTACGCTCCAACCATCTAGACTCACTGCCGCCTTTGATGAGCTCAACGAGCACGGCATCAGTGCGCTGCAAAACTTCAGCTGTTGTAGCAACTGTGGTTCACATGAAGCCATAGCCATAATGGAAGAGGAAGACAAAAAGGGCTACATCTACTTCCACACTCAAGACACCGAAACCCTCATAGAATCCGGAGAAACCTACCTCGGATACGGAGTCAATTGGCAGCATATCTGCACAGAAGCAGAGTTTGATGCCATGACAAGCACCCAGCGAGACGCAACTTACCAGCAAGCCTGCCAAGAGATGGCAAACCAGCTCCTCCAGCCGACTTTTGCTAAGCACGGAATCGACTTTGATTGGGATGGCAACCTCAATATCCGTATGCACATTTCAAACGCAGATTTCTTCATGGATCTTGATTCTTAGAATTTTCCGGAACTACCAGCACCAGAGAAACCACCACTAAACAAGGTGGAATTCCCACTGCTGGTAGTGGTACTGACTGGTTTATTGTTGTCATTCCAAGTTTGCATCAAGACAAATGGAGCATAACCGTGATAACCATAACCAGGCTGCCAATCACTGTCTTTTAAACTGGGCGCAGTCTGCTGGTCATTGATGTAGGTGAATTTTTCTTTCTTTACAACATCAAGGACCACGCGATACTCATCTAATAACCGCACGTATTTTTCTAAAAACGCTGGATCCTCAGGATTTTTTGCTAATTCCATACATTGCTTATCAAGTGCTTCAATGGTGGCTTTGTGCTGGGCGCCAGTTTCCATGCTGGACCGAAACAAATCAATGTGTAGAGATTGCGCTGCATCTTGGCGTGCGTTATGATCTCCAGTTTCCAACTTAAACAGGGTGTTGATATTCTGCTCAGCGTTGAGCAGATCATTAAGTTTATTGGTTATCCGTTTTAATGCAGGGCGGTGTCGATTTCTTACTTTGCCTACTGTAGCTGGCAGTTTTGCCATGTCCTCGTGGATTCCAATAAACCCCTCTTTAATCTCAATCCATTCTTCGCGCAGTTTGGCATCCACCAGTGGATTATTAAGATTATTCGCGCGAATATCAAGAGCAGTGAGTTCTTGAGCCAGTCGCCCATAGTTCTGGCTTATATGATCGAACTCGCGTCGAGCTAACCGCCGATTTCTACAAAATATCCACGTACTAATCCCAAGGGTCACAGTCCCACCTGTTGCCCCCAGGATAATGCCACCATAGTTATCAAAGAAGGTGGGCGTATATGGTTCGATAGCAGCAACACCAGTTTTTAACCCATTGACCCAATCACCATTTGCAAAGTTCGGCTTCATGGAATCAACAATTTTGTCAGGGTCTTTTCGCAGACCAATAGCTTGATCGACGTCTTCACCAACGTATATCCCAGTTAATCTGCTGTCAGTGGCAAGGACGAAAATTACGGTGCCGTTGGCAAACTCATTGCCGGATTCACTTAACAGGTCACTCCGATTGGTTTTAAGGTAATTCACTACAAAGTCATTGAGTGGTTCTTGGGCATCCCGCCACACGAGAAAAACTACATCGTCGATAACTGCCGGAAGTTGGGCAGAAGCGGTATAACCTGACAGGGAAGTTTCATCGTTAGCGGTTAGTACATCATGGGGATCAATGATTTCCACGTTCCGACTATCGCTCATAGGAATCGTGGCTTGAGCAGCTATGGGTGTCAGAAAACCCAGAAGAAAAGCCACAACTACCAGGGAAAATAATGAGGCATACCGACATTTAAATTCCGCCATAGTGCAAGTGTAGCCACATATCCCCATCAGAGTTTTGTCATTGTGGGACTAGCATTAGTTCAGCGAAGGTTCTAATTACGATTAGTCAGCCCCAGAAGAGGGGGATGGAAAAATTCATGGGAACCAAAGTTGACTAACGCAAGTCTAAATCCATAGGCGGCTTTCTTTACCAGCGCGAGCCAGTGGCCAGACAAGACTTAAAGCGGAGGTGCAGCTTTCATGCGAATTATCGTGAATCCAAGTTCGCTATACAGTGCAGGGCAGGAAATGAGCGAGGTGATTGCAGCTGTTCAGGCGGCTGGAACCTATGCCAACAGTACCACCCTTAACGGTGCATTCTCTGCTATTGACGGGCTGAGCGGACTCGCAATTTGTCATGGCACCGTCCTACATGGCGGGATGGGCAGCGCTGTAAGCATTTTGCAGGTGCTTATGGAATTGTTGGAGTGGGCTAAAGACAACCTGCATTTCAATTCTCACCTATTCACTAGCCAAGACCTAGCCCATCAAACGGCGCTGGAATTAGGCGGGTTGGTTACCGAGCAGCAGCTACATTCGCAGCCAAAGCCACCTGGTCATTTTGGTAACTTTTCTTTTCCTATGCCAGTGGCGTCACGGCCTGTTTCGGTGGATCTACTAGCAATGGATTTGGCGGCAACGCATAATGCGCAAGCGCTCGAAGCCGCTGGGGTGTGGCAGTCGCTGTCAACTCAAGCATTAGAGATCGCTGCTCAGTTGGGGCTAGTAGCTGCAAATGTGCAAACAAATAATGATGGGTTGTGGGTGCCTAATCTTGTTGCCACCATTACGCAATTTGCGGCCAATGCCGAGTTCTTTGCCGTTAATGCACTAGAAATGTCTCGGGCGACTACTACCCTTGCTAGTTTGGCACCGGCATTTCTACCAGCGGTTAGTGGTGCACAACTAGCACTGGCAGCAATAACGGAACCGGTAGAACGTCGTGCTGCTGAAGAAGCTTTTCTCACGCAGTTTCATGCGTTGTTTAATGCGACACTCCCCAGTGCCATGCCATCAATTCGTAATCTAATGCTTGATTCCGAATCGGGTATGGCACAGGAAGGAAATATTGGAGTACAACCTATGAACTTGCACTCCATGCCGGTCCCTCATGAACTGCAAACAGCAGCCCGAGCAGTACAACAAGCCGCCGAGCAGGTGGTGGGACAGATGGCACAGATCGCTCCCGATCAGGTGGTTTCTCATGCGGCACAAGTTCTTCCTAATGCTGCACCGCACTTAGGGGCAGTTGGTGCCAGCATGGCGAAGGTGGCGACAAGCAATCTTGTTACTGGGCCGATTGACTGGGGAATGCGTAATGGTTTCCCCAGTGGTGGGTTACCTACGGTTGGTACAGGCATGAGCCTAAACACCATTGAGGCGGGAACTGGTACTAGTGGTAGCGTCAGCAAACCTGGTGCTGCTCGAATGTCAATCGGAGGCGGGATGGGGATTGATGCTTCCCACACAACTACACCGATTGGGGCCCTTGGTGGGGTGAATGGTGGTGGCACCACCGAGCCGGTTATTACCCCAGCTCAGGGCTTAGAATCAGGACGAGCGGCAGCAGCACCTATGACTGGTGGAATGCCGTTAACCGGTGGGAACGGTCAATCAGAACGTGGGATGCTCCGGCGACCACCGAACCGAATCAAGACGTTAACCAGCATGTTTGAGCGTGATTTAAACACCCGAGAGCTATTGGGGGAAGGGCCCAAGGTAGTCCCAGGTGTCATTGGAGCGTGGGTTAGAGATCCGCAGATTAGTGCGCGATGAGTAGCGTTTGACCATGATAGCCAGCGAACTGTGGGGTGATAACTAAAGCGCCAGCTAGGGGGTCTTCAGTAGCTGCTTCGGCTTGGCCTACATTGATAGCTGGATCGGTGAGGTAATCAAACAATACCCGTTCGGTGGCCTTTTCAGACTCGGAAACCCCATCAAGGCTCAAATACTCAAAATCAGGAGAGGCAATAGACCAAATGGCGGCTTGGGTTTGAGCAATAACTGACTCCGTGCTCAGTGATACACCGAGGGTTTGCTGGAGCTCGGCAACTGACACGGCCGGGTAGCTGTGTGCGGCGATCCAATTAATCCGCTCCCGATTGTGCTCGGGATTACTGCGAAAACTATTGTGACCGGGGAAGTCAGCCCACGGCGCAATAAGGGATTGGGTGCCATAAAGGTGAACTGGCACGTCCCATTCGATGCAATAAGCGGTTCGAGCAGGTGAAGTATTGACCTCAAATAGCCGTGTCCCAAAGGTTTCTTGCCGGATTGGATCACCGACCGCGAACGCAACCTTGTGTCCCCATTCACCATTGGTGATGGTCAGATTATCCTGGGCTGCTGTTTGAGCATGGCTTAAGGGTGTGGTGCCGAAAGCCAACATCAGAGTGGAGAAAAGGCTGAGAAAATAAATAAACAGGCGCTTGGTGGTGGTGTGCATGGATTCATCTCTATGGGAATAGTTAATTGCTTATATTTCGACTGTAGTACAACTACGCAACCAAAAAAGCTGCCTAACCCCCACTCAAGTTTAGGGCGCTATAACTGGCAATGGCCTTGATATATGGCGTGAAGAACTAGGAAACCTGTCGAAAGCGAGGTGAAGCGGTGTAAGTTGTGTGCTATATTTCTGCCCGCCCAACAGTCGGAAGTCCCTAATGTTAATGAAAATCTGCTATTCTCTATTTAGATCTAAGTATATACTTGGTTAAAATTTAAGAAAGCATTTCCGCTTAGTACCCCCGATTTGACCGAAGGAAACATATAGATAAAGTTCGGGCCCGGTTATACGATGCTAATCGGGTCGTGTGACCAGCTCAGGGCTATCACAATGCATAACGGTTGAGATCGACAAATATTATAAAATCCACACTTTTAGCCCGTCTTACAGGTAATTTCATAAGAAACAGTGGCGCCACAATGTGCCTCACCCCGTCGTCAGGCGAAAAGCGCCAGCGTACCGACGAGTTCAGGGGCGCTCTAGCCGCGTTGGGTAACACGGCTACACTGGCAAAGCACTACCCTTATAAGACGAAATCCCCTAATTGTGGAAAGGTCTGCACTAGATGAAAGAGAATCAGCTTCAGCGATTCCTGCTACCACGCGCTGGTGAACCACACGATGTACGCATGTTGTATCTGATTGAATCCAAATACAATACTCAGCGCGCTACCTGGGAAGATCGGTCTGCTATTCACGTCCCTGCCGGGAATGAACTGAGCTTTCTCACCTACTTCAATGCCTTCCCTGCCAGCTACTGGCGGCGTTGGTCCCAGCTGGACACCGTACTGTTGAAAGTTGCGGTAACTGGAACCGCCCGTGTGGATGTGTTCCGTTCCAAGATTGATGGCGCGCGAATTGCAGTTGAAGGCAAAGTGGTTACCGATGGTATTGCCGAGTTTGAACTGTCACTGGCGCCATTTGAAGATGGCGGCTGGCTGTGGTGGGATCTGACCGCCGAAACCGATGTCACTGTTGTTGAAGCTGGCTGGTATGCCCCCCATGCGCCAAAACCACAGATCATGCCTGATGGCACCGAGGTTGGACCCTTTGAGCCGCGAGTCACAATTGGCATTCCCACCTTCAACCGTCCCTTTGATGCAGTGGCCGCATTGGAAGCTCTCGCTTCAGATCCAGCGGTTGATGCTGTGATCGATGCGATCATTATGCCCGATCAAGGCACCAAACACCCAGCTGATGAGCCGGGTTACGATGAAGCAGTCGCGCACTTCAAAGACCGATTCTTTGAATTCCGCCAAGGTAATCTCGGCGGTTCTGGTGGTTATTCTCGTATCATGTACGAAGCACTGGGGCCAGGCAAAGCTGGGGCGAAAAAATCCCCCTACATCCTTTATATGGATGATGACATTGCCATTGAACCGGATTCGGTATTGCGAGCGCTAGCTGCTGCCCGTTATGCCAAGTCACCTATGCTCATTGGTGGTCAGATGCTCAATCTGCAAGAGCGTAGCCACCTGCATTCTATGGGGGAGGTAGTTGGTCGGCATGATTTCATGTGGACCTCGGCTCCACACGTGCATTATGACCACGATTTCGCCGCACATCCACTATCGGATCGTGGCAAATTTGGCGATAAACCCGATGCGCCCAACTCCCGAGACCTACACCGCCGCATTGACGTCGATTACAACGGTTGGTGGATGTGCATGATCCCCCGAGTGGTGGCCGAAGAAATCGGTCAGCCGCTACCACTATTTATTAAGTGGGATGACGCGGAGTTTGGGTTGCGTGCTGGGCAACATGGGTATCCCACCGCCACGTGGCCCGGTATTGCAATCTGGCACATGGCTTGGAGTGATAAAGATGACGCTATTGACTGGCAAGCTTATTTCCATCTGCGTAATCGCCTGATTGTTGCATCTTTACAGCACGACGGTCCGGTTGATGGCATAATTCGCTCGATGCTGAAGGCAACCATCAAGCACCTATTGTGTCTGGAATATTCCACAGTGGCAATCCAAATTGAGGCGATTAAGGACTTCTTGGCTGGGCCAGATCAGTTGTTTGATATTTTGGAAACCTCCCTGCCGCGGATTGCAGAAATCCGCAAGACTTATCCTGATGCAGTTATTCTGCCATCGGCTGCTGAGCTGCCGAAGCCATCTGGGGCGCCTGGGGTGCCAACCAAAGACATTGGTGGCCGCCTTGCTCCTATTAAAAAAGCAGTCTGGTTGGCTAAGGGACTTAAGCATTCACTGTCTAAGCAGGACAATCGCCATCATGACACGCCACAGGCGAATTTTGCCCCGATTGAGGCCCGGTGGTTCTCATTATCGCGGGTTGATGGTGCCACGGTAACTACCGCCGATGGTCGGGGAGTGGTCTATCGCAAACGGGATCTGGATAAGGCAAAGTTGTTGTTCAAGCAGACCCGCCAACTGCATAAACAACTCGAAGCCCAATTTGACCAGTTGCGTGCACAGTATCGTGCGGCACACCCGCGGTTGGTTAGTCGGGAAGCGTGGTCTGAGATCTTCGAAAAGGAGCAGCAATGAGCGAAGCCGATGTCTTGGTGACAATCCAAAAGCAGCTAGCAACCCCAGGTGTGCTACGTACTGCGCGTGGGTTGTCACATTTTGGGGAGCACGCTTTAGGCTGGCTTGGTCTTGGCGTACTAGGTATGTTGGTTGATAAAACTCGCCGTGCTGGCTGGGCCAAACTGTTTTGTGCAGCGTTTCTCAGTCACGCTGCGAGCGTAATAATCAAGCGGATTATTCGCCGTCAGCGACCAACAGATGATCGGATCGAGGTGGGCGTCGGTACTCCTAGTCAGCTGAGTTTTCCCAGTTCCCATGCCACTTCCACTACTGCTGCATTGGTGAGCTTGGCAAAGTTGACCAAGAACCCACTGCCATTAGTGGGCGTGCCAGTTATGATGCTATCGCGTATGGTACTGGGTGTTCATTATCCTACTGACGTGCTCGCAGGCGCATTGGTGGGTGTGGTTACTGCGGAGGCAGTTGACCGCCTAGCAGAAGGGAAGTAAGTGACCGATTCAACGGGCATTGTCGGTTCTGAGCCGCACACCTCAGGAATCGAAGCAGATGCGAAGCCGGGAAAGAAGCCGCCGAAAAATCTGCTTGACGGCATGATTAAAGCGCTGCGACCAAAACAGTGGGTGAAAAATGTCCTCGTACTGGCTGCCCCCATGGCAGCTGGCGCAGACTCGCTGTTTCACACTCGCACGCTTATCGACGTCGCCATTGCATTCGTGGCTTTCTGCCTCGCTGCCTCGGCAATTTACCTTATCAATGATGCAAAAGACGTTGAGGCTGACCGAGCCCATCCCACCAAACAATTCCGGCCAATTGCTGCAGGTGTCTTGCCAGTGGGCCTCGCCTACTTCATGGCAGTGGTATTGATTATTGCTTCAGTTGGGGTAAGTTGGCTGGCGTCATCAGGCCATAGCCTCGCGCTAGTCATGGCAGTTTATATCGCCTTGCAGCTGGGGTACTGCTTTGGCTGGAAGCATCAGCCGGTGATTGACATTGCCCTCGTCAGTTCTGGGTTCATGCTACGGGCGATGGCTGGCGGTGTGGCTGCTGGCATTGCCCTGTCACAGTGGTTCTTGCTGGTTGCGGCCTTTGGCTCGTTGTTTATGGCGGCTGGTAAGCGGTATGCCGAAATCCTCTTGGCACAACAATCTGGGGCGAAAATCCGAAAAGCATTAGAGGGTTATACCCCTACCTATCTGCGCTTTGTGTGGACACTTGCGGCAACCTTGGTGGTTATCGCTTATGCCTTGTGGGGCTTCCAAATGGCTGAGGTTAACTCTGGTTCTGCTGGGGTGTGGTACCAGATTTCGATGGTGCCATTTACTGTAGCGATTTTGCGTTATGCTGCCGATGTGGATCGCGGGGCCGGTGGTGCTCCAGATGAACTGGCGCTCAGCGATCGGACGCTGCAAGTGTTGGCATTGGCTTGGCTTGCTTGTATTACAATTGCTGTGTACATCGTGCCGCTCATGGGTTAAGCAATCGAGTGTTAATATGACTGGCTATGACTAAAGCCCGTTCTCTCACGGCCATTTCGGCTGCATTATCCGTGCTCACCGTCGCGGTGCTTGCCTTCTATGGTGGCTGGCAGCGGCGGTGGATGAGCGACGATGGGCTCATTGTATTGCGCACGGTGCGTAATCTGCTTGCAGGCAATGGGCCAGTGTTCAATGCGGGGGAACGGGTGGAAGCCAATACCTCCACATTGTGGCAATACCTTATCTATTTAGTCGCGCTGGTTTCCGATATGCGCTTAGAAACCATTGCTACTGGATTGGCCCTTGGTTTTACCACGCTGGCAGTAATCTGCTCCACCCTCGGTACCGCCAATTTATACCGAGGTAGTGGGGCATTTTTGCTGCCATTTGGTGGGTTGATTTATATTTCACTACCACCTGCTCGCGACTTCGCTAGCTCTGGTTTGGAATGGGGACTATCGATCTTTTGGATCGGAGCGTGGTGGTACCTATTGGTCAATTGGGCGACTCGGCAGGAATCCCGAGTGCCGTGGTTATATCTGTTGGCCTTTTGGTCGGGGCTTAGTTGGCTGGTCCGACCCGAGCTGGCGCTCTATGGCGGGTTGGCTGGGATCATGTTGCTTATCCTCGAACCTCGAAAATGGTGGAAGATCCTGCTAATTGCCGTCCCCGTGCCGTTGGCTTATCAAATTTTCCGGATGGGATATTACGGGCTGCTAGTGCCCCACACCGCAGTGGCAAAATCCGCTTCTGGTTCTCAGTGGAGTAATGGCTGGACTTACCTAGCAGACTTTAATCAGCCGTACCAGACTTGGATTATTGCAGTGCTTGCGCTGGTTACAGGAATCTGCTGCCTGTGGGGACTGAAAAACCGCATTCAAGTGCGTAGCCGAACCACTATTATTGTGATCCTCGTGCTGGTCTGTGCATTGATTCACTTTTTATATGTGATGCGGGTTGGGGGCGACTTTATGCACGGCCGGATGCTATTGCTGCCGTTTTTCACCGCACTCTTGCCTGTGGGGGTGGTAGCACTCCGTCCGCTCAAAGTACAGGCAGTTATTATGGGACTTTTCTTTATTGGCGGCATGGGATGGTCAATTACTGCGGTGATTGGTGGTCATCCCTACGAGCTTCCCGAGGATCCAGCAGACTTTAATATTGTTGATGAGCGAACCTTCTGGCAACTGGCTACGTATCGTGATGCACCAACCCGCGCGGCTGAGGATTTCCAAACTGCGAGGAATTTGCGGGATTTTGTGCCCCAATTAGCCATTGCTCGGGAAACTGATTCAGCCCAGCTGCTGCAGATCATGGTCAACCCCGATCCGTTGACGCTGTCGTGGATCCCAGTAGAACGCACCAAAGAAACCAGTGACTTATCCACCATGCCATTATCGCTGACCATGATTAATCTGGGTATGACCTCGATGAATGCTCCACTGGATGTGCGGGTTGTGGACACAATGGGTTTGTCCAATCCATTAGCTGCTAGGCAGCCACGCCAACCAAATGCGCGCGTTGGTCATGATAAGGATCTGCCCATCGAATGGCAGCTAGCTGATTCTGCTGTCCCATTATCGGCGGTGCCGGAGTGGGCGGACCGGGAATACGTCGCAAAAGCACGAGATGTGCTGCACACTCCGGAGTTTAGGAAACTCTTTGAATCCTATCGGGCGCCACTCACGTTCCAGCGCTTCCTATCCAATATCGCTTACAGTCTTGGCGACGGCCGTACGTTGCAGTTTCGTGAAGATCCATTCAGTTATCCAGACGCCTTAGATTCTGATAAAGCCCAACCAATCAATTGGGCGCGGGAGATTCATCTTGACCCCACACGGGGGCAATAGAACAAGCAGCTTTTCCCCAGCTTGGATTGGAAAACCGCAGTACATATAAATTTCTGGGGAAACAGTTTTGCTTGTCACCCTTATAAGTTTGTTATAGAGTTCTAGACATTTGCACCATATGTATAAACTGGTGCACACAAGGAAATTGGCCCCACATCATTGGAGAAGCATGAAGTTCGTTTCACGCGCTATGAAGAAAGTAGTCACAGTTGTTGCCAGTGTAGCAACTGCGGCCACCATCATGGTTGCCGGCCAAGGCGTTGCACACGCTGGTCATCGGGATTGGCTGCGGCCTGACGCAACCGGCACCTGTGATTGGGATGCCCACGGTTGGTGGGTGCAGCGCTGTGACGTCTGGTCCCCAGCTATGAACCGCAACATTCAGGTTCAGATTCAACCCGCACAACGTGGTGGTAATGCTGCTCTGTACCTGCTCGACGGAGCTCGCGCTACAGAAGAGTCCAGCGCTTGGACCATTGATTCAAATGCGCCACAAA
Source organism: Corynebacterium sp. (assembly GCA_041854705.1). Taxonomy (GTDB): domain Bacteria; phylum Actinomycetota; class Actinomycetes; order Mycobacteriales; family Mycobacteriaceae; genus Corynebacterium. The sequence goes on from JBHACV010000215.1 coordinate 15,430, forward strand.
GCTTTGAGAACCACAACATCACCCTAGTGATGCCTATCGGCGGTGCTGGTTCTTTCTATCAAGACTGGGTAGCCCCCGCATCCTATGGCAATACTGGACCTACCTACATGTGGGAAACCTTCCTGACTGAGGAACTGCCTGGCTACTTGGAGCAACACTTCGGTGTGGCTCGCAACAATAACTCTGTTGCTGGTCTTTCTATGGGTGGTACCGCTGCCGTTAACTTGGCATCCCGCAATCCAGACCAGTTCCGTCAGGCTATCTCTTGGTCCGGTTACCTTGCGATGACCCTGCCAGGTATGGAAATGCTGCTGCGTCTAGCCATGCTGGACCTTGGTGGCTTCAATATCAACGCTATGTACGGCTCCATCTTCAGCCCGAAGCGCTATGAGAATGACCCAATGTGGAATATTGAGGGTCTGCGTGGCACCGATGTTTATATCTCTGCTGCCAGTGGCTTCTGGGGTGTGGAAGATATGGCTGTTCCGCTGAATATCCGTATCAATGGTTCTGTGCTTGAGGCATTCAGCCGTTACACCACTAACATGTGGGAGATGAAGGCTCGGGCTCAGGGTGTGGAGCCTGCGGTGGATTATCCTGCGACCGGTATTCACAACTGGGCTCAGTGGAACTACCAGCTAGAGCGCACCAAGCCACGCATCTTGGATGTCATGGGTGCTTGGTAAAAACTAAAGTTTCCAATAGGACGGTGTAGCGGCAATGCCGCAAACACCGTCCTATTTTTTCTGTCACCCCCACTCGGTGTGTCACTGTCTAAACCCTTAAGTTCAACTTAAACTTGAGTCGTGTCGGTGCCGACTTAGTGGCACATTGACCCTGATAATAAATAAACAACCCACTGGCATTTCGTCGCTCGGATTTTCCGGAGGAGGGGAACCTTCGGAAAAGGACTCCACCGAGGTGCCGGTAATTTCGTCTACTTCAAAAAGGAAATTCTCACATGCGCGACACCGCATCACGCTTTCAACGGCGTTCCCTCTGGATGCTTGCCATCCCTGTAGCCGTCACGCTCAGCGCTGCGGCGATTGCACCTGCGACCGCTTTTGCACAATCTTCGAACTCTTCTGAGTCCGGTTCCTCCATGTTGGATGGTCTGACCGATTATTTGAATACGGATGCTGTGGAACGTACTCCCATCCGAGTCGAAGAACGACCTAATATTCAGGGTCTACCGCAGGGTGTCTCGGTGGAAAAGGTACGTTGGATCACCGATCGTCGGATTGAATTAGAAATTAAGTCCGCTGCCATGCCTAAAGAACCGGTGAAGGTGCAAATCCTGCTCGCCCGTGATTGGCACTCTAGCCCGAATAAGACCTTCCCAGAGGTATGGGCACTGGATGGTTTGCGTGCTACCGATATTGAATCTGGCTGGACCAGTGAAACCAATATCGAGCAACTATTCGCTGATAAAAATGTCAATGTCATTCTGCCAGTGGGCGGTGAGTCTTCCTTCTATTCTGACTGGCTAGAGGAAAACAATGGCAAACGCTACATGTGGGAGACCTTCCTTATTGATGAGTTAGTTCCCATTTTGAAGAATGGTTATCGTTCCAATGGCGACCGAGCAGTCTTTGGCCTGTCTATGGGCGGAACCGCTGCCATGAATTTAGCTGAACGCAATCCTGATCTGTTTAAGTTTGCCGGATCCTTCTCTGGTTATCTCGACACCACCAGTGCAGGCATGCCCCAAGCCATTCGAGCCGCCCAGCAGGATGCTGGTGGTTATGACAGTACCGCTATGTGGGGTGCAGACGGTTCCCAACAGTGGATCGATCACGACCCCAAGCTCGGTGTGAGTGCACTCAAAGGCATGAAGGTCTATGTTTCCGCTGGGTCTGGTCGGGATGATTTCGGTCAGCCAGGTTCGGTGGCGACCAACCCTGCCAATTCCGCTGGTGTGGGGCTAGAGGTTATTTCCCGAATGACCACGCAAACCTTTGCTGATTACGCTAAGCGGGCTGGTGTAGAAGTCGTGACTGTTTTCCGGCCCTCGGGTGTGCACGACTGGCCATATTGGCAATTCGAATTAGGCCAAGCCTTCCCACATATCGCTAGTGCCCTCGGGTTGTCAGAGTCTGATCGCGGTGCAGACTGTACCCCAGTTGGTGCCATTGCTGAGGCGACTAAGTCAGGGTTGATTGGCAATTGTGTGAACAATGAGTACGACACTGCTGGTGGTAAGGCTCAAGACTTCACCAGTGGCCGGGCATTCTGGTCCGCTAATACCGGTGCACATGCGGTGTATGGACAGATCAATGTCAAATACACCGAGCTAGGTGGCCCAGGGTCATGGCTTGGGTTCCCCACCTCTTCGGAGCGAGCTTTGACTGGTGGCGGCAGGTTTGTGACATTCGAACATGGCAGCATCTATTGGACCGCAGAAACCGGCGCAATCGCGGTGCCAAAAGACATCATTGACAAGTGGGGTGAGTTGCGCTGGGAGAATGGCGACCTAGGCTATCCCATTGCCGAGGCCGAAGAGATCAATGGTGGTTATGCCCAACAATTCCAGGGCGGCTATATCACTCGTGATTCCGAAGGGGAGACCCACTGGGTTCGTGGTGAGATTGCCAAGAAGTTTGGCTCAGTCGGAACAGCCAACTCTAAGTTGGGCTTCCCAACCTCGGATGAAATTGCCATTGAGGGCGGAGCATTCCAGAAGTTCGAGAACGGCAATATCTACTGGTCAGCGAACACTGGTGCGCACATTATCTACTATGGTGACATCTTTGATGCATGGGGCAAAAAGAACTATGAACAGGGTGAATTTGGCTATCCCACCCAAGATCACACTTTCATTTCCACCGGCGGCGAGGAAGTTGTCTTCCAAAACGGTAAGATTAGTCAGATCAATGGCACCATCCGAGAGGAGCGCTAAACCATGAAACGGGTAGTTTTAGCCCTGTTAAGCATGAGTCTCAGTGTGGGGTTGGTCGCTTGTGGTAGTTCAACAGTCACCGATGATGGCGGGGAACAAACCTCAGTGGCGCCGCTGAATCGTGGGACGAAATCGGCGTCGGCAAGTGCTGATAGTTCGGCTGAGTCTTCGACCAGCCAATCGCAGCCTGAGGACCCCGCTGCGAAAGATCAAGCGGCCGAGGAAGTTTCTGCGGTACCACCAGCTGAGATTCAACTGACCGAGGAAGACGAGAAGTACCTCGAAGCCCTCACTAAAAGCGGCATCGATGTTGAAGGCCACGAAAGTGAAATGATTGGAGCGGCAGACGTAGTCTGCTCGGATCAGTTCCCCGCAGCAATTGATGCGGTTGCTGGCCAACTTGTCGAACAGCAACGGACTACACTCTCTGTGGAAGAGGTGTCAAAACTTATTAGTGACACCGCCCGTAAGTCCTACTGCTAGGAAGAAATGAAGAAAGTTATTACCGTCATTGCAGCACTTATGGTCTTGGTTTTGATTGGTGCTGGGATCAGGCAATGGATGCTCTCATCTAGCCCTGAACCATTTGGGCCAAGCGAAACCAGCACTGAGGCAGCGCCAGAACAGCCGGATCATTGCCCGGATGTGGAGGTCATTGCTGCGCCTGGCACCTGGGAATCCGCACGTGACGACGATCCCTTCAACCCGACCGCAAACCCGAATTCTTTCATGCTGAGCATTAGCCGCCCACTACAGGAGGCTTATCCAGCTGAGCAGGTTAAAGTATGGACTTTGCCATACACTGCACAGTTTAAAAACATCAATGCTCAGCATGAAATGCCCTATGACCAGTCCCGAGAGGAAGGAATCAGCACGTTAGAAAACGAGTTGATAACCACCCATCAAGAATGTCCGCTAACTGATTACATTCTCACGGGATTCTCCCAAGGCGCAGTGGTCGTTGGTGACATTGCCAATAAGATTGGCGCGGATAATGGTGTGATCCCTGCAGAGCGAGTTCGTGGTGTGGCATTGATTGCCGATGGTCGTCGTGAACCAGGGGTTGGACAGCATGTGGGTAATCCGGTCAATGGGGTAGGGGCAGAGATTGCGCTGGCCCCGCTGAATCTGGTGGTTCAAGCCGTGGTGGAGGGCGCTTCCATGCGTGGCCCACGGGTTGGTGGTTTTGGGGTGCTCAATGACCGCACTTTCGAGATCTGCGCCGCGAACGATTCCATCTGTGATGCACCAATGGATGTTGGTAATGCAGTGGGAAGAGCAGCAGAATTAGTTCAAGCCAATGGGGTACATGCAATGTATGCCAGCAATCCAGATGTGATTCCCGGCACCACCACCAATCAATGGGTGGTGGATTGGGCCAAAGGACTGATCGACCAAAACTAAAATCAATTGCGGTGAGACAAAAGCTTAGGTAGTTTCAAGCAGGAAAGCACGTAATGCTGGTTCTTGTGCTCACGATAAAATCTAAGAGGCATACTCGCTCAATACTCAAAAGCTCTTAAGGAGAGTCATGGATTTACAAGCGGTCGTTAATCAGTTCTTCAATGAGAAGGGCGAGATCACTCTCAGGCCAGAACTTACCCTCGCTGGAATGTGCGAGGTGGTCTACCAAATAGAAAAGAAGTCGGGGGCGGCTGACCGCAATTGTCTCCGGTTCTGGGATTTCTCTGAGTCGCGGGATGGTGTGGCTGTGGACTACAGCCGCGATCAGATCAATACCCGCATCAAAGCTGTCGCGGCTAGGTTGCAGCAAGTTGCAACTGTGGGCGATCGCGCTGTGATTTTGGCTAATAACTCTCCTGACTACATTTTTGCCATGCTTGGTGCCATGTATGCTGGCGTGGTTCCCATCCCGTTGTACGATCCCAATGAGCCAGGTCATGGCGATCACCTTCGGGCTGTCATTGGCGACGCTGAGCCCAAGGTAGTGCTGACTAATAGTCGCTCCGCCGCTGCGGTCCGGGAATTTTTTGCCGACGTGCCCGGCAAGCAGCGCCCTAGGGTACTGTCCGTGGATTCGCTGCCAGATTCGCTGGCTGAAAGCTGGCAGAACCCACTGTTCTCTGAGGCAAACCAAATACTCATGGCACGGACCCAATCCATGCCGGTAGACCTACCGGCATTCTTGCTCTATACCTCTGGCTCCACCCGCGTGCCAGCTGGTGTGATGCTAACCAACCGGTCGATTATGACCAATGTGCTTCAGATTTTCACTGCGGCCAAGTTGCAAACCCCATTGCGGTTGGTCACGTGGTTGCCGCTGCATCATAATATGGGCATTATTCTGGCTACTTTCGTGACCATATTGGGGCTGGATATGGAGCTCATGGCGCCCCGAGATTTCATCCAACAACCATCTCGCTGGCTCAAGCAACTCGCCACCCGTGAGGATGATGTCAATGTTTATACCGTGATTCCTAACTTTGCTCTTGATCTTGCGGTACGGTATGGGCTGCCCGAAGTAGATGACACCCTTGATTTCTCTGCTATCGACGGTTTGATTATTGGTTCCGAACCAGTCAGCGAAAAAGCTGTGACCTCCTTCTACGAGGCATTTTCCAAGTTTGGCCTCAAACGCGAGGTACTGCGTCCTTCTTATGGCATGGCAGAGGCCACACTTTTGATTTCCACCCCACAAACCGAAACCCGGCCAGTTTTCGTTAACCTTGATCGCGAAAAGCTCGCAGCAGGTGAAGCTGTGCTGGTGGAAAAGGGAGAAAACTCTGCAACCTTTGCATCGGTGGGCCAAACTGTCCGCCCACAATACCTAACCATTGTCGATCCAGAAACTCGGGCAGAACTCCCAGAAAATGCTATTGGTGAGATCTGGGTCCACGGTGGAAATAAAGCATCAGGTTACCTAGGTCGATTTGAAGAAACTGAAGAGGCCTTCCATAATTCGCTGGCTAGTCGGTTGAGTGAAAACTCTCGTGCTGAAGACGCACCTGACCATGAGTGGTTAGCTACGGGGGACCTAGGGGTCATTATTGACAATGAGCTCTATATCACTGGTCGCATTAAGGACCTCGTGATTATTGCTGGGCGCAATCACTACCCACAGGATATTGAGTACACCGCTAACGCAGCTTCAGAGCATATCCGTCCCGATTCGGTTGCTGCTTTCGCGGTCGAAGGCGACGATGTGGAAAAGCTCATTATTTTCGCAGAGCGTGGGGTAAACCAAGATGAGTCTGGTGATGCTGCCGCCATTGAAGCTATTCGTGCTGCGGTAACCGAAGCGCATGGCATTGTGCCGTTTGAAATTCGCATTATGGCGCCAGGTGAGGTTGCTCGTTCCTCGGCTGGAAAGATTGCACGCCGAGTGAATAAGAAGAAATACTTGGAAGGATAGTGACAAGTATCGCTGCATCGACCCCCAGTTGCTGTAGGCGCTGGGGGATTGCTGATGAAGCATGTCATAAATTCAGTATTTTTTAAGAATTCACTGCTAATGTGTGATGGTTATTTGTTTTGCTCCGCCGAAATCGACTAAAACCCGAGCTTGGTGAGGCGTGGCTGGTGAAACGCTAAGAATCATTGAGCCGATATAGTAAAGAATGATTGTGCAAATTACGGGTAACCCCGTGGTAAAAGAGAAATGAAGGACTGACGTTGATCGACGAAAACAACGTGCAGAAAATGACAGTCGAACAGCTGCGTGGCTGGCTCCATGATTGGGTAGCCACAACGACCGGACTGCCAGCAGAAGAGATCACCGACGACCGACCAATGCAATCCTTCGGGCTCTCCTCGCGTGACATTGTGGTGCTATCTGGTGAGCTGGAAAACCTGCTTGGTGCCCAGTTGGATGCCACTATCGCTTATGAATATCCCACCATCGACACTTTAGCTCGACACCTAATCGAAGGCGAACCGGTTCGTAGCAAATCCACTTCGGTTAGGACATTTTCGGTTCCCAATGGCAACCCAGGAAGTCGTGATATAGCCATCGTAGGCATGGCAGCCCGCTATCCTGGTGCAGACAATATCGATCAAATGTGGCAGATGCTCATTGAAGGTCGTGATGGGGTTGGACCATTGCCACTTGGTCGCTGGTCGGAATATGCCAGTGATGAGATAACCGCCAAGAAAATGGCAGAGATCAGTCTAATTGGTGGCTATCTTGATGACATCGCCAGCTTCGATGCAGAGTTTTTCGGCATGTCCCCGCTAGAAGCCGTCAATGTTGATCCGCAGCAACGCATTGTTTTAGAGCTGACCTGGGAGGCATTAGAGCATGCTCATATTCCTGCCAGCAGTCTTAAAGGCAAGGCAGTTGGTGTGTATATGGGGTCAAGCAATAACGACTATGGCATGCTGCTCAGTTCCGATCCCGGTGAAGCACATCCTTATGCCTTGACTGGCACCTCAACCTCCATTGTTGCCAATCGAGTTTCTTATACGTTTGATTTTAGAGGACCGTCGATTTCAGTAGACACTGCTTGTTCATCCTCTATAGTGTCGGTGCATCAGGCGGTACGTGACCTGCGCGAAGGGGCCGCCGATATTGCCGTTGCTGGTGGTGTCAATATCCTTGCCACCCCCCATGTTTCCACCAGTTTCGGGGAACTAGGGGTGTTTAGCCCGACCGGTAAAGTGCACGCATTTTCTGATGACGCCGATGGCTTTGTGCGTTCCGATGGCGCCGGTGTGGTCGTGCTAAAACGTGTTGATGATGCCATTAAGGATGGCGATGAGATTCTTGCGGTAATCAAGGGCTCAGCGGTGAATTCTGATGGGCATTCTAATGGCCTGACCGCGCCGAATCCCGACGCTCAGGTCGATGTATTGCAGCGCGCCTACGCAGATGCTGGAGTTGACCCGCAGCTTGTTGATTACGTCGAAGCCCACGGCACCGGCACTATCTTGGGCGACCCCATAGAAGCAAGCGCCATTGGTGCGGTACTTGGTACTGGACGGGAGGCAGCAAAACCAGCTCTATTGGGTTCGGTGAAAACCAACTTTGGGCACACTGAATCTGCCGCAGGTGCAGCATCATTGATTAAAGTGGTGCTAGCCATGCAAAACAGCACCCTACCACCGTCGTTGAATTTCACTGCCCCTAATCGGTATGTAGACTTCGATGCTGAGCATATTGAAGTGGTCGAAGATCCCCGAGAGTGGCCTAAATACTCTGGTAAGAAACTCGCTGGAGTGTCCGGTTTCGGTTTCGGTGGCACCAATGCCCACCTGGTGGTAGCTGAATATGACCCGGCAGACTACACTCCCAAGCCACCAGCACCAGCGCAACTCCAAGGAGCTGTTATCGCCTTGCCGGTCTCTGGTTTGGTGCCATCTCGGCGGCGTCAAGCTGCGAAAAGCCTTGCTGGGTTCGTCGAAAAGCTTAA
>JBHACV010000216.1:0-5118 GCA_041854705.1 Corynebacterium sp.
AGTCCCCGAGAATTGTATGATAACCCGGCCAATGAGTTTGTCGCAGGTTTTATTGGATCACCAGCAATGAACCTGTTTCCCATCGAAGTCAAAGGCCGCCGTATCACTTTGGGGGTACGACCGGAGAATATGTTTGTCGGTACCAAACCTGGCCATATCGGCATTGAGGTGCAGGTGGCGATTGTAGAAGAACTAGGATCGGAAGCTTTCGCTTATGGCCAAACCCACGGGGATCAGATGCTCGTCGCAAAGCTGCCGCCGACGCATTCGGTGACACCAGGCCAACGGTTGACCTTTAGTTTTGCGCCGCAATTGGCTCATCAGTTCAGCCCGAAAACGGGGATGCGGTTGAAGAAAACTTTGTGAGTTTTGACAATTCCCCCCAAAACTCACATTTCACAACTAAATTTTGTGGGTAAGGACCCTTTTCAAGAAAGGTTGGATTTTTATGACCAATCACCTTTTCCGTAAGTCCGTGCTTGCCATTGGAATGGTTGGGGCACTGGTTCTTGGAGGCTGTTCCTCTGATACTGGTGGTGAGGAAACCACTGGTACAACCGGGGACGGTCGCGGCCCCATCACTTATGCGATGGGCAAAGTTGACTCTGAGAAACTGCTGCACGTCATCGACAAGTGGAATGCTGACCACCCAGATGAGCAAGTCACCTTCAAAGAGCTCGCTGGCGAAGCCGACGATCAACGAGATGCGCTAGTACAGTCCCTGCAAGCTGGCAGCGCCGACATTGATGTAATGGCACTCGATGTAATCTGGACCGCCGAGTTTGCTGCGAACCAGTGGCTCGCACCACTAGAGGGCGATCTCGCAGTAGACACCTCTGGTTTGCTACAGCCCACGGTGGAATCGGCTACTTATAATGGCACACTCTATGCCTTGCCGCAGAACACCAATGGTCAGCTACTGTTCCGCAACACTGAAGCTATTCCAGAGGCCCCCACCACATTTGAAGAGCTTGCCGCTTCCTGTGAAGCCAAGAGTGCCGATATAGACTGTTTGACTACCCAGCTCAAGCAGTATGAGGGTCTGACCGTGAACACACTAGGCTTCATTGAAGGTTGGGGTGGCCATGTGCTGGATGAGTCCGGCAACCCAGTAGTCGATTCCGACGCTGCTAAGGAAGGCCTTCAAGCGATGGTCGATGCTTACAACAACGACATCATCGCCAAGTCTTCTACCTCAGCCACTGAGGAAGAAACCCAGCTCGCCTTTACTGGTGGCGATACCGCCTACGCCATTAACTGGCCATACATGTTTGATCTAGCCGGTGGCGAAGGATCCGCCGTTGCTGACAAGTTTGAGGTGCAGCCGCTGGTTGGCAAGGATGGTATTGGTGTATCTACCCTCGGCGGGTTCAATAATGGCATCAATATCAATTCTGAAAACAAGGCTACTGCTCGCGACTTCATTGAGTTTGTCATCAATGAGGAAAATCAGACGTACTTCGCCGAGCAGTCTTTCCCACCAGTATTGTCCGCCATCTACGATGACGAGGCCCTGATCGAGAAGTACCCGTACTTCCCAGCCCTCAAGACCTCGCTGGAAAATGCTGTTCCGCGGCCTGCTTCCCCGTTCTACCCAGAGATTTCCAAGGCTATCCAAGATAATGCCTATGCTGCTTTGACTGCTGGTAAGAGTGTGGATGATGCGACCAAGGACATGAAGGCCGCTATCGAAGCTGCGCAGTAGTTTTCCTGCCGCGACACCTAGAACCTCAGCAGCGAGGTTTTGGGTGTTTTGCCGTTATCGCCTCAAATACCTCCGTCTTGTATAAGGACACATAATGGTCAAAAGATCTCGGGTCGCCGCATTATTAGTGGCACCATCACTCATAGTTTTAGCGGTGGTGATTGGCTACCCCATTGTGCGAGCCATCTACCTGTCATTCCAATCAGACAAACACCTTGATCCAGAAACTGGGATCTTCGTTCAAGGCGGATTCGCAGGCATTGAGCACTATGTTTATTGGTTATCACAACGCTGCATGACCGCCAGCGGCGAGATTGGCACCTGTCCCCCAGGAGTGCTCTCTACCGACTTCTGGCCAGCAGTGAGCAATACCCTATTTTTCACCGTGGTAACCGTCTCCCTAGAAATCATCCTCGGCATGCTCATGGCGCTGGTCATGCACCGTGAATTCCGCGGTCGAGCATTTCTACGCGCAGCAGTGCTCATCCCATGGGCCATCCCCACCGCTGTGACCGCAAAACTGTGGCAATTCATCTTCGCTGACCGTGGCATCATCAATTCCTTGCTCGGTACCCCTATCTCGTGGACCACCGATCCTTGGGCTGCCCGCACCGCTGTGATTATTGCCGATGTCTGGAAAACTACTCCTTTTATGGCACTGCTGATCCTCGCCGGTCTACAAATGATCCCCAAGGATGTTTACGAAGCCGCGCGTGTCGACGGCGCCAGCACTTGGAAGCAGTTCTGGTTCATTACCCTACCGCTGGTTAAACCTGCGCTCATGGTGGCCATCTTATTCCGTACTCTTGATGCATTGCGCATGTATGACCTGCCTGTGATCTTGATTTCTTCCTCTGCGAATTCTCCCACTGCCACCATTTCCCAGCTGGTAGTTGCAGATGTACGGCAAAATAATTTCAATTCAGCATCCGCATTATCGACCATGATCTTCCTGATGATTTTCTTCGTCGCCTTTTTGATGATTCGGTTCTTCGGTGCTGATGTTTCCGGCAATGCTGAAAAACGAGCCGAAAAGAAGGCCGCACGTAAGCGGCGGAAAGAACAAGGTACTGGCACTGGTTCGACCCTAGACTCAGGTTCATTGGAATCCGAGAACACCGAACCACTCGTGAGGATTGGGGTTTAAAAAATGCGCAAAGCCATCAGCAATTATTTGGGTGTCGTGCTCATCCTCATCTGGGGGTTGGCTCCGTTCTACTGGATGGTAGTCACCGCACTGCGCGACAAACAGCACACCTTCGACACCACCCCGTGGCCAACCCACGTTACACTGCAGAATTTCAAAGACGCCTTGGCAACCAACAAAGGAAATGATTTCCTCGGTGCTATTGGCAACTCCCTGCTCATTGGCTTCATGACCACTATAATTGCGGTCACGGTTGGAGTGTTCACCGCCTATGCCCTCGCCCGAGTCGATTTCCGCGGAAAAGGCATTGTTACTGGCATTGTGCTGGCAGCCAGCATGTTCCCTGGCATTGCCTTGGTTACCCCACTGTTCCAACTCTTCGGTGACCTCGGCTGGATTGGACAATACCGAGCGCTCATCATTCCCAATATTTCTTTTGCCCTGCCACTGACCATTTACACTTTGACTTCGTTTTTCCGGCAATTACCCTGGGAACTCGAAGAAGCCGCGCGTGTCGACGGCGCCGCACGTGGCACCGCATTCCGAACCGTACTGCTCCCGCTGGCAGCTCCAGCACTATTCACCACCGCAATTTTGTGCTTCATCGCCACTTGGAACGAATTCATGCTGGCCAACCAACTTTCCAACAATACTACCGAACCTGTCACAGTCGCTATCGCCCGTTTTTCTGGTGATAGCCACTTCGAGTACCCCTATGCCTCCGTTATGGCAGCTGGTGCACTGGTGACAATTCCGCTAATCATTATGGTTCTAGCCTTCCAACGTCGGATTGTCTCTGGGCTCACCGCAGGTGGTGTGAAGTCTTAGGACTTATCTGGCTAGTGCAGCTAGCTAAATATTGGGCCCAGGTGAGCTTGCAGATACAAGATGTCTTGTGCTGATCCTTCCAGTTGCAGCTTGCTTGGGATTGTGAAGGTCTGCTCGGTTCTAGTGCTAGCGGTTGTTAAATAATTGTCAAGCTGCTGTTTGCCTGTTGTGGCGGCGTGTATAGGGCAGCTGAATCGTGAAAGACAGCTTGAATCCAACATGCATCCACCAACAGACTCCCTAAAGCCCTAATCCGCGCTGGCATTAATCCTGATGCCTGCCGCACCAATTCGAATCAAGCTGCCATTCACCCTTGAGCAAACCTTTGGATGGGCAGCTGAATCGTGAAAGACAGCTTGAATCCAACTACCCCATCAAGGCCGCATACAAGGAGCTATTAGCTAGCTACCCTGAGCCATGTTCTTTGCACAGCGCCGAATCAGGCTAAGCCAATACCTACAGCAACATCAGATCAATCTTTTTCATCTCCAGGATTTTGTTTCGGGTTTCTTCATTAGACATAAGTTCATTGATATTGTGCGGGATCACCTGCCAGGACACACCCCATTCATCCACGCACCACCCACAGCGCTCAGCTTCAGGTTTTTTCGACAGCACTGCCCAATATTTGTCAATCTCTTCCTGATCCTTGCAATACACCACCATCGACACCCCAGGTGTGAAAGTGAATCCGAGTTCGCGCCCTGCGTCCATTGTCGAAAAGTTATGCCCGTCGAGAAGAAACTCGCTGAACATAACAGCATCCTCGGGCGCCTCATCCGCCGGTGGGTAAGGGACGAGACTACGGCGACTGGAATTAGGAAACAGCTCAATCCACGTATCGGTGGCACGTTTGGCTTGGAACTGGTTGTCATCGCCAAACAGGAACGACGGAATCACAAACGGCGAGGGCGGCTCGTTGGGATCGGTAAGCATTAACTGCCAGGTAAAACCAAACTTGTCCCGCACCCAAGCATATCGTTTGCTAAACGGGTACTCACCCAGTTCCATCAAAACTCCGCCGGTGCTGAGCTTTTCATAGAGTTCATCAAGGTAGGCACGTGCTTGCGCTTCGCTACCAAAAAGCAACGGGTTAAAATTGAGCATTCCGCTTATCGACGCATTTGGCGCAAACATGTCATTACCATTAATCAGCAAAAAGTGCTGACCATGAATACTGATATACTCCGCCATTCCCGACACGGACTCAACAATAGCGGCATCTCGAAATACCGAAGCGTAAAACTCAGCAGCTTCTGTTGCATTAGCATTGCACCAGATAGCTGGGATGATTTTTTGGGTGGGAGTAGAACACGAGTTTGTGGATAAAGAATGAGGGTCGGACATATGCCCGACCCTACCAGCAATTCATATGTGAGTTAGCCCATGCTAGTATCACCAATCTTGAGGTTTCTGGCCATGCGCTAACGCGTAAAAC